>DASRBA010000334.1:0-54653 GCA_035637895.1 Myxococcaceae bacterium
CGTGCGGCGCGTGAGTTGGTGGCGCGTGCGGCGCGTGAGTTGGTGGCGCGTGCGGCGCGTGAGTTGGTGGCGCGTGCGGCGCGTGAGTTGGTGGCGCGCGCGGCGGCCTCATGTGAGGCGGCGCGCTTCGCGCGCCAAGGATCTCAACCACGGCCCGAGCTGCCAACACGTCCACCGCCTGGCGGCGCAGGAATCGCGCCGTCATCAATCGATCCGTCCGCGACCGCGCCCACGCGCGCAGCGCGAGGTCCGCGCCCAACCACCCCGCCCGAACGGGCGCGCCGGCGATCGTCTCCATCTGCCGCCGCTTCCAGGCCCCGCGCACCCGCGCCGGCAACACCCCAGGCGCCGGCACCCCGATCGCCCATGGCGCGAACACCGACACCGGCCCGCACGCGGCCGCCACCTCCATGGTGGGCCCAAGCCAATCCGCCGGCTCGGGCGCGACGATGAAGATCACCTCACCTCCGCCACCCGCATGTGACAGTCCCGCCGTTCGCAGGTCAGGCAACTCCTCCCCACCTCCGCCGCCGCGAGCAACCGCTTCCGGTTGACCGCGATCACCGCCTCCTCCACCACCTCCCCCGTCTCCCTCGCTGTCACCCTCCGGAAGATCCGGTTCCGCCGGAACACCTCACCCCCGCTCGACTCGCTCCCCTCGTCGATCGCCTCCAGCGCGCTCGCCTCCGCCGCCGGCCGCTCACCGTGCGCCGCCAACCACAGCGCGCCCCCGCGCACCGCCACCTCCAGCCGCGCCCGCCCGGCCCTCGGCGCCACCCGCAGATCCACGTACGGCCACAGCACCGTCGCATCCATTCCCCACAGCGCCCCCGGCGCCGGCGCCGCCTCCACCGTGTGCCCGTGCCGCTCCAGGATGTGCCACCCCAACCTGGCCGCCATCTCGAACAGGGCGTTCGACAGCAAGCACAACCCACCCCCCAGGCTCGGCACCACGCACCCGCCCCGCAGCTCCATCCCGTGCCGGTACCCCGCCGCCTCCGTCACCCTCCCCAGCACCCTCCAGAAGGACAGCGGCCGCTCCGGCGTCACCAGCAACCCGTCGAACGCGGGCGCCGCCAACCTCACGTTGACGTGCTTCCCCGACTCCAGCCTCGGGTCGGCGCCACCATCCGCTCTCAGGACGCGCACCTCCGCCCGGTACAGCTCGTGATCAAAACCGGTCGCGGGCGCCAGCTCCGGTGGCGGAAACGACGCCGCCTGCACCGCCCACCGCGCCAGCCTCGCCGCGCCATGCGCGGCCACCTTGCCTCGCCAGACGAGGACGTCGAGCCGCGACCGCGCGCGGTCCACATCGCCAACGGCCGGCTGCTCGGCGGCAGAATCCATCATCTCGGCGCGACGTTGCGACGCGCGTGCCGGAGGACTGTAGCCGACCCCGCTAGAACAGGTTCTCGATGGACAGGTACCGTTCCCCGGTGTCGTAGCAGAACGTCAGCACGCGGCTCCCCTTGGGCAGCTCCGGCAGCTTCTGCGCCACCGCCGCCAGCGCCGCGCCCGACGAGATCCCCACGAACAGCCCCTCCTCCTTCGCCGCCCGGCGCGCGTACTCGAACGCGTCCTTCTCATCCACCAGCACCACCCCGTCCAGCACCTCCTTGTGCAGGTTGCCCGGGATGAACCCCGCTCCGATCCCCTGGATGGGGTGCGCCTGGTGCGCCCCTCCGGAGATCACCGGCGACTTCGCCGGCTCCACCGCGAACACCTTCAGCTTCGGCCACTGCTTCTTCAGCATCTCCCCGCACCCGGTGATGTGCCCACCGGTGCCGACGCCGGTGATCAGCGCGTCGATCCCCTCCGGGAAGTCCCTCAGGATCTCCTGCGCCGTGGTCCGCGTATGGACCGCCACGTTCGCCGGGTTGTCGAACTGCTGCGGGATCCACGACCCGGGGATCTCCTTCTGCAGCTGCTGCGCCCGCGCGATGGACCCCTTCATCCCCTCCGCCCTCGGCGTCAGCTCGAACCTCGCCCCGAACGCGGCCATCAGCCGCCGCCGCTCCACGCTCATCGACTCCGGCATGACCAGGATGATCGGATACCCCTTCACCGCCGCCACCATCGCCAGCCCGACGCCGGTGTTCCCGCTCGTCGGCTCGATGATGGTGTTGCCGGGCTTCAGCACCCCCTTCCCCTCCGCGTCCTCGATCATCGCCAGCGCGATGCGGTCCTTGATGCTGCCGCCGGGGTTGGCGCGCTCCAGCTTGATCCACACCTCCGCCTCGCCGAACAGGCGCCGGACGCGGACGTGCGGCGTGTTGCCGATGGTCTCCAGGACGGACTGCGCGCGCATGCGGCTCTCCTCGCTCTCGATCTAGATGTGGAAGTCGACGTCGTCCGGCCGCCGCGTCTTCTGCAGCTTCACCTCGGACTCGTGGCTGACGATGGAGAAGGGCGGCACGCTGTGGGTGATCCACGCGTTGCCGCCGATCACCGAGTCGTGGCCGATCACCGTGTCTCCGCCGAGGATGGTGGCGTTGGAGTAGACGACCACGTTGTCCTCGATGGTCGGGTGCCGCTTCTGCCGCCCCAGCCCCTTCTCCACCACCAGCGCGCCCAGGGTCACGCCCTGGTACAGCTTCACCCCGTTTCCGATCACCGCCGTCTCGCCGATGACGACGCCGGTGCCGTGGTCGATGAAGAAGCTCCGGCCGATCTGCGCGCCCGGGTGGATGTCCACCCCCGTCTTGGAGTGCGCGTACTCGCCCAGCAGGCGCGGCACCAGCGGCACCCCCATCCCGTGCAGCGCGTGCCCCACCCGGTGCAGCGCGATGGCGTGGAAGCCCGGATACGTGAGGATGACCTCGTCCAGCGACCTCGCCGCCGGGTCGCCGTGGAAGATCGCCTCGGCGTCCGAGCGGAGCAGCGCGTGCACGCCGGGCAGGGCGGCCAGCAACCGCGCCGGCACCTCGTCGTGCGGCACCTCCGCGCACGACTCCATCGACGACAGCAACCGCTGGAGCGAGACCGCCAGCGCCGCCGCGTCCGCCTCCACGCCCTCGAGGGTCGGGTCGCCCGTCCCCTCCGAGAAGAAGTGCGGAAACAGCAGCGCCAGCGCCCGATCTCCGAAGACCTTCACCGCCGGCCGGAGGTGCTGGGGCAGCGCGTGCGCGCGCCGGGCCTCGGCGAGCTGGGCGGCGAAGTCTTCCGGGAGTCGAGCGGGGGGCATGCGTGACGCAATGCGTGGATAAGGGCGCGCCCGCCCCGATGCAACCCTATGGATGGGGCTGGGGTTCCGGACTGGGCACGACGCCGACCCGAAGCTGGTACCCCTCGGGCGCCAGCACCTTCGTCACCGCCTTCAGGGACCGGTACTTCACCTCGGAGGCGACGACGAACTGCACGGTGCCCCCGCCCGGCGCCAGCTTCTTCACCGTGGCCTTGAGCTCGCCCAGCGCCTTGGCGTCCGGCTCCTCTTCCGTGCGCCACTGCCGGACCGCGGGGCCGCGGCCGTTGACCACGGACAGGATCAAGCCGCTCCCGGCGAGGCCGATCTGCACGATGACCGGCGCACTCGAGCCCGCGCGCATCCCGTCGACGGTCGCGTGCATCGCCTCCGAGAGCTCGACCGGCAGCGCGCCGCCCAGGTCCTGCTTCATCACCGCCAGGGTGAGCTCCGACCAGTCCTGCAGCAGCGCGTCCGGCGTCTCCTTCGCCAGGTCCGCGTGGCAGAGCGCGGGGACCGGCTCCTGGAACGACGGGCAGTACGCCGCGCGGCACCCGTTGATCAGCGTCGGGAAGATGTCCTTCCGCTCCGCCTTCGCCGCCTGCTCGTAGGCCTTCCGGCAGGCGGGTTCGGCGGGGAGCGTCTGGCAGCCCTCCAGCATCGCGCGCATCAGCGCCTCGCCCTTCAACCCGGCGGCGGCCGCGGCCTGCAGGGCCTTCTGGCACTGGCGGGCGGCGCCGCCAGGGTCGGGGTGCTTCACCGGACCGGCGGCGGCGAGGCCACCGGTCACCACGGACATCGCGAAGGTCAGCCGCAGGAGCGCGCGCATCCCGCGCCGTCTATCACCTCGCCAGCTCTTGCAGCGCGCCCGTGAGCCGTCCCGGCGCCGAAAGCATGGGCTGGTGGGCCGTCCGGACGGTCGCGGTCCGGACCATGGGCACGGACGACGCCATGTACTGCTGCGCCGGGTACGAGATGGTCTGGTCGTCGAGCGTGAACAGGTACTTCTTGGGCACCGAGGCGAAGTTGTCCCCCAGGCGCACCGGGGTCAGGGCCGGGATGAGCGGCTCCACGTGGTGGCGGGTCCTGAGCGGGGCCAGCTGGTTCGCGCTGCAGTCCGCGCACAGCACCGGGCCCAGCGCCGAGAGCGGCAGGTCCGCGGTCATCGTGCCGAAGTCCACCACCATGTTCGCCCCCAGCTGCGAATACGGGTCCAGCGAGACCATGTCGAGGACGCTCTGGCCGTTCTGCGGCAGCAAGCCCGCCACGTAGATCAGGTCCTGGACCGCGGTGGGGTCCTGTTCGGCGTACTGGGAGATGACCAACCCGCCCAGGCTGTGCCCCACGAGGTGGACCGGGAGCGAGCCGCCGTCGTGGACCACCTCGGAGACCCGCTGGAGGTACGCGTCGAGGGTCGCGGCATTGGGGGCGAGGGAATCGCCGTCATGCGCCGGGAGGGTCACCTGTGACACCGTCTCTCCGTCCTCGCGAAGCCGTTGTGCAACGCCGTCCCACACCCATCCGCCTTGCCACGCTCCGTGGACGAAGACGAAGCGGCGGTGGGTGCTGATGCCCTGCTGACTCTGGCCGAGCTCTCCCGACCCCTGGCCACAGCCAACCAGGGTCCCGGCAAGGAGGAGATGGAACCAGAAGTGATTGCGCATAGTTGCTTCCCTCATGTGAAACAAGCGAACAGCGATTGTGAAACAATGAAATTATAACAGATTCTGAGTTTAAACGGAAAGTACCAACCACGCTGGATTTTCGGGTTTCTCCAGGCTCCGCACGCCTCCGCTGGCGGCCGGGGGCCGGTATTGCTAGGTGCGCAGGTCGTGAGAACGCCTGCGCTCCTCCTGTCCCTGCTGGCGGCCGCCGCGTCCGGCGCGCCCCCCGCCGCCCCCCCGCCTCGCCTGTTTCCCGACGAGGACCACCTCTCCGGGCTCCGCCAGCTGACCTTCAGCGGGGAGAACGCGGAGGCCTACTGGTCGTTCGACGGGAAGAAGCTCTCGCTGCAGTCGCACCAGGGGGGCGTCCCGTGCGACCGGATCTACTCGCTGTCCGTCGCCGAGGATCCGCCTCGCCTGGTGCCCATCTCCAACGGGCAGGGCGTCACCACGTGCTCGCACTTCCTTCTGGGCGACAAGGAGGTGGTCTACTCCTCTACGCAGCTCGGCGGCGCCGCCTGCCCGCCGCGGCTGGACCACAGCATGGGCTACGTCTGGCCGCTCCACCCCACCTACGACGTCTTCCGGGCGAACGCGGACGGCACCAACGTCCGCCGCCTCACCGACGCGCCCGGCTACGACGCGGAGACCACGGTCTGCCCGAAGGATGGGTCTCTGATCTTCACCTCGGTGCGCGACGGCGACCTCGACCTGTACCGGATGGACGCGGACGGGAAGAACGTGCGCCGGATCACCTCGACGCCCGGCTACGACGGCGGCGCGTTCTTCAGCCGCGACTGCTCGAAGATCGTCTGGCGCGCGTCGCGCCCGAAGCCCGGCCCGGAGCTGGACGAGTACCGCGCGCTGCTGGCGAAGAACCTGGTGAAGCCGGGGAAGCTGGAGCTGTGGGTGGCGAACGCGGACGGGACGGAGCCCCGGCAGGTGACCGACCTGGGCGGCGCCTCCTTCGCGCCCTACTTCTTCCCGGACGGCGAGCGGATCATCTTCTCCTCCAACTGGGCCGACCCCAAGGGCCGCGAGTTCGACCTCTGGGCGGTGAACGTCAACGGCACCGGGCTGGAGCGGATCACCACCGCGCCCGGCTTCGACGGCTTCCCCATGTTTTCGCCCGACGGGCAGTGGCTGGCGTTCTCCTCCAACCGCGCCACCGCGCCCGGCGAGCACGACACCAACGTCTTCCTGGCCCGCTTCCGCCACGGCCCCGCGCCCGCCGCGCAGCAGCCGGCGGACCGCGTGCTGGCGGACGTCGCGTACCTCGCCGACCCGGCGCGCGAGGGGCGCGGCATCGGCACCCCGGGGCTGGCCGCCGCGGGCGCGTACCTGGAGCAGCGCTTCCAGGCGCTGGGGCTGAAGCCCGCGGGCGACGGCGGCACCTACCGGCAGGCGTTCAAGGTGACGACGAAGGTGGAGCTGCTCCCGGAGTCGAAGGTGGTCGCCGGCAAGGCCGCCCTGCCCGCGGACGCGTTCACCGCCATGGGGTTCTCCGGGCAGGGGCGGGTGAAGGCGCCGATGCGGCTGGTGGGCTACGGGCTGGTGCTGCCGGACCTCCAGATCGACGACTACAAGGGCGTCGACCTGAAGGGGAAGATCGCCGTGCTGCGCCGCTTCGTGCCCGACCGGCCGGAGCTGTCGTCCCCCGAGCTGCAGCGGCGGCACGGCGACCTCCGCCAGAAGGTCTGGCTGGCGCGCGAGCGCGGGGCGAAGGCGGTGGTGGTGGTGGACTGGCCGGTCCCGCCGTCTCCCAAGCCGGCCGACTGGCAGCCGCCGTCCGAGGCCGCCTTCCCCTCGCTCCGCCCCCAGGGCTTCGGCGACGCCGGGCTGCCGGTGGTGATGGTGAAGCGCTCCGCGCTGGAGCCGGTGATGGCGGCGCTGGAGGCGGGCAAGCCGGTCGGCGGGGAGGTGAAGGTGGGGCTCCGCTTCGAGCAGGCGGAGGCGTTCAACGTGGTGGGGCGGCTGGAGGCGAAGGGCGAGAAGGCGGACGGGCGGGCGCTGGTGATCGGCGCGCACTACGACCACCTGGGGATGGGCGGCCCCAACTCGCTCGCGCCCGACAAGAGCGAGCCGCACCTGGGCGCGGACGACAACGCGTCGGGCACCGCGGCGCTGCTGGAGACGGTGCGCCGGCTGGCCGAGTCGCCGGAGAAGCTCTCGCGGGACGTGGTGGCGGTGGCGTTCTCCGGCGAGGAGGAGGGCGTGCTGGGGTCCACGCACTTCACGCGGACGATGGGCGACAAGGGAATGAAGAGCGTGGCGGCGATGCTGAACTTCGACATGGTGGGGCGGCTGCGCGCGAACAAGCTCAGCGTGCTGGGCGCCGACTCCGCCGCCGAGTGGGCGCCGCTGGTGGCCGCGGCGTGCGAAGGGGCGGGCCTGGAGTGCTCGGCCAGCGGGGACGGGTACGGCCCCAGCGACCAGACGCCCTTCTACGCGGCCGGCGTGCCGGTGCTCCACTTCTTCACCGGCGCGCACTTCGACTACCACAAGCCGTCCGACTCGGCGGACCGGATCAACGCCACCGGCATCGCGCAGGTGGTGAAGGCGGCGGCGGGCGTGGCGCTGGCGCTGGGGCCGAAGGTGGCGCTCACCTACCGGCAGGTCCCGGCCCCGGCGCCCACGGGCGACATGCGGTCGTTCAACGCGTCGCTGGGCACCATCCCCGACTACGCGGGCCCGCCGAACGGGCAGAAGGGCGTGCTGCTCGCCGGGGTGCGACCCGGCGGCGGCGCGGACCAGGCCGGCATGCGGCGCGGCGACATCCTCGTCCAGCTCGGCACCCACGACATCGGCGGGGTGGAGGACCTGATGTACGCGCTCAACGCGTCCAAGCCGGGCCAGACGGTCAGCGCCACCGTGCTGCGCGACGGGAAGCCGGTGAAGCTCACCGCCACCTTCCAGGAGTCGAAGCGGCCCCGCTGACGCCGGAACATCGGCCGGCGCCGGAGCGAAGCCCCCTGCCAGGCGGCGGCCGTGTCCTGCCGGCGCCGGAAATGGGTCGGCGCCGGCGCGGGGGCACTCGCGCCGACGCCGAGGGTGAGGCCGTCCTACCCCGGCCTCACGCGCTTGAACTGCGAGCCTCCGGCCTCTAGCCGAAGATGCTCTTGATGCTGTTGAAGACGTCCATGCCGCTCTTGAGCGCCTGGCCCCAGTCGCCGCCCTTCACGGCCTCCACCGCCTGCTGGCCGTAGAGCACCGCGTTGCCGGCCTGCTCGACCTTGCCGCCCCACTCCTTGAGCGTGTCGCCCGCGCCGCCGAAGAGGCCGGACACGGTGCCCAGGCCCTTGCCGATGGCCTGGATGACGCCGCCCGGGTTGCCGTCCTTCGCCGCCTCGATGCCGCCGCGCACCACGTCGATCCCGCGGGACGCCACGTTGGCCACGTCGCCGATGGTCTGGGCCACCTTGCCGGTCGCGATCTGCCCGATGGCGCCGCCCGCTTGCGCCGCTCCGCCGATCACCCCGGTGACGCCGCCCAGCACGCCCTTGGCCACGCCCAGCCAGTCCTTGTTCTTCACCGCGTCCGCCACGTTCAACGCCGCGCCCGCCACGTTCGACGCGATCAGCGACGCGCCCCCGGTGAACGGGGCCAGCACCGCGCCCACCACCGGCAGGGCCTTCTTGACGATGGGGGCCACCTTCTTGGCGATCTTCTTGATGCCGTCGCCCAGCTTCTTGAAGAACCCCTTCTTCTTGTGCTTCTTCTTCTTCGGCGGAGCCTGCGGCGCGGGCGCCTGAGGGGCGGGGGTGGGGGACGACACGGGCGCCGGGAGGGCCCGGCCCGCGTCGAACGCGGACTGCACCCCATAGCCATTTCCTGCCCGGGCGACGGCCGTCCCTCCGGAAGAGGCGGCGGTGGCGACGGCCGTCCCGCCCGAGGCGGAGGCGGTGGCGAACGCGAACGAATCCCCTGGTCTGCGAATCTGCACGGTCATGTTTTCGATCTCCGGTCCCACTGAAGGGCTGCGAGCTTCTGTGTGGGTTTTCGTGGGAGGAGTGATTCTTGTTGTCAGGATGATTTCATATGCTGTCTCATGTTTTGAGACATGTATCGCGGAGACACCGCTCCCGGCCGGCGCTCGCGGGGCGGGCGCACCGGGGTTTCTCGGCGGTTGGGAGGAGGATGGAGCGCCGGCGCGCACGGGGGTGCGCGAGGCGCGGGACACCAATCCTGATCATCGGTCGCGGGCGACCGGATGTTGCTTCCCTTCAGCGCACCCGCAGGGCGCGGCGCGCGGAGAGGCCAGACTCGTCCACCACCATCACCTCGTGCTCGCCGCGCGTGGGCGTCCACCACACGCGCTCGTAGGTGGGGTGCGCGCCGACGAACTCGCCGTCCACGAACCAGGAGAGCCGCTCGCCGGAGCCGTCCGCCTGCAGCGGGACCTGCTGCTTCTCCGCCGGCAGCCCCGGCAGCAGCACGATGCCCTGGCCCGCGGGCGGGTGGACCAGCCGCGGCGCCTCCTTCGCGTTCACCTGGCACCCCGGGGCGGGCGAGGGGACCTCCGCCACCGCGGCGCGTTCGGTCCGCATCCACCGCCGCACGTCCGCGGGCCAGACGACGAACGAGGTGGGCGTGTACGAGCGCCCCGCGCGGCACGACGCGTTCAGCGCCAGGCCCGTCTCGTCCTCCACGTCCACCTTCACGTGGTACGGGCAGCGGCCGGTGGGCACCCGGTCCGAGCGCGCCCAGGCCCACTTCTTCGCCGGGCACGCGTCGGTGGCGATCTGCCCGGAGAGGGCGCACACCTCCACCTGCCGCAGCTCCGGGGGCGGCAGCTCCGCCGGCGGTCGCGCGCCGCGCGGCTCCGCGGCCTCCAGCAGGTCGAACAGCACGGGCCCCGCGGCGGAGGCGCCCACCAGCCCCACCGCCGGCGAGTTGTCCAGGTTCCCCATCCAGACCACGGCCGTGAGCGTGGGCCCGGAGCCGGCCGCCCACGCGTCGCGGTGGCCGAAGCTGGTCCCCGTCTTCCAGTGGATGGGCACCAGCATCCCGGTCAGCCGCCGCTCGTCCGGGAAGTCCGGCCGGTTCCGCCGCGCCAGCGCCTTCCTGGTGAGGAACGCCGCCCCGCGCGAGAACACCTGCTGGGGCGGCGCGCGTTTCTCGTCCTTGTCCGCGGGGACCAGGCGCGGCACCCGCAGCTCGCCGTCCTCGGCCAGCGTGGCGTACAGCCCGGCCATCTCCAGCGGGGTCAGCTCCATCCCGCCCACGATGGCCGAGAGCCCGTAGTACCCCGGCTCGTGCCGGAGCGAGGTGGTCCCCATCGCGCGCAGCAGCGCGGTGAAGCGCTCCACGCCGACCTGGTCCAGCAGCCGCACGAAGGGGACGTTGAGCGACGCGGTGAGCGCGTCCTCCAGCCGCACCATCCCGGAGTACGTCCCGTCGTAGTTCTTGGGCGCGTAGGTGCCGAACTGGGTGGGCACGTCCGCCACCAGCGTGTCGGGCAGCACCTGGCCGTCGTCCACCGCCAGCGCGAACAGGAACGGCTTGAGCGCGGAGCCGGTGGAGCGCGCGCAGTCGAAGGCGGCGACCTGCCCGGCGTGCGCCTGGTCGAAGAAGTCCAGGTTGCCCACCAGGGCGCGCACCTCGCCGGTGGCGTGGTCCAGCACCACCAGCGCCGCGTTGTGGATGCCCTTCTCCCCGGCAGTGGATGCCGCGCGGGAGGCCACCTGCTGGGCGACGCGCTGGGTGCCGGCGTCCAGCGTAGTGCGGACCCGGAGCTGCCCGATGGGCACCTGCGCCAGGAGCCACCGCGCGGCGTGCGGCGCCATCTTCGGGAACGGCCGCGCGCCCTCGGGCACCGGCGTCCCCGCGATCTCCGCCAGCGCTTCGCCCTTGGCGCTACGCGCCGCATCGTCATCGGCGGGGTGGGCCGCGCCCTGGGCGCTGGCGCGCGCCGCGGCAGCCTCGTCGTCGCCGGCGGAGCGATCCGGTGTTGCCGGGTTCCTGGCGCCGCCGTGCGCCGGCAGCGCGCCCGCCTCCAGCAAGCGCGCGGCGATGGAGTCCCGCGCCGCCTTCAGCCTCGCCGCGTTGGCGGGCGAGGGCCCGCGCTTCGTCGGGTCCTGGGGGATCGCCAGCAGGGTGGCGATCTCCGCGGGGGAGAGGGCGCGCGCGGTGTGGCCGAAGTACGCCAGCGACGCGGCCTCCACGCCCTCCACGTTCCGCCCGTACGGCGCGAACTGCAGGTACGCCTCCAGGATCTCCTTCTTGGACATCCGCAGCTCCAACTGGAACGCCCGCAGCGACTCCACCGCCTTGGAGGCCAGCGTGCGCGGCCGCGGCTCCAGCACGCGCACCAACTGGAGCGTGAGGGTGGAGCCGCCGCTCACCACCTCCATCGCCCGCGCGTTCTGGACGGCGGCCCGCGCCACCGCCAGCGGGTCAACGCCGGGGTGGATCCAGAAGCGGCGGTCCTCGAAGCGGACCAGCGCGGCGACGTACGCCGGGTCCACCTCCGCGCGCGGGATGGCGATCCGCCACCGCTCGTCCGAGGAGAGGAAGACGTGCGCGTAGCTCCCATCCCTCAGCTCCACCACCGCCGAACCCGGCTGCGAGAGCCGGTCCGGCAGCGGCACCAGGCGCTCCGCCACCACCGCCAGGAGCAGGGCCGCTCCCAGCGCCCGCAGCCGCCGAGCTGACCTCCGCGCCGCCATGGCCTAGAGGAGGTTTTCCTTCCACGGCCCGGCGATCACCACCGTGCCGCCCTCGTCGCGCGCCCAGACGCGGGGGTCGTACATCGCCTCCGCCTCCACCGGCGGGATGGTGAACTTCCCCGCGGTGACCGCGCGCAGCGTGTAGACCACCGTCTTCTCCTGGCCCGCGTCGAGGCTGCCGAACACCTCCAACCGGTCGTCGCGGACGTTCATGTAGTCCAGCGGCCACTGCTCCTCGGCGTTCACCCAGGTGGCCTGCACCCCGCGCCCCAGCCGGGGATTCTCGATCTCCCAGCCGGCCGGGAACCGGTCCACCAGCGCGATGTTGGTGATCCGTTCGTGGCGGGTGTTCTTGATGGTCAGCTCCACGAACACCAGGTCGCCCAGCTTGTGCGAGCCGGCGGTGAGCCCGATCTCCTGGCCGTCGATGGTGCGGTAGTGGCGGTCCACCGAGAGCCCCTCGCCGCCGAGCTTGTAGTCGCCGCCCTGGCGCACGCCCTGGCTGGAGAGCATCAGGTAGAGGTGGCCCTGGTCCACCTTCGGCGCCTCCAGGGTGAGCGTCTTGTACTCGCTGGCGCGCGCCAGCGCCCAGCTCTTGTCGCTGGTCTTGGCGCCCTTGGGTTGTGGCGCGGGCGGGATGGCCTTGCCGTTGGCGGTGAGCGCCGTGGAGCCGAAGGCCGACGGCTGGCCGGCCACGCGCTTGCCCAGGCCGGAGACGCCCCAGGACAGCTCCTGGGTGGAGAACCATTCGCTCTGCTGCTTGCGGAGGTTGTCCGCCACCAGCTGCGCCAGCGGTTCGCCCGCGGGGTCGTTCTTGAACAGGTCCTGGAAGACGTTGAGCGCCATCCCGCGCCGGCGCAGGTCCGAGTAGTAGTCCCAGCCCCAGGACCGCTGGTCGGTCACCGCCGAGAGGTCCGGCTTCTTCAGCTCCGCCTCGTACCGCCGGTCGCCCGCCAGGTAGAGCGCGGCCGCCAGCAGGTAGCGCTGCTCGACGCGCTCGCCGGTCTCGTTCAGCTTGTAGCCCTCGATCACCTTCAGCGCGCGCGCCTTGTGGGGCTTGCCGGCCAGCGCGGCCACGAAGTGCACGTACGGCTCCCACTGGCTGGGCGTCAGCCCGTACTTGAACTCGTTGCTCACGGACTCACCGCGCTCCAGCTTGGTGAGCTCGCCCTCCAGGTACGAGACGGCGGCGTCGATCTTCTCCTGCGGCACGGTGAAGCCTTGCCGCTGGGCGTCGATCAACGTGTGCGTCACGTACGCGGTGCCCCACGGCACCGGCTGGGTCTCCCCCGGCCACACCCCGAAGCCTCCGGAGGGCGTCTGCATCGCCAGAAGCCGGTTCACGCCTGACATCACCATGTCCTCGAGCTTGTCCTTCGCCACGAGGGTCGGATCCACGTTCGACAGCAAGTTCGCAACGAACAGCAGTGGCCTCGTACCCGACGAGGTCTGCTCGATTCACCCATAGGGGTAATGGACGAGGTGCTTGAGGTGGTCGAAGGCCTGCCCGTACGGGTTGGCCGTCACCCAGAAGGTGGAGTCCTCGCTGGTGGGCATCCACCCCTTGAGGTGCGGGGTCAGGTCCAGCGTCCCCGCGGTGAGCTCGATCTGCTCCAGCCTCCGCTCGCGCGGCCCGGCGGGGACGAACGGCACGTCCGCCTCGTCGCGCACCTCCAGGCTCCCCGCCTTCGCCGTCACCTTCAATTTCGCCGCGCCCGTGGGCCGCACCGCCTTCGCCTGGAACACCGACGTGCTGGAGGCCCCGTCGGCGATCACCACCGTGGCCTCGCTCCGCCCGAGCAGCTTGAGCGGGCTGGGCTCGTCCGGCGCCGCCACCAGCCCGGGCACCGGCAGCATCTCCGCCTGCAGCGAGAGGTGCACCTCCTGCTTCTGGCCGGAGAGGTTGGTGAGGAAGACCGGGATCTGCACCTCGTCCCCGGCCACCAGGAAACGCGGCATGGTGGTCTGCAGCACGATGGGGTCCTTCACCACCACGCTCGCCTCGGCGCTGCCCACGCGCTTGCCGGCGGAGGTGACCACCATCACCCGGAGCTTGCCGCGGTACTGCGGCACCTCGAACGTGTAGCTCACCTTGCCGTCCTTGCCGATCGGGATGATCCCCGACCACAGCGCCACCGGCTTCACCGGCTGCACCCGGCCCGGCGCCTGCCCGCCGCCGCTCTCGTCCTCGTCGCCGCCGCTGGACTTCGACGGGCCCGCGGCCGGCAGCCCCACCGCCCAGCCCACCGTCTCGTAGGTCTCCACCCCCAGCGCGCGCGCCGCGAACAGCTGGTCCAGCGGCGCGGGCGTCTTGAAGCTGGTGAGCTGGAGGATGCCCTCGTCCACCACGGCGATGGTGGCGAACGCGCCGTCCTCCTTCTCGCCGGTGTCCAGCTTCACGGTGAGCTTGGCGCGGCTGCGGATCTCCGACGGCACCTCCAGCTTCACGGTGTGCCGGAGCTCCACTGGATCCACCTGGATCGAGCGCAGGCCGAACGCGCGGTCCGGCATGAACGCCTCCTTCGAGTCCAGGTGCGGGTCCTTCACCACCAGCGCGGTGACGTAGACGTTGGGGACCAGCTTCTCCACGGAGAAGGTCCAGGTGGCGTCCCCGGCGGGCACGTCGCGCCACTCGCTCTTGAGGACCTGGTTGGTCTCCACCGTGAACAGCGCCCGCCCCTTGAAGGGCGACTTGAGATGGACCGTCACGTCCTCGCCCACCTTCACCCTCGGCGGCGCCTCCAGCGCGACCCAGGTCGGGCGGGCGGGGCGCGGGGTGCGCTCCACCGTATGGCGGTTGCCGTACTCGTCCCACTCGCCCCAGTAGTGCCCGTCGCCGTCGAGGTGCAGCTCGCTCCTGGCCTTGCCGGCGCGCGCGCGCACCAGGAACCCGGAGGACTCCTGCTGCGGGGTGAGGGTGACGGTGAAGCGGCCGTTCTCCACCTTCACCGTGGTGGACGACTCCTGCACCGGCCGCAGGCTGACCTGGTACGTCCCGCGGCCCTCGTCCTCGTCGTAGTACCAGCCGTAATCCTCGTCGAGGCGGACCAGCTCCACGGTGACCTTGCCCACGGTGGTGATGGGCGCGCCGTTCCAGTCCACCACCGCGCCGGTCACCGGGATGGGTTGGCCGGCCTTGCCCTTGGTCGCGCTGGTGGTCACGCCCACGTAGAACTTGTCGGGGTGGACCATGAGCGACGCCTTGCCCACCGTGGTGCGGCCGGAGCCGGCCTCGAACACCGCGGCGCTGGCCACCAGCTTCGCCGGCCCCTCCAGCACGGCCCGCGGCGACAGGTCATGCGGGCAGATGAGGGCGGCCTGCCCCTGCGCGTCCAGCTCCGACTCCCGCTGCCCCAGCGTCACGCCCTGCCGGGTCTTGCCGGCCGCCGCCCACGGGCCGTAGGTGAGCTGGGCGTTCTCCTTCGGCTTGAACGCCGCCGGCTCCAGCGCGCAGGTCAGCTCCACCTTGTGCTTGGCGGGGACGCCGCCGAACAGGTAGCGCGCGGTGATCTTCGCCGGGACCTCCTCGGCGAAGAGCGCGCCGGGCCGGGTGAACGCGGCGTCCACCTTCATCCGCTCGGGGACGAACTCCTCCACCTGGAAGTCGTAGGTGGACGCCTGCTTCCCGGCCACCTCCACGGCCAGCGTGTAGTGGCCGGTGGGGGCGAAGGGCGGCAGCTGCACGTCGTAGGAGACCATCCCGGCGGGGTTGGTCTTCAGCGTCACCTTCTTGAAGGTGCTCGACCGCGGGTCGGTGATCTGGGCCACCACCGGCATGCCCTCCGGCGGCGCGGCGTTGGCAGCGTCGCGGAGGACGGCCGCCAGGTGCACCTTCTCGCCGGGCCGGTAGACGCCGCGGTCGGAGTACGCGGCGGCGCGGTACGGCTTGTCGGAGGTGTACGGCTCGCCGGAGACATCCGCCTCGGAGACCTCCGTCTTGAGCTCATCGAACTTGAGGTAGGTGAGGTCCGAGCCCTTGGTGGCCACCAGCGCGTACGGCGCGGACTTGTCCGCGTCCTTCGGCTCGCCGATCGCCGCCAGGCAGTGGCCGTCGCCGGAGGTGTTGCAGCTGGCGAGCACGAACCCGCTCCGCCGGATCAGCTTCACCTCCACGCCGCCCACGCCCGAGTTGGTGGAGATGTCCGTGGCCCACACGTCCACCGACTGGCGCCACGGCGCGTCGGGCGGCGCCGCGCGCATCTTGGCCACCAGGTTGAGGTCGGTGAGCAGGAGCCGCCGGGTGTCCTTGGACGCGTTGTTGGCGCCCTGCAGGGCGATCTCCAGCAGGCCCTTGGGCGCGTTGGGGGCGAGCGCGGCCACGTCGAGGAAGGTGGTGGCCATCACGTCGCGCCCGCCGCCCAGCTTCACCGGCACGTTCTCGACGACGAGGTTGGAGGTGCGGTCGGTGAAGGCCTCCGACGGCTCGGTCATCCAGAAGACCAGGTTCTCGGGGGGGACCTGCCGGATGGAGAGCAGCGCGTCGGAGGTGTTGAGGTGCTGCACCGCCAGGTTCTTCCAGGCCGACCGGGGGAGGTAGCGGCCGGAGGTGGCGAAGGTCAGCTTCGGGGTCCGCTCCGGGAAGGTGACGCTCGCCTCGAAGGCGCTGGGGAGGACGGCGCCGTCCGCGGCGTGCAGGCCGGCGTCGAGGCGGAGCTTGTAGGAGCCCTTGTGGAAGTCGCCGAAGATCCGGAAGCCCGCCTCGGCCGGGGCCACCGAGACCTTCACCGCCGGCTTGAAGTGGATGAACTGCGTGGCGGTGGCGTCGTCCAGCTGGCAGTAGCGGATCCACTCGCCGTTGCCCCGCCGCCAGTTCCGCTCGACGCGGCCCAGGGACCGGTCCTTCGCCTCCTTCTCCTCGATCTCCGCGGAGCACGCCACGTCCACGTGGAAGCCGTTGCCGGCCTCGCCGACGGTGGCGCCGGAGACGTTCATCTCGCGGCTGCTGGTCTCGACGCTGAGGCTGCGCTCGGCGGCGGGGGCGGTGGCCTTCTCGCCCTTGAGGTGGACCCCCGCGGCCATCGAGGCGGTCACCTCGGAGACGGCCTCCCAGCCGATCCTGGAGACGCGGGCCCGGGCGACGTTCGGGGCCGGGTTGCTCCAGCCTCCGGACTTGGCGCTCTTGCCGTTGACCGTCCACTTCGTCGCGGCGCTCACCTCGGACGCGCTGACCGGGCCGCTGAACACCAGGTCCAGCTCCATGTCGTTGAGCCCCTGCTCGGTGCGGTTGAGCGCCAGCCGCAGCAGCTGGAAGGCGGGGGTGGTGAAGGAGCCGGTCCAGCGGCCCTCGCCCGGGTCGTTCAGCACGCCGTCGGTGGTCTCGACGGAGCGGAGCTGGACGTCGTAGGTGGTGCCGGGCTGGAACGGGGCGCTGGCGGTGAAGGTCAGCTCGGCGCGGCCGGTGACCGCCAGCTTGCCGGGGACCGCCGGCCGCAGCTCCAGCACCGTGGCCTTCCCCGCGACGCCGATCTTCTGGTCGGTGAACACGTCGCGCGCGAAGCGGACCACCACCGACGTGGGGAGCGCGCCCTCCTCGGAGACCGCGGAGTAGGAGGGCTGCAGATCAGCCGCGGTCAGCTTCGGCGGCGGAGGCGGCTGGGTGGACGCGGTGGTCCCCGCGGGGGCGGGCGCGGAGGGCTTCTGCGGCTCCTGGTCCGCGCGGTTGCAGGTACATGAGGTGAGGGCGCCCAGCGACAGAGCGAGGCACAGCGCCCGGGTGGAGACGCGCATAAGTCCGGATCCTCTGGGTGAGGGGGAGCGGCGGCGGCGAAGGTAGCAAAGGCGATGCCCTCGCTCTGCGGCCATGGAGACCTGGTGCATGTAGGCACCAGCCCCACAGATCCTGGAACCGGCGGAAACGACTGGAAGCTGGGCTGACGATTTCGGCGGATTTCTCATTTTTTGTAAGCACCCTGCGCTCGGAAACTCCACTTCTCGTCAGCGGAGAATCCAAACAGGCCGGCGCACTGGAGACGCCGCCCTACCTGGAGACTCCCAATGGAGATCGGCAAGAGCGCGTCCGCGCTTCGGATGCGCACGTCTTCGTCTGACCTCGCGGCCCCCGCCGTCTCGCGCGACACCCCGCAGAGCCCCAAGTCCGCGGACGGCTTCGAGGCCCCGAAGGCCGCGGCCCCGGCGGGTGCGGCCACCCCCAAGCCGGCGACGCCCGCCGATCCCGCGGCGCCGCTCGGGCTCACGGCCGAGGTCATCGCCAAGCTTCCTCCGGGCGCGCAGAACGACGTCCGGAACGCCCTCTCCAGCCTCAAGCGCGGCGGCGCCCGCTCTGCGGCGAAGCACCTGCTGAGCGCGCTCAAGGAGGGCGGCGGCCAGGTGGTGCAGGACGCGCTGGCCGGCGTCGCCAAGCAGCTCGGCGGCGAGGGCACCGCGGGCCTGGTGAAGCAGCTTTTGGGGAACAAGGACCTCGTCAAGCACCTCGGCAACGCGGACGTGCAGCGCGCGCTGGAGCACCTGCTGCCCTCGCTGGGCGACTGGGGCGACCTCCCGGCGGCGATGTCGGCGCTGCGCGACGCCGCCTCCAGGGTCCCGCCCCAGGTGGTGGAGCAGGCGATCACCCAGGCCGCCCAGGCGCTGGAGCCGGAGGGCATGCAGGGCGTCGCGCGCGACCTGCTCACCGACCCGGCCGTGGTCCGCGAGCTGATCACCAACGGGAAGCTGGGCGAGGCGTTCGATTCCTTGAGCCGAGGCGAGCCCGGTGGCCTGGCTGACCTCGCGAAGTCGCCGGCGCTGAAGGACAAGCTCCCGGGGCTGCTCGCGAAGAGCAAGGCGCTGCAGGGGGCCCTGGGGCTGAGCGAGGACGAGCTGAAGGCCGCGGGCGGCAAGCTCCTCGACCTGGTGGACTGCGGCGCCAAGCTGTGGAACCTGGAGGACACCGGCGAGGTCCTCGGGAAGATGCTCGAGCTGTCGCGCGACCCGAAGCTGCGCGACATCGCCCAGAAGGCCATCTCGCACCTGGCCGGCAACATCACCGGCGGCCTGAAGAGCTCCGCCCTGATGGACAAGGACCCGCTGGGGCTCTGGAACCTGGCCAACAGCGCTCTGCAGAACAAGGACCTGCTGAACGCGTTCGCCCAGGACAAGGGGCTGCAGAAGGCGGTCACCCAGCTCGTCAACGGCGACCTGAGCGGCGCGCTGAAGACCGTCGCCGGGAACGAGCGCGCGCAGAAGGCGCTCATCGACACCCTCGCCAACCACCCGGAGATCAAGAACGCGCTGGAGCGGGCGGGGCTCAAGCCGGAGGACGTGAAGCAGCTGGGCGAGGCGCTGAAGGCGGCGCCGCAGCTGGCGGACGCGGTGGCGAAGTTCGCCCAGGGCGACTACCGCGGCGCGCTGGACGGGCTGCGCGAGGCGGCGAAGAACCCCGCCGTCGCCGACTTCGCGAAGAAGGCCGTCGGCGCGATGGCGGACCGCTGGGGCAAGGACATCGTCGACTGGGCGGACAAGCAGCTGCCCAAGGACAGCCCGGTCCGCGCGCTGCTGGCCCAGAAGGACCTCGTCGCGTCGCTGGCGGCGGATCCGAAGTGCCATGACGCGCTCCAGCTCATCGGCCAGGGGAAGATCGGCGAGGCGCTGGAGAAGCTGGCGCAGACGGACGGCGGCCAGGAGCTGGTGCGCAAGGCCGGCGACGCGCTGCTGAAGAACCCGAAGATCGCCGAGGGCCTGAAGAAGCTGGGCCTCACCCCCGAGCGGCTGGAGAAGGCCCGCCCGGCGCTCCCCCACCTCATGAAGGCCGTGGAGGCGGTGGGGCAGGAGAAGTGGGGCGACGCGGTGGACCACCTTTTGGCCGCGGGCGCCGCCGCGCCGGACGTGGTGGCCGACGCCGTGGGCGGCATGGCGAAGAGCTGGGGCGACCTGAAGGGGATGCCCGCCGCGTTCCAGTCGCTCCTGCGCGACCCGGAGCTGATCAAGGACATCGCCGGCTCTCCCGCCCTCCGCGGGGCGCTCAAGTCGCTGCTGTGGGGGAACTTCTCCGGGGACGACGTCAAGGCGCTGCTCAAGGACGAGAAGATCGGCAAGCGGGTCATCGACGCGCTGGGGAAGAACGAGACCGTCCAGACCGCGCTCAAGGGCCTGGGGCTCACCACCGGCGACCTCCAGAAGCTGCGTACCGCCGCGCCGGACCTGCTGCAGGCGGTCACCCACTTCAGCGACAAGCAGTGGGCCGAAGGGTTCCGGTCGCTGGTGGCCGCCGGCAAGAGCGCGCCGGACGTGGTGGCGAAGGTCTTCAAGGACCGGATGCCCAACATCCCGCTCCTGGGCGACAAGGCGTTCCTGGAGAAGCTGGCCAAGAGCCCGGCCATGGGCGAGGCGGTGGACCACCTCACCCGCGGCGAGCTGTCGCAGGCGTTCAAGGCGCTGGGCAACGACAAGGAGCTGCGCGACGCGGCGATCGACGCGGTGTTCGCGGGCGGCTGGGGGCCGGTGCTGAAGGACAAGCTGGGCCTCACCGCGGACGACCTGAAGAAGAACGCGGACGCCATCCCGCACCTGATGTACGCGGCGCAGTCCGCCGCCAAGGGTGACTGGCAGGGCGCGGTGGCCAACCTGGTGGGCGCCGGCAAGGCCGCGCCGGGCCTGGTCCAGAAGGTGATGGGGACGATCGCGGACAAGGCGAACCTGCCGCCGGTGGTGAAGTCGCTGGTCTCCAATCCGAAGCTGATCGAGAAGCTGCTGGGGAACGAGAAGCTCCAGCGCCACCTCTCCGACCTGATCCCGTGGGGCGGGGACGACAAGGGATTCAAGCTCACGCCGTTCGGGATGCGGAGCCAGGTGGAGGGCGCCCTCAAGGGCATCCTGGCCGAGGCCCCGGAGCTGGCGAAGGACGTGGCCGGCGCGCTGGCCGACGACCCGAAGGTGAAGGGGTTCCTGGACAAGCTGGGCCTGTCCAGGGACGACCTGATGCAGTGCGCGGACGGGCTGCCGGCGATGATCTCCGCCGGGCAGGCGCTGCTGGCGGAGCCGCCCGACTACAAGGCCGCGCTGGACCACTTCAAGGACGCGGTGGGGCACATCCCCGCGAAGCTGGTGGCGCGCGCCGCCGGGAAGCTGGCGCAGAACATCCCCGGGATGCCGTCGTGGGTGAGGTCCGCGCTCGGCAACGAGGGGCTGATCACGAAGCTGGCCGGGAGCAAGGACTTCCAGGACGCGGTGAAGTCGCTGATCTCCGGCGACGCCCACGGGGCGATGGAGAAGATCGGCAAGTCGGACGAGCTGCTGGGGATCGCGCTCGACTCGATCTTCGCCGACCCCAAGCTGGGGCCGCGGCTGAAGGACCTGGGGCTGACCAAGGAGAAGCTGCTCAAGGCGAAGGAGGCGCTGCCACACCTGCTCCAGGCGGGCGAGGCGCTGGCCGAGGACCCGCAGAAGCACTGGCAGGAGGCGCTGGGGCACCTGGTGGCCGCGGTGGGGGCGGGCGGCAAGGACCTGGTGCGCGACGCGATCAACGGCGCGGCGAAGAAGGTGTTCAAGGAGGGGTCGCTGCCGGCGAGCATCCTCGGGGACCCGGCGTTCGTCGGGTCGCTGCTGGACAACCCGGACTACCTCAAGCACTTCCAGAGCGGCGACGTGGGCGCCGGGCTGCGCGCGCTGATGAACAACAAGGAAGCGCGCGACGTGGTGCTCAAGGCCCTGAGCAACAGCGGGCCCATGAAGAAGGCCATGGAGCGCTTCGGGCTCACCCCCGAGGACGTGCGCACCATGGGCCTGGCCGCGGTGAACGTGTTCGAGGCCGGCGAGGCGCTCGCGCAGAACCCGCCGGACTTCAAGACGGCGATGAGCCGGATCAGCGGAATGTACGGGTCGCTGAAGGCGCAGGGGGTGGGGGACGAGGAGATCGCGCGGCTGGCCGGGAAGATGGTCAACGGGCTGCCGATCCCGCAGAAGCTCAAGGACGTGGTGGGGCAGATCGCGCGCTACCCCGGCGTGGTCGACGAGCTGTCCCAGGCGCTGGCGGCGGTGAAGGACGGGAAGGGAGATCAGTTCGTCGCGCACCTGGCGCGCGCAGGCAAGGCGCTGCCGCCGGAGGCGAAGATCCACTTCCTCAACGCGCTGGGGAAGCTCCCCAAGCCGGTGGGGCCGCTGTTCAAGAACCAGAGCTTGAACAACGCGATCGTGCAGACCGGCACCTTCGACCGGTTCATGACCGTGGCGGAGAAGATCGCCACCGGCGAGGTCGACCAGGCGGTGTCGGAGCTGGGCAGCGCGTGCAAGGCGCTGATGAACGCCGGCGACCCCATCGGGTTCGACATCCCGTGGTGGCTGGGCGGCGGGCGGGTGGAGCTGCCGTTCAACGACGGCGCGTTCTCGGCGATCGGGGATGCGTTCTCCGGGCTGATCGAGTCGATGCCGGATTACGTGAAGAACGAGCTGCAGCGGAGGATCGCGAACGCGGCGATCAGCAGCGCGGCCAGGAACATCCCGATCGTCGGCAACATCGCCTCGGCGATCAGCGCGGTGGGGAGCGCCCGGGACCTGATCAACAGCAACTGGGACGACCCGCTGGAGGTGCTGATCAACGCCGGGCAGCTGGGGGTGGACGTGGCGGGGATCATCCCCGGTGGGAACAACATCGGGTCCGCGGCCGGGCTGGTGCTGAAGAGCGCGAAGATCGTGAAGGGAGTGCGGGACCTGATCGGGAGGGTGGACCAGTTCCGGGCGGCGCTCAGCGGCGACTTCATGGCCGGGTTGCGGTGAGGGGAGCGCGGTAGCATCGAGGGGAATGCGCTTCCCCAGGCATGCGCTGGTCGCGGTGGTGCTGCTTTCGTGCGCGGCGGGGACGCGCCACATGCGGGGAGGTGCGCGGGCGGGTGCCGTCCGTCCCGAGGTCGAGGCTTCGGGAGGGATCGATGAGCTCCAGCACGGGGCGTCGCTCTTCGAGCAGGTGGGTCGCGATGCCGTGGCCCTGCGCGCGCACCTGTCCGAGGTCAGCGACCGGTCGAGGTTGTTCGGGCCGGACATCCGGAGGTTGGAGCGGATGTTCGATGGCTTCGAACGTGTGAAGGTCGAGGGGTTGGAGTGCCTTCGGCGGCGGGACCGGGCAGGGGCGTGGGCCCGGCTCAACGCCCTCGTGCTGGGACTGCCGGTCCTGACCATCCAGCTGGCGTACCTGGCGACGGCGAGCCACGCCGAGGACGCGGGCGTGGTGACGAGCCATTGGATGGGGATGCTGGCGGCGATGAGGGCGGGGACGGAGCCCGTCCTGGACGCGATGGTCGGCTTCGACGTCCGGAAGATGGAGGCCGCCGCGGCGAAGCACCGGCAGGAACTGGTGGAGCTTCAGGAGGCGCTGCCGAAGTTTCAGAAGTCGATGCTGGTGGGGGCTCGGTGGACGGAGAAGGGCCTCTGGGCGGCGAATGGGGTGATGGCCGCGGCGTCGGTGTATGAGATGGCGGCCGCCTTTGAAGCGATGGGGGGAGGGCCGGGGTCGAGCATCGGCGTGAGCTTCCCGGCTTTGGCAGGAGCAGGGGCGGGCAGTGGGGTCGTGGTCATCTCGACGGACCTGCTGGAGGCGCTGCGGGAGCTCGTGCGGATTGGAGCGCTGAGCGCGCCGGTGCTGTCCACGGTCGCGGCGATGATGGGCAGAGCGGATCCGCCTTCAGGTCCGCCCGCCAGCGCGCCGCGGCCGGGGAGGACGTACCCGTCGAGACCGCCGGACCCGACGCCCAGCCGCGCGGGAAACCCGAGCCTCCGAATCCGGGAGATTCGGGCGAGAACCGACTGGCCATCCAGCGACAGAACGAGTCGGCGGTGAGGTTGGCGCGTGCTGGCTTCGACCTCGAGCAACTGCCGCGATCGACCAAGGCACGGAGCCCGGACTTCAAGATCGAGGGCCGCGTGTTCGACAACTACTCGCCAACGGCGGCCAGGCCGCGGAACATCTGGGCGAATCTCAATGAAGACAAGGTGAATCCTCGAGGCAGGCCCCCTCAGGCAAGGCGAATCGTCCTCAATCTCTCAGACACTCCTGTTGAGCTTTCCGATCTCCGGGCGCAGTTTCGCAACTATCCCATGCCGAATCTCGAAGAGGTCATCGCGATCACAGGCGAAGGCGAAATCGTCCACATCTGGCCCTAGGTAATAGAAATGTCGCTCGACTATTCGTTCCACATATCGACGACCCTTGGCCCCGAGACCTTGATGCGAACCTTTCTGCTCAGTCTCGGTCTTCCTTGGGACCCCAAAGATCCATGCTCTACGGATGCCCCCCGGTTCACTGCGGGAGTCGGTCCGCTGCCGCTCGATTCGCGCGAGTTCAGACAGGAGCAGTTTGGGTTCGCGCCTGACCAATACTTCGTCTTCAGGACTTGGTCCGCTTACAGCGTAGAGGCGAAAGCGGAAATTGTCCGCGGCACGCTGGCGATCTGTCAGTCAGTCCCAGGCGACGCGGTCCTGCTCTTCAACGGTGAGATCGTTCTGTTCATGCGCAAGGCGGGCACGCTCTACGTCAATTCCGCGTACTTCCGCGGGGACTACTCGCTGTTCACTCCCCCGTACGAGCTCAAGGCCTTCGAGGTGTTGTAGTCAGGCATGGGGCCACTTCTCACGTTGAGCCCATGCGCCGTACCGCCGGTGGCGCTCCCCGCTTGCCTTGAAGCCAGTCCAGCAGGCCCATCAGTGACCGGCACCTCTTCGCGAGATCGTGTCCAAGCTGGAGAAGTCAGGCGTTCGCCGGCCTGGCCTGCAGGCGGCGCCAGAAGAAGTACGAGAGCGCCCAGAGCACGCTGGTGACCGCCGCGAAGCCCCACGCCTCCGGGCCTTCTCCAATCGAGAGGTGGGCGATGAGCGCGGAGACGAGGGTGATGGCGAAGCCGGCGTAGGCCCACTCCTTGAGCCGGGCCGGCGCCGGCGCCAGCAGCACCACCACGCCGAGGAGCTTGGCCCACGAGAGCTCCACCCGGAAGGAGGCGGGGAAACCGAGGCGGGTGAACGCCTCCGCCACCTGCGGCAGGCGCAGCTGCGCGTAGGCGGTGAAGCCCATCTGCAGGCAGAGGAGCGCGGTGGTGATCCAGAAGCCGATGACCATCCCCTTCGAGCGGGGCACGCGCAGGTCCGGGACGGCGGTGGTGGTCGGCAGTGGCAGGGTCGATTCCATGGGTTCTTCCTCCTTGGGCTTCAGTTTTTGGGGGTTCAGCGCTTCGGGGGCTCGACGCCGAGCTGCTTGGCGTACTCGGCGTTCAGCCGATGCCAGCCCTCGACCTTCATGGCCTCGGGGCCGACGATGCGTCCAATGGGCTGGCCGGCGAGGAACCGATCCAGCACGTCGAAGCAGAGGTGCCAGCCGGCGGCGCCCATCGAGATGAAGCCGCGGTTGATGTTGTGCCAGAGCGTGAGCCGGGTGCCGCCGCATCCCAGCGGCTCCAGCTCCCAGCGGATGTCCTGTCCTCCCCAGCTGTACTCGAGCAGCTTGGGCGCCTCGGCCCGCTTCACCTGGCTCTCGGTGACGTGCGGCGCCGGCGCCCCCACGGTCGTGAGCTTGGCGGTGGTGCCGGCGGCGCCGAGGCTCCGGTCGGAGTCGAACGGGGCCCATTCGCGGAGATGCTCGGGCTCCGTGATCGCCTTCCAGACCTTCTCGGGCGCGTGGCGGAGGTCGCGGACGAGGACGAGCGTCCACTGCGCCCCCTCTTTTCGGACGTCGGCGCCGAAGGCGGCGCCCGGCGCGTACTGCTCGCGGCTGATCATGTCTTCTTCCTCTCTTTCACGGGTGAGGTCTTCTCCGCCTTCTCCATCCGGTCCAGGTGCGCCTCCAGGGCGTCGACGTGCTTCGACCAGAAGCGGCGGAACTGCTCCAGCCACTCGTCGACCTCCTGGAGCGGCTTGGGGTTGAGGCGGTAGACCCGCCGCTGGGCCTCCACGCGCGACTCGACGAAGCCACCCTCGCGCAGCACCTTGAGGTGCTTGGAGACCGACGGCTGCGGCAGGCGGAGCCGGTGCATCAGCTCCCCCACCGAGCGCTCGGACGTGGAGAGCATGCTCAGGATGGCGCGGCGGTTCGGCTCGGCGAGGACGGCGAATGAAGATTCCACGAGACGTATATGCTCATAGGTGCATATTACTGTCAAGGGATACTCGGTCGCCAGGCGTGCGGCCCGCGGCCGGGGAGGGGGCGGTCGCCGTGGCGGTCACACCGGCACGCGTGGTGCACTGCGCGCCTTCATGCTTCGGCCACGAACCCTCCTCCTCCTCGCGCTCTCGACGCGCGCGCTCGCCGCGGACCCGGCGGATGCGGGCGCTTCGCCGCAGCCGCGCGGCGCATGTGACACGACCATCGGCGAAGGACTTCACTTCTGCCGCAGCTCCGCCCCGGACCCGGCGACCGCCTGCCCCGAGCACCGCAAGGACGCGGTGACGATCTGGCGGCCCACGGCCTCCGGCGCCCGCGAGCCGGTGGCCACCTTCGCCACCGAGCCCTGCGAGTCCACCCTGGGCGATCCGGAGATCCACCGCGCCGGCGGGGTCGTCCTCCTCGTCGTTCCGGAGCAGTTCCCCCAGAACGGTCACCCGGACGGCGACCACGCGCTGGTGCTGGAGGCGGGAAAGTGGGTGCCGGTCGACGCGGAGGACTGGAGGCGCCGCCTGGAGTCCCGCCTCCCGCCGATGCGCGCCGCCGACACGTACGTCCGGATCGACTGGGACGCGCTCACCGGGCACGCGCCGATGCGCTTCTCCGACGACCCCATCTGCTGCCCCACCGGCGGCGAGGTCACCGCGTGGCTGGAGGTGCGCGAGCGCCGGCTCGCCATCCGGAGCGTCGCGTTCCGGCCCGCCAAGGACGCCCCCCGCGAGGAGGTGCTGCGCGCGCCGGCCCGCATCGGCGCCCTGGACTTCCCCGCGGGCACGCGCGTCGTCTACGGCGAAGGAGGCGCGCTCCGCCTCGCCCAGCCGCCTCGCGACGTCGTCCTCGGGGGCGTCCCGGTCAAGGGAGGCTCCACCGTGGAGATCGGCGAGGGAGGCTCGGTAGGCACGGCCACGCTCTCGCGCCCGTGGAAGCACCAGGGGGTCGCGGTGCCCGCCGGCGAGCGCGTGTATCTGCAGCCGGACGGCGGCTTCGTCGAGGGGCTCCGCCCAACTCCGACCCACTGACGCCCGGCCGTGACCCGAGCGCCCGTTCAAAAATCGGCGGGCGCGCCGCTCTGGAGGCACGGCGCGCCCGCCCCGTGGGGCTACCGCTGCTTCCGCTTGTCCTGCGCGCGGACGGAGTCCATCACGCTCCGGTGCTGCGCGGGGGTGACGCCGGCGCTCTGGAGGGCGCTGTCGAGGGACGCGCCGTTGCGGACGGCGTCCATGACGGCCTTGCTCTTGGCCTGGCTCACCCCGGCGTGCGCGAGCGAATCCTTCAGCACCCCGCCCAGGCCCGGGGTCTGCCGGGGCGACTTGCTCTCGAACGTGTCGTTCCGGGGGAAGCCCACCCCGGGGTCCTGGCGCTGGAGCTGCGACTGCGAGGACGGCAGGGAGCCGCCGACGCCGCCGGGACCACCAGAGAACGCGCTGATCTGGGACGAGAAGCCGTTGATATTCATGTGATTTCCCTTTCCTACCCACCATCGAGTGAAGTGCCGTCGTTTGCGGCGCCTTGAAGACAAATGAGGATAAATGAGCGTTAGTGTGCGCGCCGGGCGGATGGATCGAAGCGCCGCCGACTAACGCGCAGGGCCAGTCGCCTGTCTTGAGGGGGCCCATGCTCGCCGGGTCCCTCACCGCTCTGGTTCGGGCATCCTCCGAACGCTCCGTGCCCTCCGAGGCCACCAACGCCGTGCTGGTCGCGCGCGCGCTGCGGGGGAACGCCGCGGCGACGGAGCAGCTCGTCCGCCGGCACCTCCGGGCGGCGGTGGCGGTGGCGCTGGCGGTGGTGGGCGATCCCTTCGAGGCGGAGGACGTGGCGCACGACGCCTTCGTGCTCGCCTTCCAGCGGCTGGAGACCTGCCGCGAGCCGGAGCGATTCGCCGGGTGGCTGATGCAGATCGTCCGTCACCGCGCGCTCAACACGGTCCTGCAAGGGAAGGCGAGGCGCGCCTCGGCGGACGCCCTCCCGGCGGGAGAGGAGCCGCGCGCGCCCGAGGCCTCCCGCCTCGCCCTTCGCCAGGCGCTGGCGGCCGGCCTGGACCAGCTCACGGACACCCAGCGCGAGGTGGTGCTCCTGCATGACCTGCAGGGGTTGACCCACGCGGAGATCGGCGCCGCGCTCCAGATCTCCGAGGTGATGTCGCGACAGCACCTCTTTCAAGCGCGCAAGGCGCTGCGGGCCGTCCTGGAACGCGCGGACGTGACGCCTGCTCGGGAGCAACCATGAACGACGACGAAGACGGACTGGACGCGGCGGGGCCGGTGGACCTCACACCTTTGTTCGGGCGGCCGGATCCCGAGCGCCTCGATCGGCTGGCGAGGCGGATCAGCGCCTCGGTGGCGGCGAGCCGCGCGCCGCGCTCGGTGCTGGAACAGCTGGCGGCGTGGGCGCCGGCGGCCCTGGTCGTCGCGTTCGCGCTGGCGGCGCTCGTCTGGGTGCCGGCGCTGGTGGCTCCCCGCCCGGATCCGCGCGACCCCGCGACGGCGCTGCTGAAGCTCGCTCTCTCCCGTCCCGGACCGCGCGGCGACCGGGCCACCTGGTTCAAGCCATGACCACTCCCTCCACTCCTCCCATGCCCTCCGATCCTCCTCTTCCCCCCCGGTCGCCGGCGTCCTCTCCGCCGTCCAGCGTCCGGCGCCGCTCCGTCGCCGTCCTGGTGGTGATCTTCCTCGCCGGTGGGAGCGCCGGCGCGAGCGCGATGAAGGCCTTCGCCGCGCCCGAAGGGGGGCCCGGCGAGTTGCCGCCCTTCCCGTCCAGGGAGATCGGCCTGACGCCCGCCCAGCAGGCCCAGGTGCGGGAGGTGCTCGAACGCAACAAGCCGCGGATGGACCAGATCCTGGAGGAGATGGTGCCTCGGGTGCGGGCGCTGGCCGACGACGTCGAGGCGCAGCTGGTGGCCATCCTCACCCCGGAGCAGCGGGAGCGTTACCGCGCGTACAAGGCGGGGCGCCCGCCGCCCTTGCCCTCGTGGGCGCAGCCGCCGTCGCCGGGAGAGCGGCCGTGACCGGCGCTCCGATGGTTCATCGCGGAGTGGTGGCGCTCGCCGTGGCCGCGTGCCTTGGGTGTGGAGGAGGCGATCGGTGGTCCCTGGCGGGGACGGGGCAGCGCGCGTGCTACGGCACGTCGGGGCCGGCGGCCTGTCCGGCCCCGGGGGCGCCGCTCTTCGGGCAGGACGCGCAGCACCCGGGCCCGGACCTGCGCTACTCGGACAACGGGGACGGCACGGTGACGGACCTGGTCACGGGGCTGACCTGGACGCGCGCCCTGGGGACCAAGGTGACGTGGGAGGAGGCCAGGGCGCGGGCCGGCACCCTGCGCGTGGGAGGCCGGTCGGGCTGGCGCCTGCCCAGCATCGGGGAGCTGTACTCGCTGATCGATTTCGCCGGCGCCTTCGGCCCCACCGCGGACGGGTCCACTCCGTTCATCGATACCGGCGCCTTCGAGTTCGCGTACGCGCCGGACACGGGGACGTTGCCGGGCCAGCGCTTCTTCGACGTCCAGGTCTGGTCGTCGACGGAGTACGTGGGTCGCATCATGCACGGCGACGAGGCGGTGTTCGGCGTGAACTTCGCGGACGGGCGGATCAAGGCGTACCCGGTGCTCCAGCCGTCGCCTCCCGGCCAGCCGCCCGGGCCTCCCGCGGTCATGTACGCGCGATTCGTCGCCGGGAACCCCGCCTACGGCACCGCCGCGTACTCGGCCGGCGCGGACGGCACCGTCCGGGACGAGGTCCGCCGCCTCACCTGGCAGCGCGCCGACGACGGCGTCCAGCGCACCTGGGCGGACGCGCTGGCGTACTGCGAGGGCCTGACCCTGGGAGGCGCGGACGACTGGCGGCTCCCCAACGCCAAGGAGCTCCAGAGCCTGGTCGATTACAGCCGCGCCCCGGCGGTCACCGGCACCGCCGCGATCGACCCGGCCTTCGAGGTCTCGAACATCGAGTCCTACGCCTGGAGCTCCACCACGCTGCCGGACGGTCCGCCGGACCACCTCGGCGTCCGGGCCGTCTACGTGGCGTTCGGCCGTGCACTGGGGTGGATGGAGGAGCCCCCGGGCTCCGGACACTGGGAGCTGTTGGACGTGCACGGCGCGGGCGCGCAGCGCGGGGATCTCAAGGAGGGCGACCCGGCCGACTATCCGCGCGGGTTCGGGCCGCAGGGGGACGACGTCCGGGTCCGCAACTTCGCCCGGTGCGTGCGGCCCTGAGGGAGCCGCTCCCTTCCGGTCAAGCGCGCGTCGCGACGAACAAGACGCCCCAGCCGCGCACGGCAACGCCCTCGGACCCTCTCCGGGCGTCGAAGGCCGCTATCAGATCCGCCCGTAGCAACGGCCGAAGCTCATCCGGGACCGGGCGCAGGAAGGTGCCGAACGAGCTCGCCTCGATGAAGTCGACGACGGCGTCACCGCTCGCGTAGGTCCGAGCGCTTGGCGTCACGTGAAGCTCCGCGAGGTCGAGTCGGCTCTCGAGAACCAGCGACACGAGGTCGGTGGTCGTACAGCGGCGGTTTGCAAACGTGAGCATCGAGCCATCGACGCGGCCGGCGTAGGGCGCGCGCGCGAGGAGGGGCTCGAGAACGAGGCCCACCGTGCCGGCCCTGAAGAGCTCGTGCGGCTGGGTCGTCACCCCCAGGCGCCCTCCCGGCCGCAGGACGCGACGTACTTCGGCGAGGGCTTTCGCCTTGTCCGCAACCCAGTGAAACACGGACGACATGCACACGGCGTCGAAGCTCGCGTCCTCGAAGGCCCGAAGATCCCCGGCCTGCCCCACCTCGAACCTCACGTTGCCGCCGCGAGCACGCGCGACGTGGATGCGCTCCTCGAGCGGGTCGATCCCGGTCACGGCGCCCGTGGTCCCCACGCGCTCGGCGATCCAATGCGCCAAGCGCCCCGTTCCGCATCCCACGTCGAGGACGCGCGCCCCTTCCGCGAGCCCGAGCCGCTCGACGAGCCGCTTGCCCCCTTCGAACTGGAGATCGCTGACCCGCTCATACGTCTCCGCGAGCCCGCGGCTGTCGTGTGTGAACGAAGTCACCCGGGCTCCAGTCAGACGGAAGCGACGTCGTTGGCGCGCGACGCGGTCGGCGGCGACGGCGAGCTGCCCCGGAGCTTGGTCACGGCCCGCGCGATCTGGACCGACCAGAGCGCGAAACCCGCCGCCGAGACGGCGACGTGCGGCACATGCCCCAGCTCCAGGCTCCCGACGACCACGAGCAGGGCGTAGGCCATCGCGAGATTGAAGAGCGCATAGAGGATGTTCGTCATCGGCGACGAGAGCCCTCGGAACGGCGGCGTCGCGAACGGGGTGTAGAACCGGACCCCCGACATGCCTGCGATGAAGTGCGGGAAGAAGTTGGCCAGGAACAGGCCTCCGAAGAAGTAGGCCGCAACGTGGTGCCAGGGCATCGAGGCTCCCTTCGAGATGGCAACAGCATGTTGCCATGACGAAGCCGAGGCTAGCCGGGCTCCAGGGTGAAGGCAACTCGAGTTGCCATCTGCAAGAGGGCGATGCTAGCGTCCATGTCCGTGGGTCGTGCTCGCGGATCGGCGCGTCGAACCAAGGGGACCCTCGGGGGACGCAGCGACCAGGTGGTGCGTCGCGTGCTCGATGCCGCGATCGTCGAGCTCGCGCGATCGGGATACGCCGGCTTTCGCATGGACGAGGTCGTGTCCATGGCCGGGGTCAACAAGACCACCATCTATCGACGCTGGCCGAGCCGGGCAGTGCTGGTCACCGCCCTGGTCGACCGGATGCGGAAACCTCTTCGCGAGAGCCCGCTGCCGGACACCGGACGGCTGGAGCGCGATCTCGTCGAGGCATTCACGCGGCGATCCACCGTCGGCCGGAAGATCGAAGGCCGAGCCTGGGCACGGCTGCTCGACGAGCGATACAGCCCCGAGGTCAAAGCGATCATCGGAGACGCGGTGGACGAGCGTCGCGGTGAGTGGAGGTCGATGGTCACGCGCGCCATCGACCGGGGCGAAGTGCCGCCGGGAACCGATGCGCAGCTCCTCTTGCATCTCGTCCGCGCGATCGTGGACGCCCGCCGGCGGGATACGGCCTGGCTGGTCCTCGCGGTGCGGACGGTCATCGCCGGCGCTCGTGCTGGAGCGCTCGTGCGGGGGCGCGGAAGCTCACGGAGGACGCACGTCCCTTCCTCCAAGCGGACGAAGCGGCCGGAGTCGACGCGCAAGCCCGCGGGAGGCGTCGCGGGCGCGGGCGGGCTGTGATTTAGAGCGGGGCGAACAGGCGTGGGTCGGCCACGCCCAGGGGGGCCCCTCCATGAAGAAGCTTTGGCCGCTGCTGCTGTTGCCTTTGCTCGCCGCGCTCGCGGCGGGCGCTGGTTCCACCGTCACCGTCCGCTCCACCGTCCTGCAGTCCCAGGTCAACGTCGCCGGCGCGTCGGTGGCGGAGCGCTCGCCCGGCCAGATCTCCGTGCACTACGAGCGGAGCGACCGGGGCCGCGGACCCAAGCTGGACGAACGCATCGCGGTGGGGCCGAACGGCGTGCCCACGAAGATCGACGTCACCGGGGTCGACTACGGGATCAAGGTGGATGAGCACTTCGAGCGGACGACGGACGGGATGGCGCGCTGGAAGAACCGGTCCGAGCAGGGCGAAGCCAAGGCCCCGGCCAACGCGTTCTACATGAGCCTCTTCGGCACGCCGGAGGAGCGGCGGTTGATGACGCTGGCACTGAAGGCGGCACCGGGGCACACGCTCCCGCTGCTCCCGGCGGGCGAGGTGAGGTCGGAGCTGGCGAAGACCCTCCAGCTCACGCCGTCCAAGGGAAAGCCGCGCTCGTTCACGCTCTGGGCCATCTCCGGGCTGGGCTTCACCCCGTCCTTCGCCTGGCTGAGCGACGACGGCACGCTGTCCGCTGGCGTCGACTCCAACACGAGCTCGGTGGTGCCGGAGGGCTTCGAGTCCTCGGTGCCGGCCATGCTCCAGGAGCAGGAGCAGTGGCAGGTGGCGCGGGCGGCGGCGCTGGCCAAGACGTTGGCCCACCGCCCGGTGGGGCCGCTGGCGGTGACGCACGCCAACCTGTTCGACGCCGAGCACGCCCGCATGGTCCCGGGCCAGACGGTGGTGATCCGCGGCCACACCATCGAGGCGGTGGGGAAGGACGGCGAGGTCCAGCTGCCGAAGGACGCCGAGGTGATCGACGCGGCGGGGAAGGCGCTGTTGCCCGGGCTCTGGGATATGCACGCCCACCTGTGGGGGGCCGCGGACGGGCTGTTGCACCTCCAGGCGGGCGTCACCTCGGTGCGCGACCTGGCCAATGACGCGGACGAGCTGGCGCGCACCCGCAAGCGCTTCGACGAAGGCACGCAGATCGGCCCGCGCGTCCTGGCGGCCGGCTTCATCGATGGGCGCGGCCCGAACCAGGCGCCCACCAAGGTGTTCGCCGACAACGAGGCGGAGGCGAAGGCGGTGGTGGCGGACTACGTCAAGCGCGGCTACGTGCAGATCAAGGTCTACAGCTCACTCAAGCCGGAGCTGGTCCCGGTGATCGCCAAGCTGGCCCACGAGAACGGGCTGCGCCTGTCCGGGCACGTGCCGTCGGGGATGAAGGCGGAGGAGTTCGTGCGCGCGGGGGCGGATGAGATCCAGCACATGAACATGGTGTTCCTCAACTTCCTGGACGTGAAGGACACCAGCGGGATGGACCGCTTCACCGAGGTGGCGGCGCACGGAGCGGAGATCGACCCGGCCTCGCCGAAGGTGAAGGCGTTCATCAAGCTGCTGCTGGAGCGGCATACCACCGTGGACCCCACGCTGGTGGCCCACGAGTGGGGGCTCACCGACCGGCCGGGGCAGATGTCGAATCGCTTCGCGGCGGTGGGGGACCGCTTCCCGGCGCAGGTGCGGCGTGGCCTCTTCTTCGGCGGGCTGGAGGTTCCGCCCGGGATGGAGAAGCGCTACAAGGACTCGTTCCGGCAGATGCAGAACATGACCCGGGCGCTCTACGAGGCCGGGGTGTCCATCGTGGCCGGCGCCGACAGCACCGACGAAGTGGCCGGCTTCGGGTACCACCGGGAGCTGGAGCTGTACGAGGACGCCGGCATCCCCGCCCCCAAGGTGCTCCAGATCGCCACCCTCGGCGCGGCGCGGGTGATGAAGAAGGACCAGGAATTGGGCACCATCGCCCCCGGCAAGCTGGCGGACCTCATCCTGGTGGACGGGGACCCGTCGAAGCACATCTCCGATATCCGCAAGGTGCGGACCGTGATCAAGGACGGCACGCGCTACGTGGTGTCGGAGCTGGACCAGGCGCTGGGCGTTCGGCCCGCGCCCTGAGCGTTTGCCGGGAGCGCTGGAGGGCCCACGCGTCACGGATCCACGCGCTCGCGGCTCGTCCAGCCCTGAGGATGTCAGATCCGCCCCCGCCGCGGCGAATTCCAGGAAGCGGCGCGGCGGAGCCGGTTCCCGCGCACCGGCGTGTGTGACCCGAAGAGACCGGCAGGAACAGGACCGGAACCGTGAAGACGAGCGCGTTCGTCGTGGCAGGAGTATTTCTCTCGCTGGCCGGGTGTGGGCCCGGGCCCGACCTTCCGGAGGAGGTGGCGTCGGCCCGGTCCGCGCTGGTCTACACCACCAGCCCCGACATGAAGCCGACCGCGCTGGAGGTCCGCCTGGTGCTCAACGCGGTCCCCATCCACAACGACTTCACGCGCTACCTCACCTTCCGGAACCAGGCCGGAGCGGAGAAGTCGGTGGCGGTGGACTTCGTGAAGACGTCGGACCTGCACTACCAGGGCACCGCCGGCGCAACCGCGCTGGCGACGCTGCAGACGCTGGCCGACGCGAACAACCGCTCGTATTGGGACGCCATGTATTTCGAGAACAAGGGCGGAACGACGGCGCTCGACATCAACCAGATGTTCGTGGACATCGAGTACGCGCAGACGTGCTGCGGGCGGGAGCCCAGCTCGCAGATCGGGTACATGGTCGGCCAGTATCTGGCGCCTGGAAACGACTCGTTCTACATCGCGGCCTACGTGGGGCGGCGCAACTACGCCCAGGACTACCTCGGGCTGACCTACGCGGCGTTCTCGGCGCTCCCCGCCTCCTTCCGGTACTTCGTCTACGACATCGGCAAGAGCGGCAGCAGCGACAGCACCGACTCCACGGCGGTGAACCCCAAGTACGGCCTCTCCGGCCAGGCCCTCTGCAGCGAGACCGTCTCCTGGTACTACTCCCAGTACGAGCCGGTGGGGTTCCGAGACGCGTTTCGCGACATCTCCAGCCACGCGGTCATGCATGACCTCTTCCGCGACGCGGGGCGGTTGTACTGCTACCACTCCGGCCGGCAGCAGTGGATCAAGAAGGACTCGTCCTACAACTGGGTGCTCACCGATACCTACGTGCCGCGGGCCGGTGACTACCTGGACCGCCGGGATTCGGACGGAGACAGCAGCAACGGCGACGACGGGCACGCGATGATGCTGGCCAGCTGGAACGCGGCCACGGGCGTTGCGGTCACACTGGACGGCCCGTGGAACATCAACTTCCGGCCCGTGAACGTGGCGGCGGAGGAGGCGAGCGGCTTGCACGACTACTGCGCCGGGCGTATCCCGGAGAACGACTGAGCACGCGGCGCGTCGCTTCGCGACCACGTGACGCGCTCGCCTTCGAGCAGGCGGCCCTTCTTTCATGCGATGATTCGCGGAGGGCCGGTGTGGGGTGAACGATGTGGTCTCATCACGTGGTTCCAACGGTGGCCGTCGCGGCGATCCTGTCAACGGGTCTCGCTCGCGCCGATGCTCAAGTCGCCGGGAAGCAAGAGCGCATGAACGTGGTCGGCGTCGATGCCCTCGACGCGCTCGGCTGGCCGCTGTTCTCCCAGGGCGCAGTCCTTGAATTCCCCGTCACGTTCGAGCGCGCCTTTACTCATGACTTCTCGGGCTTGGGCACGTTCAGCCTCCGAGGCCTCGCCACGTCAGGCCCACCCTGGGTGTATACGTTCACGTATGGGGTCTCGGTCGGCGCCCGGTATTACCCGTGGGGCGACGCGCCGCGAGGTCTCTGGGCCGGCCCGCGCGTGTCGTACTCCCCTCGCGACCGCGAGCCCTTGATCCTCGGGCTCGTCGGCTCCGGGGTGCGCATTCTCGGCGAGCTCGGATACCAGTGGATCCTCCAGGGCGGGGTGGCGCTCGGGTTCAGCCTCGGCTGGGATCAGATCGGGTATTCCATCTACTCGGCCTCGAACGAAGGTCCGTTCCCAGACGCGGTCGGCGGGCTCCGCACCTCCTTCATGGTGGGCTGGAGCTTCTAGCGCGCCTGCGCTGGCGTCGCGCCGATCCGGAGATCGAGTAGCTCTCGACGTGTCCCGATCAGAAAAATCCGGCGATCCCGGTCGTCGCGCCGTGGCCATCCTGGGTCACTGAGACGGTTGGAAAGAAGTGCAGCGGGGCCCGATCGGAGAACTGGGGGGTCGGCCGCTGGGTCACTTCGTAGCCGATGATCGCTCCGGTGAGCGGGAGTACCACTGCTGCGCCGAGCGCCAGTGCTGTCGAGTTGCTGTTCTGGGGCAGGGCCAGCACGAGCACATTCGCGGCCAGTAGCCCGATCGCCGTTCCCAGGGACGCCCATCGAAAGTTCCCCGTGCCACCGGTTATGACACTGCCAATTGACGTGCCAAGCAAGGCGCCCAGCGACAATCCTGTCTCGGTCCACCTCAATGCGCCGGGTGGGTCGTATTCGGTTCCGATGGAAGCGCCGATCAGCCCAAAGCCCACCTCTACAATGCCGCCGGCCAGGATCTCGGCGCCTATCCGGGCCATCTGCGGAGCGGGCTGGGCAATGGCCACATTCGTTGGAAATGGCCGCAGCGGTTCATCCGATGGCGCCTCGATGCCGGCTCCGGCAGGGCGCTCCTGGCCAGCGTGCGCGAGGCGACCGACCAGCATGACGATCAGAACCACCCAATTCATGGCGAGACGCACGTTGTTCACCCCCAGAGATTGCAGTCGAACCGGACCGCCCGAGCATACAGCCTTCAAGGCGGAACATGAGAAGGCTCGACTTGGAGCTACCCGCGCTTGCCTTGGATGAACGCCTCCAAGTCGTCCGGGTGGATCCGGATCGCGTTGGAGATCCGCAGGTGCTGCATCTCCCCACGCTCCACCAGCGCGTAGACCGTGGCGGTGCAGACCGCGAGGCGCTCGGCCGCGTCGCGCACGGTCAAGAGCCGGACCACGCCGCTCAACTTTGGTCCGCCGGTGGTCCGGCCGGTGCCGCTGGGATTTCTTCAGCGACTCCGGCCTCTTGTGCGAGTGACCCTGCCGGGATTCGAACCCATTGGCACCGGATAGCACCCTCGCGACCCCGCATGGTGCGCCGGTGGTGCGGAGTTTCGAGACCGCCGCTGGCGGTGCGCAGTTCCTGACCGTGCGCGAGGTGACGGAACGCCTCGCGGTTCTCGGAGTCCCGCTTCAGGGTGCACGCGCAGACTTTCGTGAGGGTCAAGGCCAAGGTCGGCGCGTCCTGCCCCTTTTCGGTGAAGAGTGATGGTGTGGTACTCGGCCCGCCGGAACAGATCCTGGGCACGTTCCCCACGCCGAGGTCATCGCCATGGGGCCTGGCGCGTCCGAGAGGTGGGGCCATCCCCGTCTTCCAACCGCCGCGCAGCGGGGCGTTCGACCCGATGGTTCCAGTGGTGATCGATCATCCGTTTCCGGCCGAGCAGTTCCTTTCGGTCTGCAAGACAGTGGGGAGCGGGACGGTGGGCTGCAAACCGCCGGACGCGTTCCAGAACCATCAGCTCCGCAACCGGACCATGATGGAGACCGCCGCGGCGCTTTCGACGTCTGCCTCCCGGAGGGTGTGGTCACCGTCACCGGCGTGGCGCAACTCTTCGGGGGCACGGCGGCGGTACAGGAGACCATCGAGGTGGACGACATCCTGGTGGCTGCGATCGGCGACTCCTATGGTTCGGGGGAGGGCAACCCGGACACCGTGGTGACCTCCCAGGTCGCCTTCGACCGAAAGCTCCTCATTCAGGAACTGCGGAAGCGCCTTCCCAACGAACCCGCCATCCTGATCGTGGGGGCGGTGAACGAGTTCGAGGCGGCCCCAGTGTATCACCGTACCTACCGGGCGGATGATGGACAGACGGTCTGGCGGCGACAATACGTGTCGGGCACGTTCCCGTTCGTATACATGCCCGGGCCGGGTACTTGCCCGTGCCCAAGCTGGACATCCCGTTCGTGATCAACCTCGGTATTCCGGCCACTACCGCGGAGCCCGTCCTGGTGCCTTCGATCCCCGAGATCCCGGACGCGTACGGCTCGCAGTCGGCCCAGGGCCTGGGCCCTCCGCATGAGCTGCGACGCCAGATCCCTCGGATCCAAGCGCGAGCGCTCGGTCGTACAGGGCGAGCGCAGCGATGTGGTCCCGGGCGAGGATCGCGTAGCCGCCCACGCCCTTGGCGTTTCGGCGGCGCCGAGAGTCCGACGCGATCGCGGCGCCCGCGATCGAAACGCCGCGCTTTTGGGGGATCGTCTCCAAGATGTCTATATTGCTCGATAGATTGGCGAAAACGCCAAACACCCATTCAATGCTGGTGTTGGTTGGCGCCGCCGTCAAAGATGTTCATATTGCTCGCCCCATTCAATGCTGGTGTTGGCTGGCGCCGCAGTCACGTGAGATCAGCCGGTCGGCCTCGGCCTGAATGTTGCTCGATGGGCTGGCCGTTCAGGAGGAGTCAATGGCTTGCCTCTTTTGGAAGCTTGTGACGGTTTCAAACAATCCAATGTAAAGAGGGGCGTAAACATGAGACGCGCATCAGCACATACGTCGCTGAGGTTTGGCTTGGCGATCACCGCTGTCGTTGGGCTTGCGCTGCTGCCCACGGCGGCGATGGCGCAGACTCGCAATCTCGCGGTGGGAGCCACGGCGAGCCAGAGCACGACCGACTGGGGCGGTCCGGCGACCCGAGCCCAGGACAACGACACCGACGGCAACTACGGAAACAGCTCGACCAGCCATACCATGTTGCAAGCTCAACCGTGGTGGCATGCCGACCTCGGCAGCGTGAACGTCATCACCCAGGTCGCGGTGTGGAACCGCAGCGACTGCTGCATGGATCGCCTGACCGACTACTGGGTCTTCGTCTCGAACAATCCCTTCAATCTGTCGCTTACGCCCGCCGTGCAGGCCACCCAACCCGGGGTGTGGTCTTCGCACCAGCTCGGGCAGGCGGCCCGTCCCACGGCGATCAACCTTCCGGCAAACAGCACCGGGCGGTACGTCATGGTCCAGCTCTCCGGCACCAACTACCTCACCATCTCCGAGGTCCAGGTCTTCGGCAACACCCAGCTGCCTGCGATTGATGCACAGGCCTTTGTTGCCAATAACAACTTCGGGCTGTTTCTCCACTTCGGTCTGGGAACGATGGTCAACGCTCAGTGGGCAGACCCCAACACCTCACCGAGCGTGTTCAACCCCGCCAGCCTCAATGCCGATCAATGGGCCATCGCAGCTCAGTCGGCTGGGATGAAATACGGCGTCCTGACCGCCAAGCACCACGATGGGTTCGCGCTTTGGCCCACCGCTTATTCGACCTACAGCCTTGCCGCGAGCCCGTATCAAGGAGGTGGTGGCGATATCGTGGGCCAATACACCTCTGCCTTCCGGTCGAGAGGATTGAGGGTAGGCCTCTACTTCTCGATCTGGGACCGCCACAACGGCCAAACCACCGAGCTCATCAAGAACCAGCTCCGCGAGTTGCTCACCCATTACGGTCATATTGACTACATCTTCTTCGACGGTTGGGGGTGGCAGATTCCGTACACCTCGATCCCGTACCAGCCGATCCGGGATTTCATCCGTCAGGTATCGCCGGGAAGTCTCGTGGTGGCCAACAATGATCACCAGAGCAGCCTCTCAACGACTGACCTGATGGAATACGAGATATCGCCTCCGCCCAACAACTCGACCCCCAAGGAGACCTGTGACGTCCTGGACGTTGACCAGACCTGGTTTTACACCAACGCCACCGGCGCCCCGAAGAGTGCGGCATCAATTATCAGCACCCTGACCACCTACAATAGCTACAACAGCTCCTATCTCTTGAACGTCGGTCCAACAACGACGGGTCTGATCAGCCAGCCATACCTCGACCGACTCACCGAGATCGGCGGCGGATCCAGCGGGCCGGTGGCTACCCAGTCATCGACAGGCTACGGCGGAGACGCGGGCAGAGCCATCGACGGCAATACCGACGGAGTCTACAACAACAACTCGACCACTCACACCAACTCAACCCTATACGCGTGGTGGCAGGTCGACCTGAGGTCGTCGAGGAACATCAGCAGCGTCAAGGTTTGGAACCGCACCGACTGCTGTGCCGATCGCCTGAGCGACTACTGGGTCTTTGTCTCCAATACCCCGTTCAACACCTCCAAGTCCCCCGCCCAGCAGGCCGCGACAGCCGGCGTGTGGTCCTCTCACCAAACCACTCAAGCGGGGCGCCCGACCGCGGTGACCTTGCCTGCCTTCAACGGTCGCTACGTGATGATTCAGCTGGCAGGTACGAACTACCTGTCATTGTCTGAGGTTCAGGCCCTGTAGCTTCGAGTCTGGAGCAGGAACATCCGAGGGCGGATCGGGTCATCGACGCCAGCGAAACCCTGATCAGCGACCGCGAGGTCCAGGATGTTTCGAGCGGAGAAACGTCAAGGCTTTGGCGGCGGCCTGCTAGAGATAGGAGGACCGAGGACCATCCGGATCGCCCCCGCGCACAAAACCGCCATCTCGCGAGCAACGCTCGGGAAGGCGCTGAGCCCTCGGGGGGGCCGGGAACAGCCCTGGCGGCGCGCTGGGGTTCTGCGGCGCGGCAAGTGACTGAGCAGGCCCCTGGCGTGTGGCCGTTGCGGGCATGGGAGTAGGCTGTCCTCGTGAACGGATCACCGCCGCATCCCGAACGCGCTCTGTTGGAGCGGTTGGCGCGCGGGCAGCTTCAGAGCGGCGAGGAGCAGGTCGTGCGCGATCACATTGGTGGTTGCGCCGAGTGCCATGGTGTTTTCAAGGCCGCCGTCCCCAGCGATGAAGCGCGGGCGAATATGATGGCGCCGGAGCCTGGGCGAGCAGCCCCGCTTGACGAGACCCTCCCGTCGCCAGTGGGTGCTGCACCTCTTCCCGGGACCCTCGCGCTCCGACGTGGCGATCAATTGGGCCGCTTCGTAGTGCTGGACGTCTTGGGCACTGGCGGGATGGGGGTGGTGCTCTCCGCTTATGACCCACAGCTCGACCGCAAGGTGGCTGTGAAGATGCTCAAAGCAGCCGGTGTGGAGTCACAGGACACCGAAGCGGCGCGAGCACGCCTCGTGCGAGAGGCACAGGCGTTGGCTCGCCTCGCCCACCCGAACGTGGTCTCGGTCTTTGACGTCGGTACGGTGGACGACCAGGTCTTCATCGCCATGGAATACGTGCCCGGCCGCACCTTGTCGGGCTGGCTGAAGGAACGGCCGCGTCGCTGGCATGAGGTAGTCGCGCTCATCTGCGCCGCTGGCCACGGTCTGGCGGCCGCACACCGCGCGCACCTCATCCACCGCGACTTCAAGCCGGACAACGTCCTCGTCGGGCAAGATGAGCGGCCCCGGGTCACCGACTTCGGCCTCGTGGGCCGCGAGGGGCCCATCGGAGCGCCTCTCTCTACACCGGCGCAGGAAGAGATTGCCCAACCGCACTTCTCTTCGCTCCAACTCCCCATCACGAGCTCCGGCACAGTGCTCGGAACGCCTGCCTATATGGCGCCGGAGCAATTTCATGGCGGCCAGACGGTGGACGCGCGAGCAGACCAGTTCGCCTTCGCCGTCGTCCTCTGGGAGGCTCTCTATGGCCAGCGTCCCTTTGGGGGTACCAGTTACTTCGCGTTGCGGAAGAACGTTCTCGCCGGCGAGCTGATACCCCCGCCAGCAGAGGCGCAGGTACCTGAAGGACTCCACGCTCTTCTCTCTCGTGCCCTGTCGGTCGAACCTGACCAACGTTACGGGGAACTTGACGAATTACTGCGCGGTTTGACGGCGCGGCTGGAGCCCCAGCCCGCGCTCCAGCGCCGCCGGGTGTACGCGGTGGCCGCTGCGGCCGCGGTGTTGGCGGCCGGCGTGGCGGCGGCGGGGGTGACCCTCGCCCTGCGACCGGACCCCCGCTGCAAGGGCTCCGAACGGCTGCTCCAGGGAGTCTGGGACGCGGACCGGCGCGCGGCGATGAAGCGGGCGTACTCCGCCTACCCGGATGGCGAGACCAGCTTCGAGCGCACCGCCGGGGCGCTGGACGACTACGCCCGCCGATGGGCGGTCAGCCGCGACGACACCTGCGCCGCCACCCGCGTCCGCGGCGACCAGCCGGAGTCGGTGATGTCGCTCAAGATGGAGTGCCTGGATCTGCGTCTGCACGAGCTGCAGTACCTGACCACGCTGCTGGCCGCCGCCGACCAGAAGCTGGTGGAGCGCGGCGTGGACGCGGCCACCGGCCTGTCCAGCGTGCGCTCCTGCGCGGACGCCACATCGCTCACCCAGGAGGTACCGCTGCCGGAGGAGTCCAAGGCGCGCGAGGCCATCCGCCAACTGAAGGAGGATCTGACGGAGGTGAACGCGCTCCGCGGCGCCGGCCGCTACAAGCTGGCGCTGGAGAAGGTGACCGCGGCGGTGGAGCATGCGCGCTCGCTCGGCTATCCGCCGGTGGAGGCGGAGGCGCTACTGGTGCAGGGCTACCTGCTGGACAAGACGGGCGACAACGGCCGCGCCGCGGACGCGCTGCGCCTGGCGGTGCTGGCGGCGGACGCGGGGCGGTCGGACCGGCTGCGGGCCCGCGCCGCCATCGAGGCGGTGTTCGCCCTGGCGCTGCACCAGGACTATGCCCGCGCGGAGGAGTGGGCCTCCCAGGCCCAGGCGGTGCTGGACCGCAAGGTCGGCGACGCCGAGGAGCAGGGCGACCTGCTGGTGAACGTGGCCACGCTCCACTCGCGCGAGGGGCAGGACGCGGTGGCCGCCGCGGAGCTGGAGCGCGCCCGCCAGCTGCTCACCTCCGAGCTGGGTCACGACGACCCGCGGACGCTGAACGCCGCCGGCAACCTGGCCTACGTGTACCAGAAGCTGGGCCGGCTGGACGAGGCGCTCGCGCTGCTGCAGGAGACCACCACCTCGGCGCGGCGGCGGCTGGGCCCGGACCACCCGCTGCTGGTGCCCCGCCTGTATGCCACCGCCCTGGTCCAGCTCCAGCGGCACGACTATGGCTCCGCGCACCGGAGCATCGACGAGGTGCTACGGATCGCCCGCAAGCACATGGGCGAGCAGAACGTGCAGGTGGCCAACGCGCTGGAGATCAAGGCCACCATCTTCCAGGAGGAGCTCCACTACCAGGACGCGCTCGCCACCTACCGGCAGGCCTTGGCCATCCAGGAGAAGGTGCTGCGGCCAGGCGACCAGCTCTTCTCCTATTCCTACGATGGCATCGGCCAGTCGCTGCTGGGGCTGGGGCACCCGGAGCAGGCGCACCCGATGCTGGAGAAGGCGCTGGCCATCCGCGGCACGAACCCAGAGGACCTGGCCGACACCCACTTCGCCCTGGCGCGGACGCTCTGGCAGCTGGGCAAGCAGAAGGCGGCAGCGCTTCGCTACGCCGATCAGGCGATGGGCGAGTACCGGCGCGCCGGCAAGGCGGAACGCGCCGCGGGGGTGGAGGGCTGGCTGGCGAAGCGGAAGTGACAGAAGGCGCCCGGAGAAAGCGGCCCAGACGCTAGTGGGTGCCGTTGCCACCGCCGCCGCCGCCGGGCTTGGCCCACTTGGCGTTGTGCATGTACCCGGGAGTTGCGGAACGGCCCGACACCAGCGCCCGCGACGGCGGTTGCCCTTCCAGAGGCCCCGCCGTCTCCCGGATCTCCGCGACCATGCCCGTTGCCGCAAGGCGCAGGGCGCGTCGGTGGTCCATGCGTCCAGGCCCTGCACCGGCCGGCGTACCGGATGCGATCAGAGTCCACCCCGACGATCTGAAGGCGTTCATCGTGGGCAAGCGTGGATAGGTGCGGAGCCGGCGTTTCAGGTCCCCCGGCTCGAACCCGCGACCCTCATCTATGGAAGGGAGAGGCCGGGATCGTCCACTGGTCATGACGGCTCGCAAGCAGCTTTGCCCTTCTCCGTCGCACGCTTGAGGGTGGTAAATCATCTGCCTACCTGCTTGCTTGCCTACATACGTACGACTTCAGTCGTAGGTGGCCCTGCTCCAAAGGGAGGTGGTAAACGGTCGCCTTTCGACCGATCCGGGAGGTGCTGGAACAACGAGATACTCTCTGGCCGCGACCGACGGTTCGGCGCTGCGCTTGTCCCGGGGAACACATGACGCGTTTGCACTCAAACGGACTCGGATGGACTCTGTTAGCGATGTCGATTGGCGCGCTCTTGGCGTGCGGTGCCCAGCAGGAGGTGGAGATCAGTGCCACCAGCCAGGCGTTGACCAAATTCGACTGCCAGGGCTCGCTTTGCAATTGCAAAGATCCGGGGAACGACACGTACTGTAATAACGACGCCATCACCATTCCTGATTCCACCTACGTGGTATATGACTACTCCGGCGGGAGCCGCTATGTGCTGGCGTACGTGGAGTTGCGACACTCGAACCACTGCAAGACGAACTGGTCGAAGGTCACCTTCCCGAATGGGCCAGCATCCACGAAGGTCTGGCTGGCTACCACCTCCGGCTCGAAGATTTCATGCACGAAGTATCCTTCGTCGGGATACGTGACCGTGGTGAATGCACACGGCGACATGTACTTCGGAGTCACCCGAGCGTGCGCCTATGTTCCGACCTCCTACGGTTCCGTGAATGCGTGCACCGCCGACTACGATTCCAACAAGAATTACTGAGAACGCTGGCGACTCCGGGGCCGGTTAGGTATGCAGGTAACCGTCCGGCCGAGGGTGCGCAAGCGCTGGCCGAGCGCGAGCGATTCGCACCGCCCGCTGACCGCGCTACGCCGCGAGCGCCGTCGTCTGCAACCGGCTCGCCTGACCGGGCGCCCGTTTCCTGCGCAGGAGCGCGTCGAGCGACCACGGGCCGGGGCCCGCCGCCAGCAGGAAGGCGACGGACGCGATCTGCGCGTAGTCCGAGCGGATCTCGTGGAGCACGGCCCAGATCCCAACCTGTGGCAGCGCCGGCGGTTTCGGCAGCGGTGAGGTCCCGTAATACAGGGCGATCTTCGTGGACAGCATGGCGACGATCATCTCGATGATGAACGGAATGCTGATCAGGCGCGTGCCGAGCCCGCTCATGAGCAGCACACCACCGGCGATCTCCAGCACGGCGACGGCCGGCGCCAGCACCTCCGGCACCGGCATCCCCAACTTCGTGAACCGGCCCACCCCCTGGTTGACGTAGACGAACTTCAGGATGCCTTCCCAGAAGAACACTCCACCGGCCATCAGCCGGATGAGGAAGGTGGCCCTCGGGCCCGAGGTCGGCGGCTGGGTGAAGAAGCGAAACAGCGAATCGAGGTTCACAGCGATATTTCTCCTTTCCTGCCGTACCAACGCAGAGCGCTGAAAAGGGTTCCACGCGCGCGGCGCCGCCGGGTCGGGAACCGTTTGGGCGAGTCGCTCGTTGGACAACGGGAAGGTGGCGAGTTACTGATGGCCCGACCTTGGCGCACATCGACGCCAGCGAGGTACTCGCGCACGCGGATGGGCTCTACAACTTCGCCCGCTGGCTCTGCGCGGACGCCGCGGAGGCGGAAGACCTCGTCCAAGAAACCTACGCGCGGGCGCTGGCGTCTGCGCACCAGTTCCAGCCGGGCACCTCTCTCCGCGCCTGGTTGTTCCGGATCCTCCGAAATGCCTTTCTCGACCGCCGGCGCCGTGCCGCGCCTACCATCAGCGGGGAAGAGCCCTCCGATGACGTGCTCGGGGACGTCTCGACCGACGAGCTCGGGCAGGAGCAGGTCCGCCGCCTGGTCGCAGCGGACGTGGCCGCGGCCGTGCATGACCTCCGCGAGCCGTTTCGAACCGTCGTCCTCCTCGACATGGAAGGCTTCACCGACGCCGAGAGCGCAAATATCCTGGGATGCTCGGAGGGCACCGTGAAGTCGAGACTCTCGAGGGCGCGCGCGAGACTGCGCTCCCAGCTCGCGGCGTACGGGCCACGGCCATGACCTGCGATACCGCGCGCGGCCTGATCCTCGACGCGATCAGGGGGCGCCTCCCGGACGCCTCCGCGCGGGAGCTGCGCCAGCACCTGGAGACGTGCGCTGCCTGCCGGGCCTTCGAGGCGAGCGAGCGCGCCCTCAGCGAGGCCCTCGACACCAAGCTGCCTCAGTACGCCGCGCCGCTGGCGCTGAAGCGTCGGCTCCAGGGGATCTGGCCTCACGCGGCGGCCCCGGTCCGGGCGCGGCGGTGGAGCTCCCCGCTGGCGCGCATGGCCGCGGTGGCGGCAGCGGTCGCGGTGGTCGCGGGGGGCGCCGGTTCGGTGCTGGCGACGCGCTCCGCGGAACGGGAGCGGCTGGCGGGGGAGTCGGTCAACGACCACCTGCGCCTGCTGGCCGGCGCGCCGCTGGCGACGGTGACGGGTGGATTGCACGAGGTGAAGCCGTGGTTCGGCGGGAAGCTCGACTTCGCGCCGTCCCTCCGCTTCGCGGGCGACGAGGATTTTCCGCTCCTGGGTGGAGCGGTGGAGCGTTTCCTCGATCGGCCGGCGGCGGTGTTCGTGTTCCAGCGGCGCCTGCACAAGGTGTCGCTCTTTGTGATGAGCCTGCCCGGGCTGGATTTCCCGCTCCGCCCGACCTCTCGCCCGGTCAGAGGGTTCAATGTCGTGCTCTGGCAAGCGAACGATCAGGGATACGCGCTCGTCTCCGATCTGAACCTGGACGAGTTGCTCCAGCTCCAGAAGCGGATCGCGACCGCCGGTCCGTGAAAACACCTCGAATCCCCAGCTGGAGTCCTCAACGAGCAGCACGCCGTTCGACACCGGGCTACACCCTCCGGCCTCGCCCTGGGGCGTGCCCACGGCGATGAAGGCGACCTGCGCGCCATCCAGTGCGGGGGTCCACCTGTGGGACGGCAGCTCGCCTGCGCGCGGGGGCATGCTCAGCCACTGACGCCCGACGTGGTGTACCGACGCCGGACACCTTGCCCCGTGCTCAACGCCCCCGACGTCGTCTGGCCGCACGCCACCGTGGACGCCGGCTCGGGGTATGCACCCGCGACCGCGTGACGTGAGGCCGGGCGGTACCGACGCGGAGACGTCCAGCGGCCCGCTTTGGCATCTGGGAGTCGGCCCTGGGCTGGCAATTCTCTTGCTTGTGGTCCGGCTTTCGGCGCCCGCAATAACAAAGGCCGAATCCGCTGAGATTTCCTCAACAGCTCCGGCCTTCTTGCCGCATGACCTGCCGGGATTCGAACCCGAGTTCGTGCCGTGAGAGGGAGCATGGATGTATCGGATGGGTTGTCACCGCTTCCCATCCCTTCAGAACCATTCCGGAAGCCCGGAGCCGATGGAAACAGACCCACGCGCTGCCACGCGGTGCGAACAGAACTTTGGTCCGCCGGTGGTCCGGCCTGGTCCGCCGGGGCGCTCGCGGTGGAGCTCTCTGCCGCCGCGTAAGGCTCGACGAACGCGGGCGCGGTGGGGAGCGCGGCCACCGCTTCGCGCAGATCCTCCACGGTCAAGTGACCGTAGGTGCCGAGGGTGGTGTTGATGCTGGCGTGCCGCAGGATCCGCTGCACCCGGTGGGCGTCCACCTTCGCGCGTAGCAGTAACGTGGCTGTTGAATGTCTCAGGCAATGAAATCTCATCTCCCGAGGGATTGCCCGCGGCCACATCTTCATCCCGCACACGTCGCAGCGCCGGAGCGTGCTGTCCGCGTGGCGCTCGGCGTGGGGCTTGCCGTTCGCCTTGCAGCGGCGGCACACGTGCTCCCAGCTCTCCACCAGCCCGGCCCTGACCAGTGCGGCGCGCAGCACCCGCTGAGGAGTGGTCTCCTCCGTGCGCATGGAGCCGTCCGCCGCGGGGAACACGTAGGCGCTGGTGGAGCGCCGAATCGCGTCCTCCAGGTACGGCACCAGCGGTTCCGCGATGGGGATGGCGTCCGCGTGGCCACCTTTGGTCGTGTCACGGTCGTAGGACCGGCTCACGAGCAGGACGCGGCCGGGCAGGTCGACGTCCGACTTGAGCAACCCGCACAGCTCTCCCTTGCGCAGCCCGGTCCAGAGCGCCGCCGCAAACAGGTTGCGCCAGTCCGCATCCACGCAAGAGAGGAAGATCGGCACCTCCTCAGCGCGAAGGGTGTTGTAGACGCGCTTGGGGACCCGACGGGTCTCGACGTCGGAAACCGGGTTCGGGCCGGTCCACACCTTCGCCTTCCGGGCGCGTGAGAAAGCGGCGTGCAGCGAGGAACGCAGCCGGTTGATCGACGCCGGCGCCGCGCCGCCGCGCTCCACGTCGGCGAGCAACTCCTCGATTCGGTCTGACGTGACGCGGGTCAGGGGCTCCGCCCCGAGCGCGTGAGCGCAGACGTGGAGCTCCAAGCGCTGGCGCTCGTTCCGTCCGCCGCTCGGGTAGCGCTTCTTCAGCCACCAGCGGCACAGCTCCGCGAGCGTCATGGTGGAGTCGGTCGGGCGGGCTTCAAGGCCGAGCTGCTGGCGCTCGGCGGTCCGCTCCAGGTCCGCGGCCAGGCGCTTCGCCTCTCCCTTCGTGGCGCATGTGGTTCGCCGCTTCCGCCAGCGCCCCGCGCCGTCCTTGAACTTCACCACCCATCCGCCGTCTTCGTTGTAGACCGTCGCCATCACTTCCTCCGGGGCGGGCCGCGCTTGCGCTGCGGCTCCGCTGGCAAGTAACCCTTCTCGGTGCACCACTCGGTCAGGATGCGGACGACCATCCCGGACAGGCTGCGCCCGTGATCGTCTTCGCCTGCCTTGCGCACGGCCTCCTTGACGTCGGCCGGCAATCGAATGTTCAGCACGGCATCTCTCCTCATTGCCTCCACATGTAACACAGTTAGAGTCATAGCGTCGATCCCGCCGCCGATGATGCAAGGCGAGCGCCGGAGGCGGGCTCACCGAGCGCCCACGCCCTGACCTCAACCGGTACGAACCTCAGCAGGGCGCCGACGCGGCGGCAGGGAACCTCGCCGCGCTCGGCGGCCTTGTAGACGTAGCTGGTAGAGACTTGCAGGAAGGCGGCCACGTCTCGGACGGTCCATAGCCTCTCAGCGGTCTCGTTCGGGCGCTCAGCGGTCATGGCCGGCCCCGTGTGCAACCACCGTGGCAACCCTGCTCAGCGAGGGGCAGAGGTTCGCCCTGGTGGTCAATGCTGACCAGCCGCCGATCAGAACTGGCGACCACTTGTGACAGGATCGGCAACGGCTTCGCACGCCGCGCGATCCGCCAGTTTGCCAACCGCGCCATTACCAGCCGCGGCACGGCGGGGGCGCGTTGCGCTGCAACGATGCCCGCCCAGGTCGCCATGCTGGTGGCCAATAGTGCGAGGCATCCGCGGCCGGAGACGGGGCGTCCATGAGCGCGGACGGATTCCGGCCGTGGTGCGCGGCTCGGTCGAGTGGAGGGTTGCTCTTGTCGTCTTCCCATAAGCAAGAGAATTGCCAGCCCAGGGCCGGCCGCAGGTGCCAGACCGGGCACCCCGGATGATGCGGTCACTGCGTGCGGCGGGCTCGGCGGTGGACGCCTTGGCGTGTCGTCATCAATGGTGCCCCGGGTCCCGTCCGGGCTGCGAGGAGTCGAGGGGGCCACGCGCGGTGCAGGCGTTCCCGAGTGACCGCCCCCGAGGTCCCATCATGGGATTGTGTCGGGCGTGCGCAGTCGTGAGGTCAAATCCCGCCAGGGTCACCATCTTCCGGCCGCCCTAGATCGCGCAGGATGCGGCGGAGCGCTTCGCGACACTCTACGAGGAAACGTTCTTCCGAAGACCCGGGCTGCATCGCCTCCAAGTGACTCAGGACGTCGATGGCAATTCGAATGGAGGCGAGCGCCTCCTCGTGCCTCCCAAGGTCGACCAACAGGGTCGACATCGCGCGGGCGTGATAGGCAGCGTGGATCCAGTCTTTCTCCAGCCCCCGCTTCATGAGCGGGGCGAAGGCGACAGAAGGGTTTTCCTCCTGAGCCTGGAGAAACCTCACCCAGATTAATTGCTCCGTCGCGACCGCGAACTCCGTCGCAGCCGCCAGGCCCCTCATGGTCGTCTCGGCCAGGTAGACCAGTGTGCCCTGAACTGCCGTGGCGGCCTCCACGACGTCCACCGCGGTGCTGATGAGCAGATCCACATCTGGGAGGTTCAGGCTCGCGCGCAACCGGCCGGTCGCCTCCAGCAGAGCGGTAACCAACTTCCCGGGTCGATCGCCGAGCGTGCCGCCCGCAGCGATGGCGGCCTCCAGCATTGAGTGAGCTAGGTCCAGGATGGCCGCCGGCGCCGCGTGGCGCGCGCGCTGGAGCTTCTCCGCCCGCCCGACCAGCGCCTCCAGAGTTTGCGCGTAGCGTCGCGCGAGTTCGTGGATCTGGTCGCTGGACGCCTGGAACTCCGGACCCCAGGATAGTGACGCCAGGTACGACGGAAGCTCCGATGAGTGGTGCTCTCGTTGCGCGAGTTGCGTCATCGAGAATTTCAACGTCCTCGCTAGCGCATCGCGGGTCTCATCCTGGATCTCAGCAGCACCCCGGTACAGGGTTCTCAGGACGTGAGGCGCGCATGCCAGCAGAGTGTGCCATCGCCGGGTCCTCACGGCTCGGTCCACCACGGCCGCGACGGACCGGTAGACCTTCGCCCAGTCCGCTGCGCGGAGCGGCGCAACGCTCCGGAGGAAGTCTCCCAGCACCCGGTGCATGGAGCCGAAGAGTTCCGTCGGGTCCCCGCTCCCACCCGCAACCATCCTGCCCACGAATGATCGGGCGACGAGAGTAGCGCGCGTCGCTGGGCCGATCTCCAGCTCCTGGACGAGCTCCATGGGGATCGGCGACGGAGCGAGGACCGCGAGGAGCGCAGCAGCGTGCTGCGCGTCGGGCGCCAGTCTCTGGTACGAAGCGCTCAAGGCTTCGGTGACGCCCCGGAGGGAGCCGGGCGGAACGTGAGGCCGGATGGCATCCATCTGCGCGTCGAGCGCCGCCGTCTGCCCCTCCGAGCTCGCCGCCAGGCGAGCGAGTTCGCTCACTGGGAGCGAACCGAGTTCGATGGCCGCGCCCAGCAGCGTCAACGCCAGGGGCAAGCCACCGACCCAGTCGGCGACGGCGTCAGAGGTCGCCGATTCGATTCCCGGCGTGAGGAGTTGGGCCGCCGCGCCGCGATCGAGACCGTCCAGGGTGATCGCAGTCGTGCGCTCGCCGGGGCTGAGCCGGGTCCGACACGTCACCAGCACCGCCACATTTCCGATCGCCGGGCACCACCGGGAGAGGGGGGAGGGCGTGATACCCGATGGAGCCTCTGGGACATCGTCGATGATGAAGAGCATGGGGGCGGTGGCTGCAGCCCGCCGCACCGCCAGGGTCAGTTCGCTGGCTATTTCACCCCGCTTCCGCTGGAAGGCCGGCAGACCCGGTGCGGTGGGGTTCAGGGCCTGAAGGATGCCGTGGTGCTGCGACTCCAGATCCTCCTCAGCATCGATCCAGAACACGCCACCCGGGAACCGCCGTGGTCCCAGACGGTGGAAGTACTCCAGCGCCAGCCTGGTCTTCCCGACGCCACCGGCACCCTCGATCACAACAGTGGGAGCTGAGCCGGCCGTGCTCAAGGCGTGATCGACCTGCCAGAGATCGCGCGCGCGGCCAACGAACCGATCTCCAAGCGACGGAGGCACACGCCAGGGAAAGACCCTAGGCACCCGAGCCGGTGGGGCGGGTGGACGGTTCGCCGAGCGTTCCAAGAGCCGGCGGCGTACCGCTACCATGGGCTGGCCGAGTGCCGCGTAGGAGTCGCGCAGCGCGGGCACGGGTTCTTGCAGTCGGCAGCGCACTAACGCCGCGACGGCCGGCGTGTCGCCTGACAGCGTCCAGGAGATCGCCTGGATCTCGGGCGGAAACCGATCCAGGGGCGTGGTTTCCGCGCCCTGTGGAAGAACGACCACCAGGTGCGCGAGGTACGGAGCCGGATCGCGATGGGCTGCCAACGCGAGTGCGTACGGTCCCAACGCGGCGTCCAGCTCCCAGTCGCAGTACCAGCTCCGAAAGTAGGCGTCGTCCGCGAATACAACCACGATGCGGCTGTCGAGGAGCGTCTCCGCCAGGCGAACCGGAAATGGGTCGCCAGATTGGAGATCGTCCTGATCCAGGAACGATGTGGCCGGCAGCGCGGCGTGGAGCGCCCGTGCCTCCAGCGCGCTGGCACCGCGCGCGTACGAGATGAAGACCTGGATAGGATTTTCACTCACCGGAACCGGAAGGATAGGAGTGGAACGATGACGGGTACATCCCCGCTGCTGCTGGATCTGTAAGGGCATCGCCAGGCATTTTCCCCAGCGCTGGTGGTGAACCACGGCACCCCGCCGCGCAGGCCCGAGCTGCCGCCACGGTGGCGTGCGCCGGGCCTGCGGGGCGTTGAGTGTGGGCGAGGTGTCCGGCGTCGGTACACCAGGCCCGGCGTCACGTGGCTGCGCACGGCCGCGCGCGCGGGCCCGAGCTGCTATCCATTGGCGTGCACTGGGGCGTGCGGGGCGTTGAGTGCGGTCGAGGTGTCCGGCGTCGGTACACCACGCCCAGCGTCACGCGGCTGCGCAGGCGTGCGCTCGGGCCCGAGCTGCCGTCCACGGGTGGCGCGCGCCGGGGCGTGCGGGCGTTGAGCGTGGGCGAGGTGTCCGGCGTCGGTACACCAGGCCGGGCGTCACGCGGCTGCGCAGGCGTGTGCGCAGGCCCGAGCTGCCGTCCACGGTGGCGCGCGCCGGGGGCGTGCAGGGCGTTGAGCGCGGGCGAGATGTCCGGCGTCGGTACACCAGACCCGGCCGTCACGCGGCGGCGCACGGCCCGCGCAGGCCCGAGTTGCGTCCACGATGGCCCCCCGAAGGGTGGCAGCGCCGGGGTTCCCCGTGCGGCCCGAGCAACGGGGGCGACCGATTCTCGCCCGTACGCTTCTACCTTGCTCGTTCTTCCCGGGCCCCCTCAGCGCTGCCCCCCTTTTGAATCCCTTCCCTCCCGATTCCTCCCGCCGACCATTCTCCGCGCCTCCTACTTGGCTCTCCCGACCCGCGAACTCCGAGCCGCCGATCATCCCCACCCGGCGCTTGCCACCACCAGATTTCGCCTGCCCTCTCGGCTCTCGCGCCCTCCCGCCCGCCGCTGTTCTCGAACTTTCATCCGTTTCCCTGCCATTCCCCATCCTCCCCCTGTGCCCTTTCCTTCCTGCTGCTGCTTCCTGGCCCCACTGCACCTCTCCAAGTTGCATCCAGTCCACCTTGAGTGAACCCGACCACCCTCCCACCTTGTTTTTGTAGTGGTTGTGGGAGGGTGGTCGGGCTCACGAAGGGTGCTCGCTGCGGTGCATTCGCCGGAGAGGTGCAGCGGGGCCAGGTCCGCCAAAGCAGGGCGCTTCTCCTCCATGAAGTTGCCGAGACTTTCACCAAGACATCTGCCAAGGCGACTGCCAACACCGATCCGGCTCGCTAAACAAAGTTCTGGCAGAAGTTCCGGCGCACCCGGAAGGCAAGGGACTCGGCACCTGGAGCAGCGCTGCCCCGAGGTTCGTACCGCCTGATTGATGCCTCCGTCGGGTAGCGCTGCCTCTGACCGCCCGTCGCTGCCAAGCATGGATCGAGTCCCGAGGCGAGAGGCGACGTCCCCGTTGCTCGGGTCGCTGCGGGAATCCCCGCGCAGGCCAGCCTTCGGCTGTGGCCGGCGCTGGGGTGTCCCCCGCGGTGCCCGTAGGGAACCTCGACTGAGGACAGGCTCAGGAACGTGGGCCCAGCGGCCCGCCAGGGCCCGTTCCGTGCCGGTTCCTTGCGCTGGGGCGCCCTCGGGCGCGGAGTTCTCTGCTGGCCCCGCCCGGGCCACCTCCCCTACGCTTCCTCGCGTCCACCTTCGCCCCCGAGGAAGACATGAGCACCTTGCCGCCCCTGCTGGAGACTTACGAAGACGCCCGCTTGCTGTTTGTGGCCAAGGGATGGGGAGTGCGGCAGGTGCAACAGCACCTATCCGAACTGGCGGAATTGGCCCGCTTCCGCCTCACGCACACAAGGCTCTGCCAGTACACAAAGGCCGGAGCCAACAAGCGGATCGAGCCGGAGGTTGCCGCCGCCATGGAAGGCTTGCCGACGTGGCACGGGTACGAGCGGCAGACGGAGATCGTCACCAAGGGCCTGCTGGCCCTCCACGGAGATCCGTCCGTGGACGTGGGCCCGGTGGCGGCCGAACTGCCCGGCGAGCTCGCGCAAGCGCTGGAGCGGAAGGCGCGCTTGCCCAAGCTCAGCCGCGCTGCCCGTAGGCGGATCTCCATCGCGGGGTCCGGTGCGGTGGTGGGATGCTTCGCCGCCCTGGTGGTGCCGGTCCTGCCCTTTCACCTGGGCGCAGTTCAGCCCGAACCCCCCATGCTGATTGTCACGGGGCCTGGACCGGACGGCGCAACGGTCGGACTGGATCCAAGGGTCCTGGTTGACCGGCCCATGTCGTGGGGAGAGAAGCCGTTTGAGAACCAACCCATCCCCAAGTTCCTGTTGCCGGGTCAGAAAGCCCCGCCGTGCGATGCGTCCGACAGGCAGGAGGCCATTCAAGCCGGGTGCTGGATCGAGATCGCCGGCAAGCCCCCGTGCGGCCACTACTTCCGGCATGGTGACAAGTGCTACGCCCCCGTCGCCGCGCCGAAGAAGCCATGAACGCCCCCTAGAACCAACGGTTCGAGCCGCGGACGAACCGTTGGTTCCCTCGGCGAACCTCTGGTTGGCCCGCGAACCACTGGTTGGCCCAAACTAGAAGCGGACGCGCGCATTGGGTGGGCCATGCCCAAACCCACCCAGAAGCATCGATCCCAGGCCGGAGTTCTGGCCGATGTGAAGCTCCGCCGCTGTGCGAAGCAGTACGCAGCGGCGTCCAGTCTGCCCAGGGCAGACAAGCGCCGTCAGCGCGCCTGGATGCGGTTGCTCGGTGCA
>DASRBA010000335.1:0-13069 GCA_035637895.1 Myxococcaceae bacterium
CCCCGTGCGCGAGCTCCGGAACAAGCTCCAGGGCTTCGTCTTCGACAACGCGATCTCCGGCGTCCCGGCGGACATGCGGTACCGGCGGTTCGACAAGCCCGGCATCGGCGGCGACGGCGCGGAGAGCCTGCAGCCCACCTCGGGCCGCTCCCGGAACTGACGCCGGCTCACCGCGGCTGCTGCCGCCAGCGCTCCACCTCGTCGACCCGGTCCTGCCGGTGCGCGGCGGCGTAGTCGTCGCGCGCGCGGCTCGCCATCTCCAGCGCTCGCTTGCGGTCCTGGCCCACCGCCCACAGCGCCTTCGCCAGGCCGAGCTCGGTGTCGGCGCGGTCCTCGGGCAACGGGCCTCGGAGCGCGAGCGCCGCCTCGAGCTCCGGGACGGCCTCCGCCGCCTTCCCCATCCCCAGCAGTGACTGGCCGATGCCGTCGCGCGCGAAGGAGAGCCGGGAGTCGGTGGCCGGGAGGAGCTGCAGCTTGATCGCCAGCGACTCGCGGTAGAGCGCCAGCGCCTCCGCGTCGCGGTGGAGCGCCTGGAGCGCCGTGGCCTTCCACTCCAGCATGCCCGCCACCCGGAGGTGCCGGTCCCCGTAGGCGGCGCGGGCGATCGCCAGCGCGCGGTCCGCCGGGGCGAGCGCGCGCTCCGGTGCGCCGGCCTGGAGATGGGCGCGGGTGAGCGTGGTGATCGGCCCCAACAGCATCGGGTTCGAGGCGCCGCGCAGCCGGCTCAGTCCGGCGATCGCTTCCTCCACCAAGGGCACCGCCTGCTCCGCCTGGTGCAGGTCGACGTGGATGCCGGCCAGGTTCGCGCGGGCGATCAGCGGCGCCGGGTGGTCCGGGCCCAGCTCGTGCTCCAGGAGCTTCACCGCGCGCTCGTAGTCGTCGCGCGCCTCCTCCAGCTTTCCTTCCACGCGGGCGAGCGTCCCCAGGTTGCTGGACAGCTCGCCCTCGTACTCGGAGCTCCCGCCGGTGCGCCGCAGCGCCGCCGCCGCCAGCTGCGCCCACCGCCGGCCCTCCTGGAAGCGGGAGGAGGTCCCCGCCTGGAAGACCAGCAGCGAAGCGGCGCGCGCGCGCAGCACGTCCAGCCGCCCCGCGTCCGCCGCCGCCATCGCCGCCACCAGCGCGGCCTCGGATTCCACGGTCCGGCCCATGCGCTCCTGGACGCCGCCCTCCAGGTACTTGGCCTCGGCCAGGAGCGGGAGGTGCTTCTGTGCCTCGGGCGAGGTGGCCGCGGCGGTGGCGCGCTCCAGCGCCTCGGGGTACTTGCCGGCGAGGCGGAGCGCGTTGCCTTCGGCGATCTGGTCGAAGCGAAGGTCCACGGCGGCGCGCAGGACGGGGTCTTCCGGCGGCGGGACGGCGGAGGTGAGGGCGGCGGTGTCGGCGCAGGAGCGCACGCTGGAGAGCCCCAGCGCGGCGTCCACCGCCTGGCGCGCGAGGGCGGCGTCCGCGGTGCTGAGCAAGGCGACCAGGTGGCGCAGCTCCTTGAGCCGGAGGTCGAGGCATCCGGTGCGCAGCGCGAGCACCGCCTCGGTCTGGTCGCGGCGGATGCGGGTGGCGGCGCAGGCGTCCTCGCGCTCCCTGGCCCAGTCCTGGGCGTAGCGGTCCAGCACCGCGGCGGTGCGCTGGAACGTCTCCTCGTTCGCCCCGAGGGCCGCTCGCACCTGGTCCCTGGCCTTCGCGTCCCAGGCGCCTTCCAACTGGTGCTCGGCGCCGCGGCACTGCGACTGGTTGTGGATCGCCACCGCGGGGATGGTCACCGCCGCCAGCGCCGCCACGGAGATCGCCGCCACCGTCCACGGGCCGAGCCGCTTGCGCCGGAGGTCGCGCTGGAGCCCGGACACCACCTCGTCCATGGAGGCGTAGCGGTCGGCCGGGTTGGGCCGGATCAGCCGGCGCACCACCTGGCCCAGCCACTCCGGCACGCCGTGGTCCGGGAGCGGCTCGCTGGTGACGCCGCGCTCGATGGCCTCCAGCCGCGCGAGCGGGTTCTTGTCCTGGAACGGCCGGACCCCGTAGAGCGCCTCGTAGAGCGACACCCCGAAGGCGAACTGGTCCGTGCGGCCGTCGGTGGGCTGGGAGAGGAGCTGCTCGGGGGCCATGTACCAGGGCGTCCCCATCACCACCCCGTCCGCCGTGAGGGTGGAGTCGAGGGAGTCGGCGCTGGCGGCGGAGAGGGCGGCCGGCGAGGGCGAGGCGGTCGAGGTGGCGTCGCCCACGCCGCGCGCGAGGCCGAAGTCGGCCACCTTCACGCGGCCCCCGGCGCCGAGGAGGACGTTGTCGGGTTTGAAGTCGCGGTGGACCAGCCCCACCTGGTGCGCCGCGGCGAGCCCGCGCGCCGCCTCGACGAACTGGTCGCGGATCTCCTGCCACGTGCGGCGGCCCCGCTTGAGCCAGTCCTTGAGGCTGCCGCCGTCCACGTACTCCATCGCGAGGAAGACGCGGCCCTCGTAGATGCCCACGTCGTGGACGGTCACCACGTTGGGGTGCGCCAGGCGGGCCATGGCCTTGGCCTCGCGCTGGAGGCGGAGCTCGTACTCGCCGCGCGCGTCGCCGGAGCGGTGCAGGAGCTTGAGCGCCACGCGCCGGTCGAGCTCCGGGTCGTACGCGGCGTAGACGGAGCCCATCCCGCCCGAGGCGACGTGCTGGAGGAGCTGGTACCGGCCGATGCGGGCCTCGGCCACCTCGAGGTCGGGGAGCGCGGACAGCCAGGGCGCGGTGACCTCGGCGGCGGCGCTGGGGTCCGGCGCCTTCTCCTCGGTGGGCACGGGCCCATCCTACTCGCTGCGCAACTACGCAACGCCTTGCGCGCAAGCGGAGGGCCGCGGGGACGCAGGGATCGGCCAGGGCCGCGAGATCGCGACGGTTGGAGCCACCGTGTGTCGTGGTCCGACCTTTGCTCACTGGTGCGGCGCACGTCGCAACTGGAGGCGACCACCCATGGCAGTCGGAATGAACATTCAGAAGCTCACCAACGCAGTGCAGGGCCTGGAGAAGGCCGTCAACACGCTGAACGCGGGAGGCCAGGCGGCCCCGGCCGCGAAGACCGGCTTCGGCACGCAGGACACCTTCCAGGCGGCCGCACCCGCCGCGAAGGCGCCCGCCGCCGCGCCGAAGGCGGATGCGCCCAAGAAGGAGGACAAGGGGTTCGACTTCCTCAAGGACCTCCCGAAGATCATCGAGTCGTTCCTCAAGCTCTTTACCGGCGGCGGCAAGGAGGGCGGGAAGGGCGGCGGCGGCCTCGACGGGATCCTGAAGGGCATCACCGGCCTGTTCGGCGGCGGGAAGGGCGGCGGCGGTGAAGGCGGCCTGGGCGGGCTCGCGAAGGGGTTGCTCGGCGGCGGCGGTGAGGGCGGCGGCGGCCTCGGCGGCATCGGCGAGATCGGCAAGGACCTGCTCGGCGGCGGTGGCGGCGGGATCGGCGACGCGCTGGGAGGGCTGGGCGGGCTCGGCGACATCGGCGGCGCGCTGGGCGGCCTCGGCGGCCTGGGCGGGATCCTCTGATCCTCCTCTGAGTCATCGATCGAGATCGGCTCGTCGGGGGCCAACCTGGAGGGCCCCCGACCCCGGTCTCGATCGCGCAGCGCGGTCAATCCCGAAATGGAGCCACTTCTCCCATGGCCACCAAGATCCACACCACCCACGTCGCCCCCCGGCATGAGCGGCAGGCGGGCCACTCGAAGGAATCGGACTCGGACGCGGACTTCGTCGTCCCGAAGCGGCAGCAGGCCGGCCACGCGGGCGCGCATCGCCCGGCGGCGCACTTCCGCGACGGGTTCGACCGCCGCGCGGCGACCGGGCCGGTGAAGGCGCTGGGGGCGCAGCCCGTGCTCACGAACCACGGAGGCGCGGTGCTGGACAAGCCGGCCATCGCCAACATCTACGTGGGTGATTACTGGAAATCGGGGCAGGGGGCGGCGGACGTGGCGGAGAACGACTCCGCGGCGGTGGACTTCGGCAACAGCAAGATGATGGACCTGGCGGCGCAGTACGGCGCGGGCAAGACGTCGTTCCTCGGGTCCACCGTCACCGGTGGTGGTGGGCCCAGCCCGGCGCGCTTCACCGAGGCGGACATCCAGTCCACGGTGCGCTCGGCGCTGGAGAAGGGGGCGCTGCCGGAGAACGCCCAGGGCATCTACACCGTGGTGCTGCCGCCGGGGACGGTGCTGGACGCGGGCGGCGGAGTGGACTCCAAGAACGGGCTGGGCGGGTTCCACGGGTCGATGGATGACGGGAAGGGGAACCCCATCTACTACGCGGCCATCGCGCACTCGGACACCAGCGGCAACGGCATCAACTTCGACGGCAACTCGCAGCACGCGAGAAACATCATTCAGTCGCACGAGTGGATCGAGGCGATGACGGATCCGGACGTCAACAGCCCGATCCGGGGGCGCGGGGTGGCGTGGGCCGACGACCAGACCAGGGCGGAGATCGGCGACGAGATGGTCCCGATCCAGCTCAACCGGGGCTTGAACATCAGCCAGTCGTTCCAGCAGGACGCGGGCGGGTTCATGCAGCAGATGGAGTGGAGCAACAAGGACGGGCAGTTCGAGATCGATACGCCCGCGGCCAAGCCGCCGCCACAGCCGACACCGACTCCTCCTCCGCCTCGCCGGGATGTCGACGGCAGCTCCGCGCCGCACCGCGCGTTCAAGACGCGCAGGCCGGCGATCGACACGATCACCCTGGGCGACGGCGCGAACATCGGCAACCTGAGGGTGTCCGTTGACATCACGCACCGGAAGAAGGCGGGCGTGACGGCGACGCTGACCGCCCCTTCGGGCAAGTCGGTCAATCTCCCGCTCCACCCCGGCAAGCGCGAGGCCGGCACGTTCAATCTCTCTGATTTCAACGGTCAGTCCGCGGGAGGCCCGTGGAAGCTGACCGTGAATGACACCGCACGCGGCGATTCCGGGAAGCTCACCTCCTGGAGCCTTGACGCCGCCCTCCGCAACGCCGCCATCCGCGGCTGAGCGCCTGAAACGACTCCGCCCGCCCGCCGCCATCCTCTCGGCGGGCGGGCGGAGCCGTGTCTTGTTCGGATATCATCATGTATTTATTGGTGTTTGATTTGTTTTGAGACAGGTGGAGTGCGCGTGACGCGACCAATTGTCCTCTGGTGGGTCGCGGTTTCCTGTTTCAATCAGTGCTTACGTGATGGCGCTGTCGTTGCATGACATGGGCGCACAGGTTGTCGACAAGTCGCACCTGGAGGGCGACGCCATGACTGTCTCGATGAACGTTCAGAAGCTGAGTCAAGCCGTCACGGGGCTGGAGAAGGCCCTGACGGGGTTGAAGGCGGAGGCCGGGAAGGCCGGCTTCAACCTGAAGGATGTCTTCGAGCCGGCCAAGGCCAAGGCCGCTCCCGCTGCGCCCGCCGCCAAGCCGAAGGCCGAGGCCAAGCCCAAGAAGAAGGAGAACAAGGCGGGCGACTTCCTCAAGGAGCTCCCGAAGCTGATCGAGAGCCTCATCAAGGCGTTCTCCGGCAAGGGGGGCGGTGGGAAGGCCGGTGGCGCCGGCGGTGGGAAGGAGGGTGCCGGCGGCGGAGGGAAGGCCGGTGGCGCTGGTGGTGGGAAGGAAGGCGGCGGTGGCGCTGGAAAGGCGGGCGGCGAGGGTGGAGGAAAGGCCGGAGGCCAGCAGGGCGCCGGCCAGGCGGGCGGCGCGCAGAAGCCGCAGCAGGGTCAGCCGGCCGGGCAGGGCCAGCAGGCGCAGAAGCCGGAAAACGACCCCAACGCCACCAAGCCGGATGCGAACGCCGCCGATCCGGCCAAGCCGGATGCCACCAATCCCGATGCTACCAAGGCAGGGGCCAACCCCGAGGATCCGGAGGGCAAGGCCGTGACGACCAGCGCTGAAATGCCCGCTGGCGAGGGCGAGCCGGCCAACCAGGGTACTCAGGCCGAGGAGGCCCCAGCTGAGGAGGCTCCGGCTGAGGAAGCCCCGACCGAGGAAGCCGCTCCCGAGGCGGAAGCCGCGGGCGAGGGCGAATAGAGCCCTGGGAAACCCATCGCGGGCGGGCGCGAAGGCGATGCGCGCGCCCGCTCCGCCCGCCTCTCTCACTTCGCCTTGGCGGGGGCGACCTTCAGCTCGCGCTGGAGGCGCGCCACCAGGTCCTGCCTGGCCTGCTTGCCGCCGGCCAGCAGGCTGGTGATGGCCGCGCGCTGGAGCTGGCGGCCCGGGTCCGAGTCCAGGGCGTCCGCGAGGGCCTTCATCGCCGAGGTGGGCTGATCCCGGTAGGCGATCACGGCGGCGAGCGCCATCGCCTCCCGGTTTCCCATGGCCTGAAGCAGCGGTTCGAGCTCTTCCAGGAACGACCGGGAGAGCGCCGCGCGCAGGTCGTCCGTGCCGGTCGCTACCTGCGCCACGTCACCCAGGACCTCGACCACCTGCTCGACGAGCTCCTGGAAGGCCTCCGGTTGAGGCAAGTGGGCGGCGATGCGGCGAGCCAGCGCCTCGCGCTCCTTGGCGTCCGGGCGCTTGCGGGCGGCCTCCAGCCATGCCTTCGCCTGCTCCGGCGAGGCCTCGTCGACGATGCCGGCCTTGATGGCCGCCTGGACCTCGGGGGTCATCTGGGCCAGCGCCGCATCCAGCACCTCGGGGGACAGCTGTTTCTCCAGGGATGCCGCCGCGCCGGAGTAGATGCGCTTCTCGGTCCACGTCTCGTCCAGCGCCTTCTCGACGATGGCGCGGCGCCCGGCGTCCAGCTTCAGGGTGTCCAGGATCGCCTTCTTCGACTCGCCGACCATCTCCACCATGGTGGGAACGCTGTTCAGGTAGAGGGACGCCCGGAGGGCGCGCTCTCCGCGACCCTCCTTGGCCGGGCCCGCCTCCGCCCGCAGCGGCAGCAGGGCGAGGACGGCCGTCATCGATCCAACCCAAAGGCGGCGGCGATTCATCGGGGTGCTCCTGGTCGGGGGAGCGCGCAGCCATATCACTCCGGGCTCATGAGCCCCCATCAGGACCCTGGTGGTTTCTCCCGGGCGCGTCCGTTTGGGTACTGTGCGCATCGTGGGCGCACATCCATCCGGCGTCTCACCGGCGTTCCCATGAGCAACCGCGCGGTCTGCTTCTTCCACGAGCTGTTCGGCACCGGGTCGGCCGCGGTCGCGGGCGGGAAGGGCAACACGCTCTCCCGGCTGCGGCGCGCCGGCTATCCGGTGCCGGACGGCTTCGTGGTCCTCTTCACCGCGTTCGAAGGCGACGCCCTCTCTCCCACCGCTCGGGACTCGGTCCTCCAGGCGGCTCGGGCGCTGCGCGCGAGCGCGGGCAACTCCTCGTTCGCGGTCCGCTCCTCGGCGGAGCAGGAGGACTCCGCGCGAACCTCGTTCGCGGGGGCGTTCGAGACGGTGCTGGACGTCTCCTCGGACGAGGACCTGCTCCAGGCCGTCGAGCGCGTGCGGAGGTCTCGCCACTCGGCGCGGGCGGCGTCGTACGCGGAGGCGCGGGGCGGCGCGGCCGCGCAGGAGATGGCGGTGGTGGTGCAGCACCTGGTGCGCGCGGACGTCTCCGGCGTGTTGTTCACCGCGGACCCGGTCACCGGCGACCGCGGCGCCATGGCGGGGAACGCGGTGCGCGGCCTGGGCGAGGCGCTCGTCTCCGGCGAGGCGACGGCCTCCACCTTCACCTTGCGCAAGCCGCGCGGCGCGTACACCGGGCCGAAGGCGTTGGGCCGGTACGCGCGCCAGCTCTTCCAGCTGGGGCGGCGGCTGGAGCGGGAGCTGGGCAGCCCCCAGGACATCGAGTGGGCCGTCGCGGGCGGCCGGGCGGCAATCCTCCAGGCGCGGGCGATCACCACCCTGCGCCCCGAGGACCCGGTGACGGGAGAGCGGAACGACAGCTACTCCGGTGACTACCTGTGGACCAACGCCAACGTGGGCGAGGCGTTCATCGGCGCGATGACGCCCTGCACCTGGTCGCTGGTGCAGCGCGCCTTCCGCGTCCTCCTCCCCATGCTCTTCGTCGAGGGGCACCAGCCGATGGGTCTCATCGCCGGCCGGGTGTACTTCAACTACAGCCTGATGCTGGAGATGGGCGCCGCCTTCGGGGTGAGCCCACGGCGGTTCGGCGCGCAGGTGGCGTCGGTCTTCGGGCGCATCCCGGAGGGCCTCGAGGTCCCACGCGTCCCGCTGCCGGCCTGGCGCCTGCTCGCCGGCACCCTCTGGCACGCGTGGCGGTCGCGGGTTGGTGCGCGCCGGCTCTCCGCGTTCCTGGGCAGATCCGCCGCGCGCTGCGACGAGCTGCGCGCCCGCATCGCCGCCGCGGCCGACGTGCGCGAGCTGGAGGCCATCTGGCACGGCGAGCTGTCGCCGTTCAACCAGGAGAGCTTCCAGCTGGTGATGGCGACCGCCAACGCGAGCGGCGACCTGGCAGCGAAGCTGCGGAACCAGCTGCCCGCGCTGGTCGGCGACGAGGACGCGGCCGCGCTGTGCAGCCACGGAAGCACCGGCGCCGAGGCGCTGGCCAGCCTGGGGCCGCTGATCGGACTGGAGCGGCTGGCGCGCGGGGAGATCGACCGGGACGCCTACGTGCGCGCGTGGGGCCACCGCGGGCCGGACGAGCTGGAGCTCTCCATCCCCAGGCCGGCCGAGGATCCGGCGTGGCTGGAACGGCAGATCGCCGCCGCGCGGACCGCGACGGAGAGTGGCCTTTCGCTCCTGCAGCGGCAGGTGGAGCGGCACGCCGCCGCGCGGGAGCGGCTGCGGCGCCGCCACCCCATCCGGGCGATGTTCCTCCTGCGGCGGCTCGACCGGGCGGCGCGCGCGGCGCGGGACCGCGAGCTGGCGCGCTCGGAGACGGTCCGGGCCTCCTCGGTGACGCGCGCGTGGGTCCTGAGGGCCGGGGTCCTCACCGGGCACGGGGACGCGCTGTTCTTCCTCTCCGCGGACGAGATCCTGGCGGTGATGAGCGGCGAGCAGGCGCCGCTGGCCCACGTCCCGGCGCGCCGGGCGATCTACGAGCGCCAGCGGGCGCTCCCGCCGTTGCCCGGGCTGATCCGCGGGCGCTTCGACCCGTACCAGTGGGCGGCGGACCCGGGCCGGCGGACGGACCTGTTCGACGCGCGCGGCGGGCCGGCGCCCTCCGGCGACGCCATCTCCGGCTTCCCCGGCGCGTCCGGCGTGGTCGAGGGCGAGGTCCGCGTGCTGGCGAGCTTCGCCGACGGCGAGCAACTCCGTCGCGGGGAGATCCTCGTCACCGCTTCCACCAACGTCGGCTGGACGCCGCTCTTCCCGCGCGCGGCGGCGATCGTGACCGACGTCGGCGCCCCGCTGTCGCACGCGGCCATCGTCGCCCGCGAGCTGGGCATCCCCGCCGTCGTCGGCTGCGGCAACGCCACCGCGCTCCTCCGCACCGGAGACCGCGTCCGCGTCAACGGCGCGCGCGGGACGGTGGAGCGCGTGGAGCCTGCTCCTGCCGCCCGGTGATCGCGCGCGGGGCTCTCGCTCCCGGCGCCGGAAGGCCCTGGGAAGGCGCCGTCAGGATGTGCCCGCTCGCGCGTCGGTCGGAGCATGAGCCTCCGTCTCCCTCGGCCGAGCACGACCACGACCCGCACCCGCGGCGGGTCGGCGCGCGCTCTCTTGTGAGGTGACGAGACGCGCGGACGTTCGCCCCGCCGGTGCTCCCGGTGGGGTGCTCCGCGCGGCGACGTTCGCTCAGGCGCTCCTCCGGTCCCGGCATCACCCATTCAACCGGAGTCGAAGCGCGATCCCACGGAAACAGGCGACTGGGTTGCCTCGAGGGGGCCACCGCCTGAGATGTCCTCGAAGAGCCGGCTCATCACGCGCAGCCCGACGATCTTTACGCGACCGGCACCCGACATGAGGCCCATGGGTGGGATGGACAACCCAGCGCTTGCCCGAGCGTTGGGTAAGGATCGTCACTTTGAGCGTGTTGTTGGAGACCCCCGCCTCGTGTCCGCCCAACCCATAGGACTGGTTGAGTCGTTCCCTGTAGGGATTCCCCAGACACCGCTCCTTTCTGACGAGCAGTCATCGGCAACTCCGACCTTCAAGTACGCCGCCTTCATTTCCTACAGCCACGCCCGCGACCAGGCGATCGCCCGCGCTCTCCAACGAGCGCTCGAGACGTTCGGTATGGCTCTTCCCCTTCGGCGTCGATTCCGGGTCTTTCGCGACGAGTCGAACCTCGCTGCTCGTCCAGATCTCTGGGGAATGATCGAGGCCGCGCTCGACGAGTCGGGGGCGTTCCTTCTCCTGGCTTCGCCTGCGTCCGCCCGATCCGTCTGGGTCCAGCGCGAGCTGAGGCACTTCTTCGAGCGCCGGGAAGCAGCTCGCCTCTGCATCGTTCTCACGGAGGGCTGGACGCCTTGGACCGACGATGGGTCCGATCTCGCTCAGTGCGCCGTATGGGACGATTTGCTAGCGGCACTGAACCACCGAGGTTGGGAACCGATGGTCGTCGACTTGCGGCCGTTCGTGGGAGCCAACCGCCTCGATCTGCGCCGGGATGACGAGTTTTTCGGAAAAGTTGCCTCGATCGCGAGCCTGGTGCTCCAGCGAGAAAAGGACGAGGTCTTCGGCGAGCACATACGCGCCCAACGGCGGCTGGTCGCCGTGGCGCTGCTGATCGCCATGCTCTTGGCCACCTTTGCCGGGCTCGCGCTTTGGCAGGCCAACCGGGCTAACGAAGAAGTCAACCACGCCAACGCCGCTCGCAAGGCGGCTGACGAGGCCCGTGATGCGGCCAAAGCCGCGCTCGAAACGGCTTCCAGAGAACGCGACCAGGTCGCCAAAGAGCGCAGCAGGGCCGAAGCGGCGAGCAAGACGGCCGAGCGCGAACGTGACAATGCAAAACAGCAGCGGAACATCGCCCTCTCACGCGAGCTCACCGCGGTCGTAAAAGGGGGGCTCGATCTCGATCCACAGCTGAGCCTCGCGCTGCTGAAGCAAGCACGTCGTTTGGCCGAAACCGAGGAGTTGTTCTCGGCACTGGCGCACTGGGCCAGCGCGCCAGGCCGCGCTGTACTGCGTGGCCACTCCGACCGGGTACAGGGCGCGGTGTTCAGCCCAGACGGGCTCCGCGTTGCTACCGCCAGCGACGACGGTACCGCGAGATTGTGGGAGGCAACGACGGGGAAGACTCTTGCGACTCTGTCCGGCCACTCGAGCCGAGTGCGGAGGGCGATGTTCAGCCCGGACGGGCTCCGCGTCGTCACCGCCAGCGACGACGGCACCGCGCGCCTGTGGGAGGCCGCCACCGGCAAGCCCCTCGCCACTCTCTCCGGCCACTCCGACCGGGTACAGGGCGCGGTGTTCAGCCCAGACGGACTCCGCGTTGCTACTGCTAGCGACGACGGCACTGCGAGGTTGTGGGAGGCCGCCACCGGCAAGCCCCTTGCCACTCTGTCCGGCCACTCCGATCGAGTGCGGAGCGCGACGTTCAGCCCGGACGGGCTCCGCGTCGTTACAGCCAGTGACGACGGCACCGCGAGGTTGTGGGAGGCCGCCACCGGCAAGCCCCTTGCCACTCTGTCCGGCCACTCCGATCGAGTACAGAGCGCCATGTTCAGCCCAGATGGGCTCCGCGTCGTTACAGCCAGTGACGACGGCACCGCGCGACTGTGGGAGGCCACCACCGGCAAGCCACTCGGCACCCTTTCCGGCCACTCCAGCCGGGTGCGGAGTGCGGTGTTCAGTCCGGATGGGCTCCGTATCGTTACCGCCAGCGAGGACAACACTGCGCGACTATGGGAGGCCGCCACCGGGAAGTCCCTCGCCACCCTCTCCGGCCATTCTGACTGGGTGCAAAGTGCAGTGTTCAGTCCGGATGGGCTCCGTATCGTTACCGCCAGCGAGGACAACACTGCGCGACTATGGGAGGCCGCCACCGGGAAGTCCCTCGCCACCCTCTCCGGCCATTCCAGATGGGTGCAAAGTGCAGTGTTCAGCCCGGACGGTCTCTCCATCGTTACCGCCAGCAACGACGGCACCGCGCGGCTGTGGGAGGTTGCTACCGGCAAACCCTTGGCCACGCTCTCTGGCCATTCCAACTGGGTGCAGAGTGCAGTGTTCAGCCCGGACGGCCTCCGCGTGGTCACCGCCAGCGGCGACACCACCGCGCGGTTGTGGGAGGCCGCTACTGGCAAACCTCTCGCCATCCTCTCCGGTCACTCCGACTGGGTGCAGAGCGCGGTGTTCAGCCCGGACGGCCTCCGCATCGTCACCGCGAGCAACGACGGCACCGCGCGGCTGTGGGATGCGGCCACCGGTAAGCCGCTCACCATCCTCGCTGGCCACACTGGCCGAGTGTGGAGTGCAGTGTTCAGCCCGGATGGGTCCCGGGTGGTCACCGCCAGCGAGGACAACACCGCTTGGATATGGGATGTCGCTACCGGCAAGCCCCTCGCCATCCTCGCCGGCCACTCCAGCCAAGTGCGGAGAGCGATGTTCAGCCCGGATGAGTCCCGGGTGGCCACCGCCAGCGAGGACAACACCGCGCGGATATGGGATGTCGCCACCGGCAAGCCCCTCGCCACCCTCTCTGGCCATTCTGACCGGGTGCGGAGCGCGGTGTTCAGCCCAGACGGCCGCCGCGTGGTTACGGCGAGCGAGGACAACACCGCGCGGATATGGGACGTTGCCACCGGCAAGTCCATCGCCACCCTCTCTGGCCATTCTGACCAGGTGTGGAGCGCGGTGTTCAGCCCAGACGGCTGCCGCGTGGTCACGGCAAGCGAGGACAACACCGCGCGCCTGTGGGAGGCCGCCACCGGCAAGCCCCTCGCCACCCTCTCTGGCCACTCCAGTCCGGTACAGAGCGCGGTCTTCAGCCCGGACGGACTCCGCATCGTTACGGCCAGCAGTGATGGCACCGCACGGCTGTGGGATGTCGCTACCGGCAACCCCCTCGCCATCCTCGCCGGCCATTCCGACCGGGTGTGGAGCGCGGCGTTCAGCCCAGACGGCCTTCGCGTCGTCACCGCCAGCGATGACAGCACCGCGCTCCTATGGCAACAGGAACTCCTCTGGGCGCCGCGGAGCAGGCAACGCGAGTTCCTTCCCTGGCGTCAATTACCTCTCCCCTCTGGCGACAATTACACCTCCCCATCGGTTGA
>DASRBA010000336.1:0-30649 GCA_035637895.1 Myxococcaceae bacterium
GCCCGACAGCAGGGCATGCGCGCGGGAGAGGCCGAGCGCGGCCCGGATCTTCCCCAGCACCATGCGGTCGGCGGCGCGGTGGAACGGCGCGAGCCAGGCGGAGACCGTGCCCTTGCGCTGCCGCTGGCGGGCGGCCATGCCGCCCACGGCCAGCGCGGCGCTCCCCATGAGCCGGCGGGGGAGCGGCGCCGCCCGCAGCGCGCTCAGCGTCCCCTCGCGGAGGCGCTGGAACACCAGCGGCACCGACGGGATGAGGCCCGGCTGCAGGAGCTTGGCGTCGTCGCGGAGCGTCCTGGGATCCGACAGCGCCACCGGCACGCCGAACATGCAGGACGCCAGGAGGATCAGCCGCGCGAAGGAGTGCGGGAAGGGCAGGAAGAGGAGGATCCCGCTCTCGCGCAGCGAATCGTCCAGGATCCCCGCCGAGGGCAGCGCCCGCAGCAGCGCCAGGTAGTTGGCGTGGGTGAGCAGCACGCCCTTGGGCCGCCCGGTGGTGCCGGAGGTGCACGCGATGGTCGCCGGCAGGTCGGGATCGCCGGCGGGGGGGACTTGCCCGCCGCCGGCGTCCTTGGCGGAGAACAGCGCCTCCAGGGTCATCCACCGCGGCGGCGTCGCGCCCTTCTCCCGGTAGATCGCGGACAGGGTCTCGGCGCGCTCGGGCGCGTCCACCAGGACCCAGCGGGCCCCCACGTCCGACAGGTAGCCGGCCGTCTCGCCCGGGCTCAGGACCGCGAACAGCGGCACGCTGACCGCGCCCGCGGCGACGATGGCCCACTCGGCGAGGATCCACTCGATGGTGGAGGGGGCGAGGAGCCCGACCCGGTCCTGGGGCTGCACGCCGGCGGCGGCCAGCGCCCGGCTCAGCCGGCGGACCTCCCCGGCCACCCAGTCCCAGGTCCGGGGCGCGAAGGCGCCGGACGCGTCCTTCACCCGGAAGGCGACCTCGCCGCCGCCGCGCCGGGCGCGCTCCCACAGCATCTCGGGCAGTGTCCGGCTCTCCAGGGCCTCCACGGCGTCGCTCCCGCTAGGCGCCGGCTCGAGGCGGCGCCTGGCGCGGCGGCCGGTCGAGCTCGGCGTCGATGGCGTCGATCAACCCGCGCAGGGTGGCCCGCTGCACCAGCTCGTTCATCTGCAGGACCACTCCCAGGTCGTCCTCCAGCTGCGCGAGCAGCTCCACGATCTGCACCGAGTCGATGCCCAGGGTCGCCAGCGGGGCGTCCGGGTCCGGCGCCGCCGCGCCGCTGGCCGGGCCCTGGATGGCCTCCAGCACGGCCTGCGTCACTGCCGCCCGGCGCGCGGCGCGGTCCAGCTTCGACAGCTCCTCGCGCCGGGAGCCCGCCGCCGCCCGCTCCGCCGCCCCTCCGGCGTGGGCGGCGTGGCCCGCGGGCCACTCGAACGACGCCAGCAGCGGGAGCGACCCATCCTGCAGGGCCTGGCGGGTGGCGCGCCTGCGGACCTTGCCGCTGGAGGTCTTGGGGAGCGCGCCCTTGGGGATGAAGACCACCAGCGCGGGGGCGATCGCCTGGGATGCGCCCACCGCCTCGCGGACGGCGAGGGCGGCCTCCGCCAGCGCCTCCTTGGGGGCTTCCTTCGCCTCGGTGACCACCGCCAGCGCCGCCGTGCCCCCGCGCTCGATCTCGAACGCGGCGCCGCACCCGGGCCGCACGAACGGGTGCGCCCCGCTCACCACCGACTCGACGTCCTGCGGGTAGTGGTTGACGCCGGCGACGATGATCAGGTCCTTGATCCGGCCGGCGACGAACAGGTGCCCGTCGTGGACGAACCCCAGGTCCCCGGTGCGCAGGTAGCGGCGCCCGTCCACCCCCTTCAGCGCGGCCCCGAAGGTGGCCTCGGTCTCCTCCTTCTTGCCCCAGTAGCCCTGCGCCACGTTCGTGCCGGAGGCCCAGATCTCGCCCACCTTGCCCGGGGGACAGGGCTCCAGGGACTCCGGGTCCACGATGCGCACGTCCAGCCCGTCCGCCGCATGGCCGGCGCCCACCAGCTCGACCCCCTGGCCGTCTGGCGCCGGCGCCACCGAGCGCTGGCCCAGGGCCCGCTCGTCGAAGCGGCGCACCACAGGCGGCGCCCCGCGGGCCGAGGCGGAGACCATCACCGTCGCCTCCGCCAGGCCGTAGCAGGGCAGGAACGCGTTGGGCTTGAAGCCGCACGGGGCGAACTCGGCGGCGAAGCGCGCCAGCGTCGCGGCCCGCACCGGCTCCGCTCCGCTGAAGGCGATGGTCCAACTGGACAGGTCCAGGGAGGCCTTCACCTCCGGCGTGCTCTTCCTCACGCAGAGGTCGTAGGCGAAGTTGGGCCCCCCGGTGCCCATCAGCCGGTGCTCGGACACGATCCGCAGCCACCAGAGCGGGTCCCGCAGGAAGTCGAGCGGGGACATCAGGAAGACGGAGAAGCCCGCCAGGACGGGGAGGACCACGCTGCCGAACAACCCCATGTCGTGGTACGGCGGGAGCCAGAAGACCCCGCTGATCTCGCCGCGGTCCAACTCGAAGCGGGAGGTCACCATCGCCATGTTGTCGAGGATGTTCCCGTGGCTGAGCATCACCCCGGCCGGTTCGCGGGTGGAGCCCGAGGTGTACTGGAGGAAGGCGAGGTCCTCGCGCCGCAGCCCGGGCTCCTTCCATCGCTCCGGGTCACCGGCCTCCTCCGTCGCCACCCAGCGCACGTCCGCGATCTCCAGACGCTCCCGGAAGATGGGGCCGGCCAGCTCCCGGATCGCCTCCGTCGTCAGCAGCGCGGCCGCGGCGCAGTCCCGGAGGATGGAGCCCAGCCGCGGCAGCGTCCGGTCCAGTTGCCCGGGGTCCGGAGGATAGGCCGGGACGGGGATGACCCCCGCGTACAGGCAGGCCCAGTACGCCACCACGTAGTCGAGGCCGGGAGGCAACAGGAGCACCACGCGGGCGCCGCGCGGGAACTGCTCCTGGAGCGTGCTCGCCAGGCCCCGGCTTCGCCGGTCGAGGTCGGCCGCGGTCAGCGACCCTTGCGGCCCGCCCGGCTCCAGCGCGGTGAACAGCACCTTCCCGGACGATGCCTCGGCGCGCCGCCGAGCCGCCGCCACCAGGCTCCCCCACCGCTCAGCCGACATCGCGCCCGGCCCCCTGATCCCGCTGCAGTCCCATCATCTGCGCTGATAAAACCTGAAAGGTTCGCGGGGTCAACAAGGTCCCAGGGGCGGCTTGACAAGCCGCCGGACCAGGCGCATATGTTTGCACGTAGGCGCAAATGATGGACGCAGGGGGGAGCGCCGAGGAACCCTCTCTGCACCCGCCGAGGGTGCGCAACCCGGGCACAGACTGGACCAGGACAGGAGAGCAGACATGGCGAAGAAGGCGATGATGCAGCGAGTGACGGTGGTGGACCTGAACGACAATTCCACCCAGACCGTGTTCGAGGCGGACGGCGGGCGCAAGCGCAAGCGGGTGAGCGAGTGGATGCGTCCTACCGAGCGCTTCCTCCGCCGGGGGATCAAGGCGCAGGAGCGGTGCTGGACCGAGGCGCTCGACCGCCACGACAAGTCGCGCACCAAGAAGCGCGATCGCTGGCTGACGGACGGCTTCAACAACAGCCTGCGGGCGATCGACAAGGGCTGCCGGGTGTGGGGCCGCTGGTAACCAGGTACTGAACAACGACTACGGAATCGGGAGCACACATCCATGGATGACACGAAGAAGCAGACCACGGTGACCACGACCAAGCCCTCGACTGTCGACCTCTCCGGCGATTCGCGCCTGGTGGTGATCGACCTGGGCAAGAAGCAGAGCGGGAAGAAGATCCGGCGCCTTCGCCAGGGCCAGGGCCCCCTGATGGACGACATCAAGGACCTGGTCGCGAAGACGAAGGAGAACCTCGGGGTGAAGGAGAGCACGATCCCCATCGTGGTCGTCGTCCAGAAGAAGCGCCGGAACAACGGGATGTTCTGGTAACCATCGCCATGGCGCCCTCCAGGGTTCGAGTGACGGTCGTGGACGCCGCGAGCAACGCGGTGATTGCGAGCTTCCCCGCCGAGGGCGGCAAGCGCTGGACCAAGAACAAGATCAGGGATCGGATCGGCTGGCTGTGGCCGGCCGAGCACGCGATGCGGGAATGGTGGAGGGCGGAGAAGGTCTGCTGGTCCGAGATGCTCCGCCTCCACGACAAGTCCCGGACGAAGAAGACGGATCGGTGGCTCACGGACGGCGTGATGAACGCCGCTCGCTCCCACACCAAGGCGTGCAACGGGTTCCTCCGCCGCATCTGACGGGGAGACCTCGACACGGGGGCAATGCACATGAATCAGCGGGCGAGCGAAGAGATCTGCGACATCAGCGAGCTGCTCGAGCCGAGGTTCTTCAAGGCCCTCTGCGATCCGAACCGCCTGGAGATGATGATCCACCTCCTCCACGGAGGCGTCCCCAGGACCGTCACGCAGATCGCCGAATCCTCGCGGGTGGACCTGTCCGTGGTGTCCCGCCACCTGGCCATGCTGCGGGACGTGGGCATCCTCGCCGCCGAGCGCCGGGGCAAGGAGGTCTACTACTCGGTGCGCACCCGGCCGTTGATCCAGACGCTCCGGCGGATGGCGGATGCGATGGAGCAGTGCTGCCCGCCGGTGGAGGAAGGCGAGCAGGAAAAGAAGGAAGCGGCGGCCGACCCGTCGCCCGAGACCGCAGCAGGGATTTCAGGGGCCCGTTATGAGGCCCCAGGAGCAAACCGATGAACGCAGAGCTGAAGGCGCGCATGATGCCCGCGCAAAAGGGCGTCACCAAGTTCCTCTTCTTCGGGGGCAAGGGCGGCGTGGGCAAGACCACGCTGGCCACCACCACCGCGGTCTGGTTCGCGGACCACGGGTACCGCACCACCATCGTCTCCACCGACCCCACCGTCAGCCTCTCCGCGGTGTTCGACCAGAAGATCGGCGGGCGCGAGGTGGTCCCCATCAAGCAGGTGCAGAACCTCTGCGGGATCAACATCAACCCCAGGGACGCCAACGGCGTCTTCCAGTCCCGCCTGAGCGGCACCATCAACCAGTTCACCGGCGCCTTCGGCAACGACGTGATCAGCACGCCGTGCGTGGAGGAGATGGCGACCTTCGACCAGTTCGTCAGCTACCTGGGCAGCTCACCGGAGAACGACGTGGTGGTCTTCGACACCGCGCCCACCGGGAAGACGCTGCGCGAATTGGCCATGCCCTTCGACTGGGCGGGCTTCATCCAGAAGCAGATCCAGCAGGGGAAGAAGCTGGCGGAGCTGGTGGACACCGGCACCCAGGCGCTGGAGGACCTGGAGCGCGACAAGAAGCGGTACGAGGACGCGCTGGGGATGCTGCGGAACAAGAGCTCCACCGTGTTCAACCTGGTCCTGCTCCCGGAGCGGCTGCCCATCGAGGAGACGCACAGCGCCATCACCGGGCTGGACCAGCTGGGCATCCCGGTGCAGGGGCTGGTGATCAACCAGGTCATCTCGCCGGAGGTCATCCAGGGCAACAAGTTCCTGGCGGCCCGCTCCAAGCTCCAGACCGGGTACCTGCAGGAGATCGACACCCGCTTCAGCTCGATGATCCGGGCGCGGCTGCCGCTGCTGGACCACGACGTGGCGTCGGCCTCGGCGATGCGCGAGGTCGGGCGGGAGCTGTACGGGACCTGAGGCGCGCGGAACCAGGAACGAGGAGGAAGACACCATGTTGCAATGGCTCACTGGCAATGCTTCCAAGGCTGAGGAACTGCTGGACCCCTCCGGGATCGGAGTGCTGTCCGCCAGCTGCTGCAGCGCGGGCGCCTTCACGCTGGACGAGGCGTTGATCAAGAACGTCAAGCAGGCCCTCGCGGACGAGGGTCAGTCCCGGCCGATCCACTTCGAGACGGTCACCCACGCGCAGGCGGCCATCCCGGCCCTGATGGGCAAGCTGGACGAGGCGAGGCTGGCCACCGTCCACCAGCTGATGGGCGTGTTCGCGACCAAGGGGCTCGCCGGGTTCCCGGTGCTCCTGGTGGGGGGCAAGCTGGCCTTCTCCGGGGTCGTGCCGTCGGTCGACGACATCCGGGCGAAGCTGCGGCAGCAGCCGGCCGCCGCGGCGCCCGGCGCGCCGGCCTGACGGTCAGGCGGGCGCTTCCCCGCCGACCAACGCGATCAGCTCGTACTGCGAGCGCCGCGGGGAGGCTCCGTCCCGCGGCGTCCGCCTGCGGTAACTGCCGTCCGGCTGCAGCTGGTGCGCGCTCACGTCGTCGCCCAGCCCCGCGTCCAGCACGTGCCCCAGCCGCGCCTTCAGCGCCGCCTCCTCGACCGGGAACATCACCTCCACCCGGGTGAGGAAGTTGCGCGGCATCCAGTCGGCGCTGGAGACGTAGACCTCGGCCTGCTCGCCGGCGCCGAACTCGTAGATGCGGCCGTGCTCCAGGAAGGTGTCCACCACGCTGACGACGGTGATCCGTTCGGACGCGCCCTCCACGCCGGGCCTCAGGCAGCAGATGCCGCGCACCAGCAGGGAGACCTCCACGCCCGACTGGCTGGCGCGGTAGAGCGCCTGGATGACCTCCGGGTCCTGCAGCGCGTTCATCTTGGCGCGGATCCTCCCGCCCTCCCCGCGCAGCGCCTCCTGGTCGATCCGCTCCACCAGCCGGTGCCTGAGCTGCAGGGGTGAGGCGACGATCTTGTTCCACCGCGGGAACGGCACGCGGCCGGTGAGGGAGCCGAACACCGAGCTGACGTCCTCGGCCAGCGGTTGTTGCGCGGTGAGGTACGACAGGTCCGTGTAGATCCGCGCGGTCTCGGGGTTGTAGTTGCCGGTGCCCAGGTGGGCGTAGCGCCGGATCGCGCTCCCCTCGCGGCGGCTGACCACGGTCAGCTTGCAGTGGACCTTCAGCCCGGTGAGCCCGTTGGTCACCCGCACGCCGCTCTCCGCCAGCTTCCGGGCCAGGGCGACGTTGGTGGCCTCGTCCAGCCGCGCCTTGAGCTCCACCACCACCGTCACCGCCTTCCCGCGCTCCGCCGCTCTGGAGAGCGCCCGCGGGATGCGCGGGTCGTCCCCCGTCCGGTACAGGGTCTGCTCGATCGACACCACGTCCGGGTCCCGGCTGGCTTCCTCGATGAAGCGCACCACGGGCTCGAACGACTCGTAGGGGTGGTGGAGCAGGAGGTCCCCGCGGTCCAGCAGCTGGAAGATGCTCTCCGCGCGCTCGGCCTCGGGTGGGATCACCGGCACGTACGGGCGGACGCGCAGCTCGGGCCGCGGGAGCCGGGCGGCCCAGGTGGTGAGGTCCGCTCCCTGGAGCGGCCCGGAGGGCTGGTAGAGGTCCGGAGCGGAGACCCCCAGGGCCCGGGTCAAGGCCTCCGCCACTTCCGGCGGAGTGGAAGGCTCGATCTCCAGGCGCACGGCCGGGGCGCGCTCCGGCCGCCGCCAGGACTCTTCGCCGATGAGGGAAGGCAGATCGCCCACGTCCACGGTGTCCAGATCGAGGTCCCGATCCCGGGTGACGCGGAAGGCGGTGGCGTGGTCCACGCGCCTGCGGAAGAGCTCCGCGGCGAACGCGGCCACCAGGTGCTCGACGAAGACGAACCGGTCCTGCATGCCGATCAGCCGCGGCAGCGTGGGCGGCACCTGCACCAGCCCCAACGAGCGCCTCTCCCCCGGGCCCCCGGGGCTGAACAGCACCGCCACGTAGAGAGTGAGGTCGGTGAGGTCCGGGAGCGGCCGCCCCGGTGCCACGATCGCCGGCGTGAGCGCCTGGAGCACGGTGGAGGCGAAGTGCTGGTGGGCGGTGGACCGCGGACCGGGGCCGGCGGTCCGCGGGTCGAAGATGGACAGGCCGGAAGCCTCGAGCCGGAGGAGGAGGTCCTCCCGCCAGACCTGGTCCCAGCGCTTCGTCCCGGCATGGATCCGCTCCGAGACCGCCTGGAATTGCTGCGCCGCCGTCAGGCCGTCCTGGGAGCGCGCTTCGTCGCCGGCCAGCATCCTCCGCCGGAGGCCGGCGACGTGGATCATGAAGTACTCGTCCAGGTTGCTGGAGAAGATCCCGAAGAACCGCAACCGCTCCAGGATCGGCAGCGACGAGTCGCGCGCTTGTTCGAGGACGCGCTCGTTGAAGGCCAGCCAGGACAGCTCCCGATTGATGAGGAGCCCGGGGTCTTTCAGGTCCATCCGGCGCTCCGCATATCACCGCTCGCCATGTTCACCCCGCCATGAAATAGCCTCCTCCCGATGCCGGCGGGAGAGGTGAAGCGAGGCGACCCGGACGGGCCGGACAGGACCAGCCTCCGCGAGCTGGCGTTGCTGTTCCTCCGGCTGGGGACGATCGCATTCGGCGGCCCGGCGGCGCACATCGCGATGATGGAGGATGAGGTCGTCCGCCGCCGCAAGTGGCTCTCCGGGGAGCAGTTCCTCGACCTCCTCGGCGCCACCAACCTCATCCCTGGCCCGAACTCGACGGAGATGGCGATCCACGTCGGCAGGGAGCGCCGCGGCGTGCCGGGGCTCGTCGTCGCGGGCGCGTCCTTCATCCTGCCGGCGATGCTGATGACCGGGGCGCTGGGCTGGGTCTACCTGCGCTTCGGGTCGGTCCCCACGGCGGCGTGGCTCCTCTACGGGGTGAAGCCCGTCATCCTCGCCGTCGTCCTCCAGGCGATCTGGAACCTCGTGCCCAAGGCTGCCCGGACGATGCGCCTGCGCGGGCTGGCGGTCCTCTCCGTCATCGCCGCCGCCCTCGGCGTGAACGAGCTGGCGGTGCTGTTCGGCGCGGGCGCGGCGGCCATGATCGCCGCTCGGGTCGCGCAGCCGGCCCGGCCAGGTGCCAGGGGTGGCGCCCCCCCGCTGGTCGCGCTCGCCCCCGTGATCGCCGGTTCCGCGGCCGCGAGCGCCGTCACGCTGCCGCGCCTCTTCTGGGTCTTCCTGAAGACCGGGGCGGTGCTGTTCGGCAGCGGCTACGTGCTGCTGGCCTTCTTGCGCGCCGACCTCGTGGAGCGGCTCGGCTGGCTGACGGAGGCGCAGCTCATCGACGCCATCGCCGTCGGGCAGGTCACGCCGGGCCCGGTGTTCACGACGGCGACGTTCATCGGGTACGTGCTGGCCGGGCCGAGCGGAGCGCTGGTGGCGACGGCCGGGATCTTCCTCCCCGCGTTCGCCTTCGTGGCGGTGAGCGGGCCGCTCATTCCCCGGCTCCGGGCCTCCCGCCTGGCAGGCGCTTTCCTCGACGGGGTCAACGTCGCCTCGCTGGCGCTGATGGCGCTGGTGACGTTCCAGCTGGGTCGCACCGCGCTGATCGACGCTCCGACCGTCGGGCTCGCCGCGGTGGCGGCGCTCCTGCTGGTCCGCTTCAAGCCGAACGCGACCTGGCTGGTGCTGGGGGGCGCGGGGATCGGCTGGGCGGTCCACGCCCTGGGACTGGCCGGCTGACTCGCCCAGGGCTAGCGCTGCCCGGCCGGCGTCAGCTGCGAGCCGTCGTCGGACACGGTCCACGCGGTGTACCGCTGCTCCGAGATGTCGCGCAGCCGCATCTCCTCGTAGCAGAGGGAGTACACGACGAAGCTGGGGTTCTCCATGTTGGGGTACCCGTAGCGGTAGCAGTCCATCCCGTTGCGCGAATCCGCGAGCGCGAACGGCTTGCCGAGGAGGTGGTTGACCTCCGGCCTGCTCATCCCCTCTTTCACGGTCCGGATGCCGTGCGGGGTCACGATGTTGGTGCCGTCCGTGGTGGTCACCAGCCGGACGGCTCCCGCGGTGAGCGCCAATCCCACCACCACCGCCACCCACGGCGCCTTCCGCCGCTGCGGCTGGACCAGGAACGCTTGGAAGATCGGCTCGCTCATCGCCCTTCTATTACTGCCCCGAAGCGGCCATTTCACGCAAGTGACACCACCCCCGCGCCACCGTCGACGGTGATCTTCTGCCCCGTCTGGATGGCGGTGGTGGCGTTGGCCACACCCACCACGGCGGGGATGCCGTACTCCCGGGCGACCACCGCGCCGTGGGACATGGCGCCGCCCATCTCCATCACCAGCCCGGCGGCGGTGAGGAAGAGCGGCGTCCAGCCCGGGTCCGTGGAGGGCGCGACCAGGATCTCCCCCGGCTCCAGCTTGGCCCCCACCGGATCCATCACCACCCGCGCCACGGCGGTGACCGTCCCGGCGGAGGCGGCGGTGCCCACCAGCCCCTCGGGTCGCGGCAGGGTGGCCTCCACGTCCGTGCCGTCGGAGAGCATCACCCGCGGGATGTGGCGGCGGCCCTGCTCGCGCGCGCGCGCGGCCTTCCGCTCCTTCACCAGCGCCCGCAGGTCCTCGCCCGCCAGCGACCGCCGCAGCTCCTTCACGTCCAGGAACACCGCGTCCTCCGCCGCGTCCAGCCTCCCGCCCTTCACCAGCGCCGCGCCCACGTCGAGCACCAGCGCCCGCCCCCTGGCGAGGACCTGCACGAAGGCGAACTTGATCAGCTCGCGCAGGCCGGCCAGCTCCCGCACCCGCGAGAGGGCGAACTTCACCAGCGTCCCCTTCCACTCGCCGGCGCGCTCGGCGCGGTCGACCAGCGCGGCCACGGTGGTCTCCGCCTCCCGCGAGGCGCGGCGGAACTGCTCGTCGGGCGGCACCGCGCCGGGCTGCTCGCGGAGCACCAGGTAGTTCGCCACGCTCCCCAGCAGGTGCGTCGGGTCCTCGCGCCAGCGGGCGACCCCCAGGTCGATCTCCGCCACCGCGCGCGCGCCGTACTTCGCCAGGAACCGGTCCATCGTCTCCAGCACCACCTTCGGCAGCGCGCGCGCCTGGTAGCGGCGCGCCAGCTCCGCCGGGCGATGGTCGCGGAACACCAGCCGGGCTTCCGAGTCTCCCGACCGGGCGATCTCGTCCGCCACGCCCCACAGCTCCAGGTCCATCTCCGTCGTCGGGTTGTGGGGGAGCGCGCGCAGCGCGCCGTCGATCTCCGCGCGCGAGGCGAGCGGCCCCAGCAGCCGTCGCGACACCGCGATGCCGCCCATCCCGATCAGCGCCGCGGGCATCACCCTCCCCATCATCAGCGGCGCCACGGTGGTGAGCATCCGCACCAGCGCGTCCAGCTTCTCCGCGGGCGTGGCGCCGGCCGGCACGTCGCCCTGCCGGAGCTGCTCCGCGATGGTCCGCTGGGCGACGGCGCGCGCGCGGGAGGGCGAGATCAACCCGCGCAGGAGGGCCACCGGCGCCTTCGCCCGGAAGACGATCCGCGCGACCGCGCCCGCGATGGCTCCCCTCGACGCCGGCCGGACCGAGAAGCGCGGGTCCTCCAGCAGCGCCTTCACCACCGGCAGCGTCCGCGCCTCCATCCGGGCGACGGCGAACTGGGCCAGCGTCCGCCCGAGGTTGGTGCGGAGCGGGGTGCTCATGTCGAACCACAGCCGCTCGCCGGCCACGTACATCGGCGAAGGGCCCTTCAGCGGGTCCGCGGGCGGCATCCCGAGCAGCGTGGCCACGCTGGTCCCCAGCAGCTTGAACGCCTGGATGCCCATCGGCGTGAACGGCCCGAACACGCCCTGCGCCACGTTGACGCTGAAGTACGCGGTAACGGGCCCCTCGCGCTTCTCCAGCGGGTACAGGGTGGTGATGGGCCGGCTCTGCAGCAGCAGCGGCCGCCGCTGGCGATCCAGGGCCCACTCCAGGTCCTGCGGTGAGCCGTAGTGCGCCTCCGCCTTCTCGCCCAGCTCGCACAGCGCCGCCAGCTCCGCGTCGGTGACGCACGCCTCCGCCGCGCCGCCCGCCGAGCGCACCTGGCGCGTCCCGCCGCCGGGCACCGACTCGATGCGCAGGGCCTTGTCGCCCAGCCGCCGCTCCACCACCCTCCGCCCCTCGCGCGCCAGCACGAAGTGGTCCGGGTTCACCGCGCCGGAGACGATGGCCTCGCCCAGTCCCGGGCTGGCGTCGACGACCACCTCCGTCCGCCGCCCGGTGATGGGGTTGGCGGTGAACATCACCCCCGCCACCGCCGCGTCCACCATCCGCTGCACGGCGACGGCGAGGAAGACCGAGCCGTGGTGGATGTTTCGCTGGGCGCGGTAGACCACCGCACGCTCCGTGAACAGCGAGGACCAGCACTCGCGCACCGCGTCCAGCAGCGCCTTCTCTCCCACCACGTTGAGCAGCGTCTCGTGCTGGCCGGCGAAGGACGCGTCGGGGAGGTCCTCGGCGGTGGCGGACGAGCGTACCGCCACGGGCGCGTCCATGCCCGGCCCGGCGATCGCCCGGTACGCCGCCGTGCACGCCGCGCGCACCGCCTCCGGCACCTCCGCCCCGCGCAGCGCCGCGCGGGCCTTCTCCGCCAGCGCCGACAGCGCCGCCAGCTCCGTCCCCGGCACGCCCTCCAGCTCCTTGAGCACCGCGGCCAGCCCGCTCTGCCCGGCGGCGAGCTGGTAGGCGGCGGTGGTGACGCAGAAGCCCGGAGGGACGGGGAACCCGGCGCGGGTCATCTCGCCCAGCGAGGCCGCCTTCCCGCCGGCGACGGGGAGCGAGGCGCGCGACAGGTCGCCGAAGGGGAGGACCAGCGGCGGGGTGGTGTCCATATGTCGGCGAGCGGAGCAACAGGCGGCACGGCGCGCCAGAGAAATGTGCGTCGCGGGTGTTCCCACGGGTTTCCCGGCGCCGCGCGGAAGCGAGCAGACCGACCCCGCCTGGGTGTAGGCTCTGCCGCCACGGTGGCGCGCCGTCCCTCCTTGGGCGCGTCCATGGACGGGAGCCCATGTCGACGACCTTCACGTTGAACGGCGTCCGGAAGACGGTGGACGTTCCGGAAGAGATGCCGCTGCTCTGGGTGCTGCGGGACGTGCTGGGGATGACCGGCACCAAGTTCGGGTGCGGGATGGCCCAGTGCGGCGCCTGCACCGTGCACCTGGACGGGAACGCCGTGCGCACCTGCATCCTCCCCATCTCGGAGGTGTCCGGGAAGTCGGTCACCACCATCGAGGGCCTGGGCACGCCGGAGGCGCTGCACCCGGTCCAGGCGGCCTGGGTGGCGGAGGGCGTCCCCCAGTGCGGCTACTGCCAGAGCGGGCAGATCATGTCCGCGTCGGCGCTGCTGGCGCACAACCCGCACCCGTCGGACGACGACATCAACACCGCGATGAGCGGGAACCTGTGCCGGTGCGGGACGTACCCGCGCATCCGCAAGGCCATCCATCGCGCGGCCGAAGGCGGAAGCGCCAAGTAACGGGCCGGAGCCGGCGGAGCGGGGCGGCGTGCGTGCATGTAGGTCCGCGGCTCGCCGGGCACGTCCGGCGGGCCGTCAGGCGCCGAAAGGTGGCCGCGGGAAAGGGGCGGGCCCCGGCGGGGCGAGGTACAGTCCGGGCCCGGTCGAGCCGAGTTCGGATTGCGCGGGGCCCTCCGCGCGTTGCTGGCGCAATTTCCCGGAGCACCCAAGCGACATGTCGAGACTCGCGAGCCTCCTTCCCGCCCTGGTCTTCCTCGCGGCCGGTTGCACCCTGTTGCGCGCGGCGCACGCGCCCGGACCGCTGGCGGCGCCGGAGCGGCTGCCCACCGCGGCGGAGATCGCGGACGCGCACGCGCGCGACACGGCGGAGGCGGCGGCGGCCCAGGCGGCGGAAGAGCTCGCGGCGCAGGCGGCGGAGGACGAGGCCTCCGGGTACGACGACGGGACGGGCGCGTCCGACGACGACGAGCTGGCCGGGGTGCCGTCCGCGGACGAGGGCGAGTCCCACGACGTGGCGGTGCCGCCGGGCACGCCGGAGATCCGGTACACGGCGGACCTCCCGGACGCGGAGCTGCAGCGGATGTGGAAGGACTCCCCGGAGTCGCTGGGGTCCATCTCCATCGGCTTCACCGACGAGGGGCGGCTGGTGAACGGCGAGCGCTTCCCGGACGGCGACGGGTGGGTGGTGGTGGATCCGGAGAAGTCGTACGCCACGCGCGAGACGGTCGAGGCGGTCATCACCGCGGTGAAGGTGGTGCGGGAGCAGTTCCCGGACGCGCCCCCGCTGCGGGTGAACCAGATCAGCGCCAGGGAGGGCGGCTGGCTGCGGCCGCACAAGAGCCACCAGAACGGGCGGGACGTGGACCTGGCCTTCTACTACCCGTCCGCGGAGCCGGTGCGGGCGCGGGAGCGCGAGCGGTACATCGACAAGCAGAAGACCTGGGCGCTGCTGAAGGCGCTGGTCACCCGGACCGACGTCCAGATGGTGCTGCTGGACAAGCGGGTGCAGAAGGTCCTCTACGACGCCGCGCTGAAGAGCGGCGAGGACAAGGGCTGGCTGGACTCGCTGTTCAACGGGCCGACTCCACTGGTGCAGCACGCGCGGCGGCACCGGGACCACCTCCACGTGCGCTTCTTCGCCCCCCGCGCGCAGGAGCTGGGCCGTCGGGTGGCGCCGCTGCTGGCGATGCGGCCGGAGCAGAACGTGCGGATGCACCGGGTGAGGCGGGGCGACACGCTGGGCGGCATCGCGGCGCGCTACGGCAGCTCGGTGGCGCTCCTGCGCAAGCGGAACGGCCTGAAGAGCAACTTCCTCCGCCTCTCCCAGGTGCTGATGGTCCCGCTGATGGGGCCGTGCACGAAGTGCCCGGTGCCGCCGCCGGTGGTGGTCCCCGAGCGCCGGTTGCCGCCGCCTCCTCCGGTCGCCGCGGAGCCGGCGCCGTCCGTCTCGCTGGGCGGCGGCGCGGCGGACCAGAGCGCCGGGGCGCAGTAGCGGGCGCCGCTAGGTCCCGGAGCGGAGGGGCAGCTCCGCCACGAAGAGCGTCTCCACGTTGGGCGTGCTCTGCACCCGGATGGTGCCGCCCATCAGCTCCAGCGCCTGCTTGGTGATCCACAGCCCCAGCCCCAGCCCGCCGTAGTGGCGCTGGGACACGGCCCGCTCGAAGCGTCCGAAGATGCGCTCCTGGTCCGCCGGGGAGATCCCGATCCCGTGGTCCCTCACGCTGAGGGCGGCCTTCCCTCCGGCCGCGGTGACCGAGACCTGCACCGGCTTGCCGGCCCCGTACTTGAGGGCGTTGGTGAGCAGGTTGGTCGTCACCTGGTCCAGCTTGAGCGGGTCCCAGTAGCCGACGATTGGCTCCGGCTGGATGTGCACCTCGAGGGGGCACTGGGCCTGGGCCGCCTGGTCGGCGTACCGGGTCGTCACCTCCTCCACCAGCTTCCCCAGGTCGACCATCTCGGGCTGCATCTCCAGCCGGCGCATCTGGATCCGCGAGACGTCCAGCAGCTGGCCGATCAGCCGCCCCAGGCGCTCGGAGTGATGGATCGCCCGCCCGGCGAGGTGCTGGAAGCGCTCCAGCGCCGGGACCGGCGTCGCCTTGCCGAGCGCGTTGGTCTCCATGATCAGGGTGTCCAGGAGCAGCGAGAGCGCGGCCAGCGGGGTGCGCAGCTCGTGGCCGGCCACCGCCAGGAACTGGTCGCGGAGCTCGACCGCCGCCTGCACCTCCTTGTAGAGCCGCGCGTTGTCCATCGCCAGGCCGGCGCGGCGCGCCAGCTCCTCGGCGTGGGCCAGGTCGGGATGGTCGTACCGGCGCCGCGCCTTCAGGCCCACCAGGGTGATCGCGCCGATGGTCCTCATCCGGGTGCTGAGGGGGATCACCATCGCGGAGGACAGCCCCACCTCCCGGAGCAGGCGGAGCGCCTCCGGATCCGTCACCGCCTGCTGTGGTTCGGTGAGCTCCGGCACCAGCTCCGGCCTCCCGGTCTGCAGGACCCTGGCGACGTGCAGCGGCCGGTCTTCCTGGCCCGACAGCCACAGGTACAGCCGGCCGGCGCTCTCGCTCTTCCCGGGATCGACGTGCGAGACCACCACCTGCTCGCTCCACCCCTCTCCCGGGCGGACCTCCACCGCGCACCAGTCCGCCAGCCGGGGGACCGCGAGCGCCGCGATGTTCTTCACGATCGACGAGAGGTCGAGGGAGGCGCCGAAGAGGCTCCCGCTCTCGGCCAGGAAGCGGACGCGCTCCTCGGTCCGCTTCTCCTCGGTCCGGTCGACGATGAAGCAGACCACGCTGTTCACCTCCCGGAGGAGGCCGAGCTGCGGGGCCAGGGTCACCGTCGTCTGGCGCACCGTGCCGTCGGAGTGGCGGAGCTCGAGGTCGAAGGCGCAGCGCTCCCCCTTCAGCGCCAGCTCCATGTGGGGGCGCATCTGGGCGTAGGACGGCTCCCCGAAGACCTCCTTCATGGTCTTGCCGATCATCTCCAGCCGGGGCATCCCCAACCACGCCTCGTGCCCCAGGTTGGCGAACCGGATCCGCTGCTCGGTGGAGAAGCAGGAGATCAGGCCGGGCAGCGGATCGGTGACGAAGTTGATCACCTCCTCGCCCGCCTTGATCGCCTGGCTGGAGAGCCCGATGTCCGGGATCTGGGTGACGTTCCCCCCCACCCCGACCACCTTGCCGGCCTCGTCCTTGATCGGAAACTTCAGGGCCAGCCGGACCGTCATGTCCCCGTGGACGACGATCTTGTCGGTGTTCACCGCCTTCTGCCCGCTCTGCAGGATCTGCCGGTCGACGGTGGCGAAGTAGGCCGCCACCTCGGGGGGAAACAGGTCGGCGTCCGTGCTGGCGAGGACCTTCTCCCGCGGGGGGGAGAGCTTGAGGAACCCTTCGTTGACGAAGCGGTACTGGAGCGCCTCGTCCTTGTAGAAGATGACCGAGGGGCAGCTCTCGAACCACAGGTGCATCCACCGCTCGCGGGCGCGGACCAGCGCGCCGTCCATCGCGCCCGCGGCGCCCTCGGCGAGCCGCTGCGCCAGGGCCTTCTCGTCCGCGCTGAACGGCTTCCCGCCGGCGGAGCGGGACCGGCCCACCGCCAGGGTGCCCAGCACCTCGCCCGAGGCGGTCAAGGGGAGGGTGAGCAGATCGGCCAACTGGTCCACGTCCACCTCGACCGCCTTCAGCCAGGCGGCCTCGGCGGAGGACCCCCGCGGAGCGCTGGTCCGGAGGGGACCCAGGTCCCCGGGGCCGACCCGGATCGCCTCCCACGCCCCGACCGGAGCCGGGACGCGGAACCGGACCGCCACCACGTCCCCCAGCCACCCGGTCGCGCCGCGCGCCAAGGCCTCCGCGATCTCCGCGGAGGAGCGCTGGGGATCGGCGATCGTCTTCCACAGGTCCAGCAGCGCTTCAGGGGTCGGTGGGCCCATCTCCCCCCCGGGAGGGAACGAGGGGATTCTAGGCGATCAGAGGATTCGCAGAAACGCCAGGAGCGCGTCCCGCTCCGCGGCGGAGAGGTGGATGGGGTGGCGGCGCCCGTCCGGAGACGCGTTGTAGACCGGGCCGTTGAAGTAATCGACGACCTCCTCCAGCGTGGCGGAGGAGTTGTCGTGGAAGTAGGGGCCGAGCTGCGAGATGCGCCGGAGCTGGGGCACCTTGAACCGGTGCAGGTCCTCGTAACGCCCGGTGGCCGCGGCCAGCCCCACGTCGTCCACCACGGTGACGTTGACCGTCGTCCCGTCCTGGGCGGCCAGGGGCAGCACGATGGGGACCCGCTGGCCGGTGGTCGTGTCGAAGAAGCGGAACTCGAGGCCGAGCGCGTTGCGCTGGGCGATGCCGATGTCGAAGGTCTCCCCGTACGGAGGCGGGCTGGAGCCCGGCGGATTGTTCCGGTGCGTCACGTTGCTGAACACGTTGGGCATGTTGTGGCAGTCCATGCAGGAGCTCCGGAACACCGCCTGGCCCAGGCGCTCCTGCCCGGTGGTGGGGTGGACCGTGGCGAACGGATCGCGCACCAGGGTGGGGTACATCGGGTCGTTGGGGTCCAGCAGGGCGCGCAGCTCCGAGGGGAAGATCTGCTCCTCCATGAAGCGGCTGATGTCGAGCAGCTTCTGCCGGGGAACCAGGTCGTCGAAGCGCAGGTCGCCGGACTGGGTGTGGGTGAAGACCGCGCCGCGAGAGGTCTCCACCAGCTCGCGCATGCGGCCCTCGTTGAGGAAGCCGTGGGTGAACACGGTGTTGATCAGCCGGGTGGTCTTCCGCCAGAAGAACAGCTCCTTGGGGAGGGTGTTGGGCAGCAGGGGGTTGAGGCGGGTCGGGCGGTGGTGGAGGAGGCCGAACTGGTCGAAGACGGCGAGCCCCAGCGGCTCGGTCCCGTTGTCCGCCCCCCGGCCGGTGAAGATCACGTCGGTGGGCGGGATGGTGGCGGACAGCGGCAGCGGCGGCAGCCCGAGGAAGAGCCCGGGCTCCGTCCGGTGGCAGGTGGCGCAGGTGGTGCCGTTGCTCACGACCTGCCCGGCGACCAGCGACTGGCCCTGGAAGAGCGCTTCGGTCGGGTCCTGCGTGACGCCGTCCGCCCCGATGCCGAAGGCGGCCCGCCCCGCGTCGGGGTCCCCCCGGTCCCCGATGCGCTCGGGGAACTCGACGGCGTCGGTGGTGCGGATCGACGGGTCGTAGGTCTCGCGCAGCTCGTCGGAGAGGCTGCGGTCGGCGAGCGCCATCCCGAGGACCGCCGCCATCGACACGAGGATGAGCTTCCTCATCGCGCACCTCCGCCCCACAGCTGCTGCGGCGCCGCGTGCTGGCAGATGTTGGGTCCGGTGATGTGTGGGTCGACGAGGAAGGAGCTGCAGTGGGGCCCGTTGCCCCCGCCTTCCAGGGGGCGAATCCCGGGGGCGACCTGGAGGATGTTCGAGGCCAGGTCGTTGCGGTAGCCGCTGGGGACCCCGCCTTTGAACATCGGCTCGTTCCCCATGACCGAGACGCCCGGGGCTCCGTAGGGCGCGAACCCCTGGGTGTCCGGGAACGGCAGGTTCTCGTCGAGCGTGCCGTGGAACCCCGGCCCCCGCTTGAGGACGTCCTTCCAGGAGATGGGAGGACCGTTCTCCCAGGGGCCGAACCAGGTGCGGAGCTGGCCCAGCGTCGCCTGGACCGGGTTGCCCTGGCAGAGGTCGAGCGGGATGTAGGTGCCCTCGATGTACGTGTAGGCGCCGCCCTCGTTGGTCACGTTGTCGTACGCCACGGTGAACTCATGAAACAGCGACCCGTCCGGGTTGGGGTACATCAGCTTCGTCGAGAACAAGATGAACACTGGAATGGGGACGGGGATGGTCCCCGGGGGCTGTCCACCCGGGAAGTCGAGCTCGCTGCCCACGAAGAGAAAGGTCTGGGCGTCGTAATAAAACATCCTGGAGACGCTCAGGGCCCCCAGGACGGTCCACATCCGGTAGGCCCCGTCCTCGATCTCCTTGGGTCCGGCCCAGACGGAGTTGGGGAACCAGTCGACCCCCTCGGTGCGGTGCACCACCGGATGGACCGGGACCTTCTTGTATTTGATCTGATATCGCACCGTGTTGGCGTGGCGGTTCCAGTCGATCCGGAGGGTCCCGCGGGTGTTCGCGCAGTCGCCGTCGGGCGGCGTGAACACGTAGTCCTCGAGCGCCACCGCGGAGCCCCGGAACATCGGCATCACCAGCGCGCCGACGTCGTCGTCCCCCATCCAGACGGGCGCCCTGAGTGACTCGTCAACTGGCGTCCAGGGGTGCTCCAGGGATCCCTGCAGCGCCAGCTGGCCGGATCCAGGATGACTCTCCGTGACTTGACAACCGCCGAGCAGGAAGGCCCCGGCGAGCATGAACCATTGTTTCATCTTGGCCCCCTGCAAGATACGCCGATCATACCGATTTATTGGTAGCGAATACAGGGCGGGTCCTGCGAACCATGGAAAAACGGGCGCCGCCTCGAGGTGCGCGGGTGGGTCAATCGCAACCCTGGCGGCGACGCCCTCGATGGCAAGGTGTGGCGCTGTCTGGGCATGGCCAGGACAGGGGGACCTCGTCTCGAGATGATGTCGGTGTTCATCTCCTCCGCTCGGAGTGCGGGCTCCGCCGGCGCGAGGGCGCTCCACGCCGCGCTCCGGACGTCTCGTTCCTCGGCGAGCGCGACGTCGACGCGGGGTAGGCGTTTCCCTCCGCTCTCGAGCGCCGGTGATCGCCCCGCTATCAGGCCGCGGCGACCGCCTCGAGCTGCTTCACCAGCTGGGCATCACCGGGATGGAGACGCCCAGCGACAGCATGTCCAGCGCGACGGTGATGAAGAGGAAGGCGGCGCGGCCGTGCGAGCGGGGAGCGGGTTCAGCCATGGGAGCCGGGTCTACCACGGCCCGGTCCACGCCTCGCCGGTCCGCCGCGGCGAGCACACCTGCACCTCGGCTCCGAACGCGCGATCAGCTGGCTCCAGCCACCCGGCCGCGCTCGCCGGTCGCGCCGCGCGCGATCCGCGCCCTCGCGCTTGAGGCGCTCGTGGGAGGCGCGGAGGGCGCGGTAGCCGCGCGCCAGCACATCCAGTTGCCCGCGCAGGCTGGTCTCCTGGGCCTCGGCCTGTCCAAGCCGGCGCATCCACGCGTCGCGGAACCAGCCGGCGAGGAGTCCGGCGATCACCCACGCCAGCGCGAGCTGCCCCAGGGACACCTCCGCGACGGCGTTGCCCCAGTGGGCGGCCGCGAGCAACGCCCCGGCCTGGGCGGCGGCGCACGCCACGCCGTGACCGGGGCCGGAGCGCAGGCCGGCCAGGAGCGGCGCGAGCGCGAGCCAGGCCAGCTCGGGCCGGAGCACCAGCGCGTCTCGACCGCCCACCAGCGCCCCGGCGGTCAGCGCCAGGGCGGTGAGCGCCGCCGTCTCCAGCCAAGCGGGCGCGTGCGCCGCGGCGGAGGAATGGGAAGAGAGAGGAAGGGTGGAGTCGAGCTCGGCCATGGCAAGAACAAGAACGAGGAGGTGGCGGTGCTGGAATCGCCGCCCCTGAGTACAAGTCGTGTGCCACGCGACCCGCTCCTCGGCGGCGCCCCGTGCGCCCGAAGAAAGTGCAGTGTTTCCACGCACCCCCGGTGTGGTGGCAGGCGTCGGAGATCGAGTTTTCCACCGGGGACTTCCGGGCCGAGAACACTGGCCGTCGCGGCGGGGAAAATTCTTCCGGCACGCGGGCGCGAGCGGCTGAATTTTTTCTCGACGCGAACAAGGGTAGAGAACACCCCATGAGCCCGGATCGGCCCGCAGCGCTGGTGATGAGCTACCAGTACCCCGGCCGCTACGCGTTCAACGTCCTGGCCGGCGCGGTGGAGGCGGGCCTCCCTCCGGATCGGGTGCGGATGGACTTCCCGCGCGACCGGCGCCTTTCAAGGTCTTCTGCATCGCCGGCGGCAGGTACTTCGACGCCTCGCGGAAGGTGAGCCCGGACGGTTCGCCCTCGTGGGCCTTCAGGAAGTCGAACACCAGCTCCGGCCGCTTCTTCGACACCTCGCGCAGCACCCAGCCGATGGCCTTGCGGATGAAGAGCTCCTTTTCGCCCAGCATGGGGGCGGCGATCCGCGCGAACAGCTGGAAGTCCCCGCGGCCGCCGCGCAGCTCGTCGAGCTGGGCGAGCAGCGCGGTCCGCCGCACCCAGAACGACGGCGCGTCCTTCGCCCAGCGGGCGAGCTCCTTCGCGTCCGACCCCACCACCGGCCCCACCATCTTCACCGCCAGCCAGTCCACGTGCGCCCAGTTGGCGGACACCCGCACCAGCTCGATCAGCCAGGGCAGGTCCGCCTTCTCCAGCAGCCGGACCCGCTTCTCCATCACCGCGATGGCCGCGGACCGGAGGTCGTGGAAGTCCGTCCGGTACGCCGCGTCCACCAGCGCGCGGAGCTCCTGGCGTGTCACACCGGGGTGCCGGGCCAGCAGCTCCTTCGCCGCCGCGCGCACGCCCGGCATCCCCACGCCGTGGAACTTCAGCTCCGACTTCAGGTAGGCGCGCTCGGCCGCCGCGCGCCCGGCGTCGCCTTCCGCCCGGAAGCGGCGCGCGATGCCCTCGATCTCCGCGCGGACATCAAGCCCCACCGGAGCGGACCTGCTTCGACGCCACCGTCCCGTCCGCGTTGACCTCGTACACGAGCGGGACGCCGGTCCCCAGCTCCAGCGCCACCACCTGCTCGCGGGTGAGCTTGTCCAACTGCATCACGATGGAGCGGTTGGAGTTCCCGTGCGCGACCACCAGCACGTGCTTCCCCTGCCGGAGGTCGCCGGCGATGGCGCGGTCGTAGAAGGGGAGCGTCCGCTTGGCGGTGAGCTCCAGCGACTCGCCGTTGGGCGGGGCGACGTCGTAGGAGCGGCGCCACAGCTTGACCTGGTCGTCGCCGTAGCGCTTGGCGGTGTCCGCCTTGTTCAGGCCCTGGAGGTCGCCGTAGTGACGCTCGTTGAGCGCCTGGTCGCGGATGATGGGCGGGCGCTGCCCGGCGGCCTCCAGCACCAGCGCCAGCGTCTCCTGCGCGCGGGAGAGCGCGGAGGTGTAGGCGATGTCGAACTGGACGTCGGCGATCAGCTGCCCGGCCCGGCGCGCCTCGGCGCGGCCCTGCTCCGTCAACGGGACGTCGACCCACCCGGTGAAGCGGTTCTCCAGGTTCCACAGCGACTGGCCGTGGCGGATCAGCACCAGCTTGGACATGGCGAAGGCCCCTACTTCCCGCCCAGGTAGCGGAACACGGACTCGGCCGCGCAGGCGGGCTTGGGTTCGCCCTCGATCTCCACGGTGCAGCCCATGGTCCCCTCGACGCCGCCGCCCTCGAGCTCCTTCAGCTGGCCCATCTTGGCGACCAACCGGTAGCGCGCGCCCTCCTTCAGCGGCGACGGGAAGCGCACCTTGTTCAGCCCGTAGTTCAGCACCGCGGCGAACCCCTTGATCTCCACCATCTCGAAGAAGAGCCCGGCGATGCGCGAGAGGGTGAAGTACCCGTGGGCGATGGGCGCGCCGTACGGCGACTCGCGCTTGCAGCGCTCGCGGTCGACGTGGATCCACTGGTGATCGCCGGTGGCGTCGGCGAACGCCACGATGTCCTCGTACTTCAGCGTCTTCCACTCGCCGACGCCCAGCTCCACGCCGGCCTTCGCCCGGAGCCCGGCCAACCCGTCGATGATCATCTTTCCCATGGCGACGGGCCTATAGCATTCCCTCCGCCCGGCGTGCAGGCGAGCGGCCCCTCGCGCGCGGATCCGGTGTTGCGCGGCGGAAGGCTCCCCCCAGCTTTGGCGCAGGGAGGAAAGCGCTCATGTCCAAGGTGGCGTTCATTCTGGGTGAGCAGTTCGAGGACTCGGAGCTCCGCGTTCCGTACGACAAGCTGAAGCAGGCAGGGCACCAGGTGACCGTCATCGGCCTGCAGGCAGGCCGGGAGATCGCCGGGAAGAAGGGGAAGGAGAAGGTGACACCGGACCTCTCCATCGACCAGGCCAAGGCGGCGGACTTCGACGCGCTGGTCATCCCGGGCGGCTATTCGCCAGACCACCTGCGGACCAGCCTCAAGATGGTCGGCTTCACCCGCGAGCTGTTCATGGCCGGCAAGCCGGTGGCGGCGGTGTGCCACGGCCCTTGGATGCTGGTGGAGGCGGACGTGCTGGACGGCCGGATGGTGACCTCGTGGCCGTCGGTGAAGACGGACCTGATCAACGCCGGCGCGCGCTGGGTGGACCGCGAGGTGGTGGAGGACGGGAACATGATCACCTCCCGCAAGCCGGACGACCTGGAGGCGTTCTCCGCCGCCATCCTCCGGCAGCTCTCCGGGAAGGTCGCCGACCGCGCCCGGCCGTCCACGCCGGCCGAGCCCGCCAGCGTGCACTGAAGCGCGCGCCCGGCCGGTGGCCTACTGGAGCGAGCAGCCGTGGTGCTCGCCCTCGTAGACGGCGCGGGCGCCCCACAGGACGAACGCGGACGCCTCCACCGTCTTGCCCTCCTGGTCCACCGAGAAGCGCGCCACGTTGGGCGACGCCTTCACCCACGCCCGGCAGTAGTCCTCCGGCATGTTCATCACGAACAGGCAGGAGCAGAGGTCGTGCGCGGCGTGGCCGGCCGCCAGCTCCAGGTCGTTGTTGGCGTACTCGCGCGCGCCGCCGCCGCACGCCAGCGCCGCGCCCACCGCCAGCGCCCCCACCAGCATCCGCTTCGTTCGCCGGCTCATCGCGCCACCACCAGGGCCTTGGAGATCAGTGAGTTGAGATCCACGAACGCGTTCCGGTCGTCCCCCAGGCGGACGATCACCACGTCCTGGGAAGGGACGACGATGACGAACTGGCCCCAGTGGCCCTCGGCCGCGTACGCGTCCCCCGGCACGTCGGGCCAGGGCAGCGCGTTGATGTTTTGTTCCGGGACCGCCTGGTTGAGCCACCACTGCCAGCCGTTGGGCTCGGTCTCCGGGTGGATGACCTTCGTCCTGAACGCCGGCGCCACCACCTGCGTGGAGGCGGCCACCCAGCCGGCGGGGAGCATCCGCTGGCCGGCCCAGCACCCGTCGTTGAGGTAGAAGAAGCCGAACTTCGCGAAGTCCTGCGCGGTGGCGTAGAGGTACGAGCTGCCGAAGCGCCCTCCCTGCGGATCCCGCTCCAGCACCGCGCTCTTCATCCCGATGGGGTTGAAGAGGAGGTCGAAGGCGAAGTCCTGTCCGAACGGGGGGATCATCGCCGCGGAGATGACCGAGGCGAGCAGGGTGGTGTCGCCGCTGGAGTATTCCCAGCTCGTCCCCGGCGCGTCGCGCAGCGGGTGCGAGGTGACGAACTTCACCGCGTCCCGGTGGCCGACGCCGTAGAGCATCGCGAGCACCGACGACACCTGGTACGACTCGTTCTCGTACGCCTCCTTCCAGTCGAACCCGGAGCCGAACTCCATCAGGTTCCGGATGGTGATGTCCGAGGCGCGCGGGTCGGAGTTGGAGACGGTGACGTACTTGCTGATCTTGTCGTCCTCGGAGACGACGCCCTTCATCTTCGCCACCCCGACCAGCGCGCTGGTGACGCTCTTGGCGGCGGACCAGGCGATGTGCGGCTTGGCCGTGTCCCAGCCGCGGGCGTAGCGCTCGTAGAGGATCTGCCCGCCCTTGACGATGATCAGCGCGTCGGTGCGCAGCCCCAGCCGCTCCTCGTCCGCGCCGGTGAGGGTGAAGGCGTAGCCCTCCAGGTCGGCGATCTCCGCCTGGCGCTGCATGGCCACCTGGCCGGCGATGGAGGGGAAGCCGTTGGTGGGCCAGCTGCTCCGGTTGGGGCAGGCGGCGCGCGCGGGCGGCGCGGTGGCGGCGAGGAGGAGGACGGCGGCTGCTGCTCTGGGCAGTGACATCGAGGGGCCTCCCATCAGAACTGGATCCGGACGACGGGCACGGACGCGAGCCGGGGGAGCTTCGGCTCGCCCGGGGACAGCGACACCGGCGCGGGCGAGGCCGTGAGCTGGAAGGTGGTCACCGCCGCGGCGGGGAGCAGCACCATGTCGGCGGCGGTGTACGCGGCCAGTTGCGCCGGTTCGTTGGCGTTGAACCCCAGGAACCCGGCGACCACGAACGTCGCCACGCTCACCCCGGTGGTGATCCAGATCGCCGGGCTGAGGTGGTAGCGCTCCGGCCCTCCCCAGTTGCCGATCAGGAAGCCCGCCAGCGAGACCGCGACCGGCGGCAGCGCCACCGCGAGCAGCAGCGCCGGCAGCGCGCCGAGGTCGCTCCCGGTCCAGGAGCTCATCCACTGCCCCAGCCAGATGGAGACCGGCGCCGTCACCGCCGCGGCCACCGCGCCCGAGCCGATCTGGAGCAGCAGGGTCGGGCGCTGCTCCCCCTTCGGAGCCGGGGCCGGAGCAGGTGGGGTTTCCGCCAGCGCGGCCGCGGCGCAGGCGAACGAGAGCACGGCGAACAGCTTCCGGAGCGAGGGGGCGTTCACGCCCGCATTCGTAGCAGATGCTCAGCGGCCCTTCGATCCGGGGAGCTGCTGGAGCGACGCCGAGTTGATGCAGAAGCGCTGGCCGGTCGGCCGCGGCCCGTCGTCGAAGACGTGTCCGAGGTGGCCGCCGCAGCGGGCGCAGGTGACCTCGGTGCGGACCATCCCGTGGGAGGCGTCCGTCTCGGAGTCCACCCGCCCCTCGGCGATGGGCTGGGTGAAGCTGGGCCAGCCGGTGCCGGAGTCGAACTTCGTCTCGGAGCTGAACAGCGGCGCGCCGCACCCCGCGCACGCGTAGATCGCCGGGTCGTGCGAGTCCCAGTAGGCGCCGGTGAAGGCGCGCTCGGTGCCCTTCTGGCGCAGGACCCGGAACTGCTCGGGGGTGAGCAGCTTGCGCCACTCCTCCTCCGTCCGCTGCACCTTGCCGTCGTCCGCCATGTCGAGCGCCTCCTGGGCCGAAGGATACGCCAGGTGGGATTCCGACCCCCATGGCCCAGTCGCTGCAACAACGCTCGTCACCGCCTGTCGATCTGAGGGGCCACAGCTTGAGGGCGCTGATGAGCGAGATGAACGGCAACGGTTACAGTCACAGTTACAGTTACACCAACGGTGGCAGTTCCAGTCTCGGAGGGAGCAGCGCCAGCGGAAATGGCGCGACCCACGGGAATACGGCGTTGCAGGGGTACGCCACGCCGATGCCCGCGCCCGCGACGCACACGGGCGCCCGGGTGCGCGTGCGGACGCTGATCGTCGACGACTCGGCGGCGGCGCGCGAGGGCGTGCGGCTGCTGCTGGCGCAGGACACCGAGGTGGAGGTCATCGGCGAGGCGTCGACCGGGGCGGAGGCGCTGGCCTTCGTGCGGCGCGACCGGCCGGACCTGGTGCTGCTGGACGCGCAGATGCCGGGGATGAGCGGGCTGGAGGTGGCGGCGCGGCTGACCCGCGAGGGGATGCCGGCGGTGGTGTTCACCGCCCACTGCGAGCGCGAGACGCTGGACGCGCTGCGGGGCCACGGCCTGGACTACCTGCTCAAGCCGTTCGCCGAGGACCGCTTCTTCGACGCCGTCCGCCGCGCCAAGGTCCGCATCCGGCTGGCGCGCACGCTGGACGTGAGCGACCGCGTGCTGGCCGCCTACCGCCAGGTGAGCGGCGGCGCGGAGCTGGAGCCGCTGCCTTCGCCCCCCGCGCTCTCGTTCCACGACGGCGCGAGCGCGCGCGGGCCGGCCGAGGGCGGCGGATACGTCGGGCGGATCGCCATCCGCGACATCGGCCGGGTGGTGTTCGTCAACGTGGACGAGATCGACTGGATCGAGGCCGCCGACTACTACGTGCAGATCCACGTGGGGACGAAGGCGTACCTCCACCGGGAGACGATGCAGAAGCTGGAGGTGGAGCTGGACCCCGGCCGCTTCGTCCGCATCCACCGCTCCGCCATCGTCAACCAGTCCCGCATCCGGGAGATCCGTCACCAGGGCCGGCGCGACATGGTGGTGGTGCTCAGCGACGGCGCGGAGCTGAGGGTGGCGCGCAGCCACCGCGAGAAGCTGTCGCGGATCCGGTAGCGCCTCAACTCCGGCAGCCCTCACGCGGCGATGCTTCGCGCGAGGGCTGTCGCGGATCCAGCAGGCCGCGAGCGTGAGCCGCGGTTGCTCGCACGCGGCGACGCTTCGCGCGCGAGGAGCTGTCGCGGAGCCAGCAGGCCGCGAGCGTGAGCCGCGGTTACTCGCACGCGGCGACGCTTCGCGCGAGGAGCTGTCGCCGCTCGGATGACGCCGTACACTCCGGCGGATGTTGATCCTCTTCGCCCCGGGCGCGGGCGCGCCCTCGACGTCCGGCTGGATGAAGCGCTGGGCGAAGCACCTGGGGACGCTGGGGAAGGTGGTCCGCTTCGACTACCCGTACATGCGCGCGGGGCGGAGGGCTCCCGACAAGCCCGACGTGCTGGTGGCCGCGCACCTGGAGGCGCTGGAGAAGGCGCGCCGAGGCCACCGCGGGAAGGTCGTGCTGGCGGGCAAATCCATGGGGTCGCGGATGGGGTGTCACGCGGCGGTGTCGCTGGCGGCCTCCGGCGGCCGGCCCCCGGACGCGCTGGTGTGCTTCGGCTACCCGCTGCGCTCGCCGGCCGGGACGCTCCGCGACGAGGTGCTGGTTCGGCTCCGCGCGCCCATCCTCTTCGTGCAGGGGACCGACGACCCGCTCTGCCCGCTCCCGCTGCTGGAGAAGGTCCGCGCGCGGATGACCGCCCCGAACGAGCTCTCCGTGGTGGAGGGCGGGAACCACTCGCTGGAGGTGGGGGCGCGGCGGATGAAGGAGGCGGGCGTCACCGCCAAGGACGTCGAGGCCAAGGTCATGGCGGTGGTGGCCGGATTCCTGGACTCCCGGCTTCGGGGCTAAGGTGAACGGGTGGCGATGGACGTGGCCTCAGCACCCAAGGTCCGCGAGCTGCGCGAGCTGGCGAACCTGAGCTCCGGGGACTTCGAGTCCGCGGTGGGGCCGTTCGTGCTGGTGCAGCGCCCGCCGGACCCGCTGCTGCAGAAGATCGCCATGCACACCATGGGCGCGCGAACGGTGGGGATGGCGCACCGCAACCGGATGGCGGAGCAGCTGCTGGAGATGACCGCGCGCTTCGAGCACCTCCAGGTGATCTCCCCCCGGCCCACGCGCCGCTTCCAGGAGCTGGTGGTGGGCCGCCACCCCGACTCCGACGTCCCCATCCTGGAGCCGAGCGTCTCCGGCCGCCACGCGCTGCTCATCTGGCGCGGCGAGGACGAGAAGACCTTCCTGCGCGACCTGGGCTCCACCAACGGGACGTTCGTCAACGCCTCGGACATCGGGAAGCGCGAGGTGGTGCTGGCGGACACGGACAGCCTGTGCTTCGGGGACGCGCAGTTCCTGTTCCTGATGGCGGAGACCTTCCAGGCGCACCTCATCACCGCCGTGCGGCGCGAGCTGGGCGTGTCGTAGCCGCGGCCTTCGAGCGCCGCCGCTCCAGGCCGTCCAGCATCACCTCCAGCCCGAAGTTCCGGAAGTGGGAGCTGCTGGAGGACGGCGTCGGCTTCGAGCTGCGGATGACGAGGGATGCTCAGGGCACCACGGCGTAGGCGCGCACCGGGAAGCTGGTCATCCCGCGGAAGGGCGCGGGCACGGCGTGGAGCTGGAAGCCTTCGCGCGGGAGCTGCTCCAGGCCGCGGAGGTGCTCGAGGATGGGGATGCCGGCGCGGAGCAGCAGCGTGTGCACCGGGCGCTCGCCGCCGGCGGTGTCGTCGACGTTGAGCGAGTCGATGCCCACCAGCGCCGCCCCCGAGGCGAGGAGGAATCCGGCGGCGGCGGCGGTGAGGTGGAAGTGGCCGCGGCCGTATGCCTCCGTCCCGAAGTGGGCGGACCAGCCGGTGCGCACCAGCACCGCGCGACCGTTGACGCTCACGTCGGCGAACGCCTCGGGGCCGGTGGCGCGTCCCGGCGCGTCCACCACCACGCCCTCCAGCGCGGCCAACCGCTCCAGTGGCAGGGCGGCGATGTCGGCGGCGCCCGGGAAGCGGTGCGCGGGCGCGTCCACGTAGGTGCCGGTGTTGCCGACGAGCTGCGCGGTCGTCATGTGGAAGGTGGTCCCCGGCGCGTAGCGGGCGGTGGACTGCGCGTGGGTGAGGTGGTCGGAGAGGACCGGCCCGGGAAGGCCCGGGTAGGTCACCATCCCGGGCGAGATCGGGTGCGAGAGGTCGACGAGGCGGGGCATATAAGTGGGCTCCATGGCTGGATACTCCGGGACGCCCCTGCCCAAGAAGCTCGGCCTGAAGGAGAAGCAGCGCCTGGCCCTGGTGAACGCGCCCGCCGGATTCTCGCTCGGCGCGCTCCCGGACGAGGTGGAGACGGCGACCTCGCTGAAGGGGAAGCAACCGCTGGACGTCATCGTCCTCTTCGTGAGGGCGCGCGCGGAGTTGGAGAAGCAGTTCGTCCCGGCGTCGAAGCGGCTCACGCCCGCCGGGAGGCTGTGGGTCGCGTGGCCGAAGAAGGCCTCCGGCGTGAAGACCGACCTCACCGAGGACGTCGCGCGCCAGGTCGGCCTCCCCGAGGGCCTGGTGGACAACAAGGTCTGCGCCATCGACGAGACGTGGTCCGGCCTCCAGTTCGTCTGGCGCCTGGAGAACCGGCCCCGCTCGTCGCCGCGCTCCTCCGGCGGGTGACTTCAGGCCGCCGGCACCATGCCCTCCGCCGGCACCGGCCCGACGTAGGTGGAGCTGGGGCGGATCAGCTTCCCGGACTGCCGCTGCTCCAGCACGTGCGCGCCCCAGCCGGCCGACCGCGAGGCGGCGAAGGTGGGCGAGAAGAGCTGGCGCGAGAAGCCGACCGCGTCCAGCAGCACCGCCGTGTAGAACTCCACGTTGGCCCGCAGCGGCCGGTCCGGGTACCGCGCGGCGAGCGCGCCCACCGCCGCCCGCTCCACGGCCCGCGCCAGCGCCAGCCGGGTGGTCGCCATCCCCGCCCGCTCCAACTGCTCCACCGCATGCTCCAGCACCAGCGCCCGAGGGTCGCGCACCCGGTAGATGCGGTGCCCCATCCCCATGATGCGCCGCTTCGCCGCCAGCTCCTTCTCCAGCCAGGCGCCGGCGGCGGACGGATCCCCCACCGCGTCCAGCATGTCCAGCACCGGCCCGGGCGCGCCGCCGTGCAGCGGGCCCTTGAGCGCGCCGACGGCCGCCACCAGCGCGGACACCAGGTCCGATCCCGTGGAGGTCACCACCCGCGCGGTGAAGGTGGAGGCGTTGAGCCCGTGGTCGACCACCGCCGTCAGGTACGCGTCCAGCCCGCGCGCCGCGGCCTTCGACGGGTCCGCGCCGATCACCATCCGCAGGAAGACCTCCGCGTGACCGCGCGCTCGGTCCGGGGCCACCGGCGGCAGCCCGCGCCGGGTCCGGTCCCAGGCGGCCGCGAACGTCGCCATCGCCCCCGTGACCCGCGCCAGGTCCTTCCGATCGTCCCCGGTGGGGCGGAGGTGGGCCACGCAGGTGCGCAGCGCATCCATCCCGTCCGGCTGGCGGAGCGCGTCCCCCACGCCGGGCAGCAGCTCGAACGCCTCC
>DASRBA010000337.1:0-16433 GCA_035637895.1 Myxococcaceae bacterium
CCTCGACAGCTCCAGCTCGCCCCCGCGCACCTCGACGGCCGCCCGGCGCTGGCCGGACCAGTGGACGCCCTCCGCCCGGACGCGCCCCGAGACGACCAGCCCGACCGCCCCGCCCTGCAGCGACACCCCGGCGATCCGCCCGTCCCCGGCGACCGTCACCACCGCGCCCTCGCCGCCCTCGACGAAGAGCACCGCCGACTCGGGCCCCTCCAGCTCCGCGCCCGCCGGGAGCGCGAACGGCCCGCGGTACATCCCCGTCCGCACGCGCACGCGCGCCCCGGCCCTCCCCAGCGCCGCCGCGAGCGACTTCAGGGGCCGCGCCTCCGTCCCATCTCCGCCCTCCGGCGCGGACCCATCCACCCAGAGCAGCTCCACCGCCTGGACCGGCACCGCCTCGAGCGCCGCCGGCTCCGCCGCCACCTGCGGCCGGCACCCGAGGACGGCGCCCAGCACCGCCAGCCACGCCGCGCCGCTCACCAGTAAATTGTACCGATCAGCGGGCCCGATCTGGCGAGCGCCGCAAATGATCGAAACTCCTCGCGATTTCACGTCGACACGATCATTTTCATGTATTGGTCGCTTACGTTTTCCCCTCTGTCGTTGACATCTGTCACATCATCCTGTTACCTCCCGCCCGCCGATTGCCGCTCGTCGTTTGTTTCAATCCCTGGAGGGGGACCCGAAATGACCAAGGCAGAGCTGGTGGCCGCCGTGGCGCAGCAGACACGGCTGACCAAGAAGTCCGCGTCGGAGATCCTGGAGATCGCCTTCGACCACATCGGCAAGGCGGTGAAGAAGGACAACCGCTTCAGCTACCCCGGCTTCGGCACCTGGTCCCTGCGCAGCCGCAAGGCGCGGAAGATCCGCAACCCCCAGACCAACGAGATGATGAAGCTGAAGGCCACCAAGACCATCGGCTTCCGGCCCGCCAAGGAGCTGAAGCAGACGCTGTAGGCGCGTCACCGGCCGTACTTCTCCACCATCTGCTCCGGGCTCAGGCCGCTGAGCCTGGAAAGCTCGTCGACGAGGTCCGCCGCGCGGACGAAGTACAGCTCCTCCCCCGCGAAGATGGAGCAGAACACGCCCGCGCAGTGCGGCAGGCGCGAACCGCGGCACTCCAGGAAGTACACCAGGCGCGGGAGCACGTTGGACACCAGGTGCTCGGCCGCGCCTTCTCCCGGGAGCACCATCTCGTAGGAGGTGGCCAGCCCGTCGTGGCCCTCCTGCACGCGCATCCGCGCCATCTCGTCGTTGGCCTGCATCGCGCGGGCGCGGTGGAACGACCGGGCGAGCACCGCGGCCACCGCGTCCTCCATCACCGCCTCCCTCCCACGGTGGCCGACGCCGATGCGGTCCGCGGGGCCTGCTCCAGGCTCTCCAGCGGGTCGCACGGCTTGCCGTCGCGCCACAGCTCGAAGTGGAGGTGGGGGCCGGTGGCGACGCCGCTTTCGCCCGCCAGGCCGATGGGCTGCCCCTGCTGCACCACCTCCCCGAGCGAGACGAGGAACACCGAGAGGTGCTCGTAGCGGGTGGTCATCATCGGGCCGTGGGAGATCTCCAGCAGGTTCCCGCCCTCGCCGGCGAACTCCGCGCGCAGCACGGTGCCGCGGGCGGCGGCGCTCACCGTCTGGCCCACGTCCGCGGCCAGGTCGACGCCGGAGTGCTGCCGGTAGATCTTGAGGATGGGGTGGAACCGGCGGCCGAAGAGGCTGGTGACGGTGACCGGCTCTATCGGCCAGATCAGCTCCGGCGCCACCTCGCGCGCGCGCACGTGCAGCCGGCGCAGCGTGGCCATCCGCACCGCCAGCCCGCCCACGCGTTCGGTGACCTCGTCCGCCAGCTGGGCGGGGATGTCGCCGTAGCGGCGCGCGTCCATCTCCAGCTCCGCCTCCATCGTCACCCGCGCCCGGATGACGTCGTAGGAGGACGTCTTCCTGGGAGAGCGATCCAGGAAGGTGTCCACCGCCGCCTCCAGTTGGAGCCAGTTCTCCACCTCCAGCGCGGGCATCGGGCTGCCCTCGGGCGAATCGGCCCGGTACTTCCGGGCGCGGGCGCCGAACGCCACCAGCGCCGACTGCAGCTCCACCGAGCCCACCGCCTCAGGGCCCTTGGGCTCCTTCGCGGCGGCGCCACCCGACGGCGCGGCAGCGGGCGGCGGCGAGGCCGGGAAGGCCTCCTCGAAGCGCATCTTCCCCTCGCGCGAGCCCGCGCAAGCGGCGGCGATCAGCGGAAGGGCCCAGAGGAGCCTGGGGAAGGGGGCCGCGACCAAGGCGCCAGGAAGCGTACCAGATCGCCGGAGCCGGCCCCCTCAGGCGGCTACTTCTTCTCGACGACGTCGGGCTTGAGGGGCCCCAGCAGCGCCAGCAGCTCCTTCTGCTCCGCCTCCGGCACCTTGTACTTGTTGAGCACGCTCACCAGGTTTCCGACGGTCTCGCTGAAGTCCTCGTCGTGCACGTGCCGGCCGTCGTGGGCGTCCTTCATGTCCATGCCGGCGTACTTGCAGGGACCGCCGGTGGCCTGGCAAACGAAGTCGACCATCTGGCCCTTGAGGTACTTGGTGTCCGTCTTCTCGTAGAAGTGATGCAGCTTGGGGTCGGACGCCTGCGTGTCGATGAAGTCGTTCACCACGGCCTTGATCGCGTCCATCCCGCCCAGCCGGTCGTAGAGGGACTTCCCGCCGGCCGGCTTGTCAGGCGCCGGCGCGGGCGTGGAGGTGGTGGCACAGGCGAACAGGGAGAGGCAGGCACAGCAGGCGAGGAACGTCTTCGTCTTCATGGAATGGGAACCCCCGGGGAAAGGTCGCCCATCTAACATTCCATTGGTCAACTCGCCAGGGCGCGACGAACCCTGGTGAGCGCCTCGTCGATGTCCGCGGCCCGCACGTCGAGGTGCGTCACCATCCGCACGCTGTTGGGCCGGGTGCCCTCCGGCGTGGCCAACACGCCGTGCTCCCGGAGCCGCGGGAGGGCTTCGGTGGCCGGTATCGGGAAATCCGCGAACACCAGGTTGGTCTCCACGGCGGCGACGTCGACGGTGACGCCGCGGACCCCCGCGAGCCCGCGCGCCAGGCGCTTGGCGTTCTCGTGGTCCTCGGGCAGCCGGTCCAGGTGGTGCTCCAGCGCGTAGAGGCCGGCGGCGGCGAGGATGCCCACCTGGCGCATCGCCCCGCCCAGGCGCTTGCGGAGGCGGTGCGCCTCCTTGATGACGTCTGCGCTGCCGCAGAGCACCGAGCCCACCGGCGCGCCCAGGCCCTTGGAGAGGCAGACGGTGGCGGTGTCGCACTGCCGCGCGTACTCCACCGCGCGGGTGCCGGAGGCGGCCTGGGCGTTGAACAGGCGCGCGCCGTCCAGGTGGACCAGCAGGCCCTTGGCGCGGGCGGCGGCCACCACCGCGCTGAAGCGTTCCAGCGGCCAGACCGACCCGCCGCCGCGGTTGTGGGTGTTCTCCAGGCAGAGCATGCGGGTGCGCGGGAAGTGCTCGGAGACGGGGCGGACGGCGGAGGCGACCTGCTCGGGGGAGAGCTGGCCCCGCGTGCCCTCCAGCGTGCGCGGCTGGACGCCCCACAGCGCGGAGCAGGCGCCGCCCTCGAAGTTGAGGCAGTGGCTGCCGACCTCCGCGAGGAGCTCCTCCGCCGGCCGGAGCTGCGCGCCGATGGCGACCTGGTTGGCCATGGAGCCGGAGGTGACGAAGAGGGCGGCGGGGTGGCCGAGCAGCTCGGCGACCTTGTCCTGGAGCTTGCGCACGGTGGGGTCGTCGCCGAAGACGTCGTCGCCGACCTCCGCTTCGGCCATGGCCTTGCGCATCCCGGCGGTGGGGCGGGTGACAGTGTCGGAGCGGAGGTCGATGGGGAGCGTGGCGGTCATTTCGCGTTTCCTGAAGTCCGGGTTCCTGCTCCTGCTAGAAGGCGAGTCACCGTGAAGCTTCGGGGCCGCGAAAGCAAGTCCGACCAGCGCCGGCGGGCGGGGGAGATCTTCGATCGCCTGGAGGCGCACATGCCGGAGGCGAAGATCGAGCTGGACTACGGCACGCCGATGCAACTGCTGGTGTCGGTCATCCTCTCCGCGCAGTGCACCGACAAGCGCGTGAACATGGTGACGCCGGCGCTGTTCCGCCGCTTCCCGGACGCGCGGGCGTTCGCGAAGGCGAAGGTGGCCGAGGTGGAGGCGCTGATCCGCACCTGCGGCCTGTACCGGGCGAAGGCGAGGAGCATCGTCGCGGCGGCGGGGTCGATCCTCCGCGAGCACGGCGGCGAGGTGCCGGTGAAGCGCGACGCGCTGGAGTCGCTGCCCGGCGTCGGCCACAAGACCGCGGGGGTGGTGGCCATCCACCTGGGGACGGACGAGGCGTTCCCGGTGGACACGCACATCCTCCGGCTCTCGCGGCGGATGGGGCTGTCGCGCCAGACGCACCCGGACAAGGTGGAGGACGACCTGCGGGACCTCCTCCCCCCCGAGCGCTGGGCGAAGGGGCACCAGCTGCTGATCTGGCACGGGCGGCGGACGTGCTTCGCGCGCGCGCCCGAGTGCGAGCGCTGCGTGGTGAGCGCGGCGTGCCCGAAGATCGGGGTGAAGCTGCCGAAGCCTTCGAAGGCGACCCGGGCCGCCTAGAGGGAGGCGCGGGAGTCGCGCTCGCGCTCGGCGTCCATGCTGGCCTTGATCCGCTTCATCCGCTTGCGCATCAGCTCGCGCTTGAGGACCGAGAGGTGGTCCGTGAGCATCACGCCCTTGAGGTGGTCCGCCTCGTGCTGCACGACGGTGGCGAACAGGCCCTCGCAGTCCATCTCGTGCTCGGTGCCGTCCACGTCCTGGTACTTGACCCGGACGTTCTTGGCGCGCTCGATCTCCTCGGCCTCGCCGGGGAGGGAGAGGCAGCCCTCCAGGAAGTAGCTGGTCCCCTCCGTCTTCAGGATGACGGGGTTGATCAGCGCCGTCGGCTTGGACTCCGGCTGCCGGACCCGGGTGTCGAGCGTGATGATGCTCTTGAGCTGGCCGACCTGCGGGGCGGCCAGGCCGACGCCGTCCGCGGAGTACATGGTCTCGAACATGTCGGCGACCAGGGCGCGGAGGGATTCGTCGAACGCGGTGACCGGCTCCGTGGGCTTCTTCAGGATCGGATCCGGCCAGATGATGATGTCGCGCAGCATTGGCGGTATTTGTAATCGCTGGGGGATGTAGGCGGCAACTCCCCGTCAGTCCACGAGATTTCTCGCGTATTGAGCTCTCAGCCGGTCGTCGCGGAGGACGAGGGCGGCCTCGGCGAGCGCCTCGTGGACGGACTGCGCGCGGCGCAACAGTCCCTGGTCCGGGTGGCCGGCGAAGCGGACGGGGTGGAACTCGGTGGAGAGCAGCTCGAACGCCCGGTCGACCTCGTCCCGCCCGGCCGAGCGGGGGAGCCCCAGCATGACGAAGTAGTCGGCGTCCTGGATCTCGTCGTACTTGGATTGGAGGCGGCGCGCGTCCAGCTCGGTGGGAGCGGTGGGGGCCTCGTCCGCGGCGGGCAGCAGGTCGATCACCTGGAGGACCTTGAGGACGGCGATGAGGCGGATGGCGGCCTCCTGGCGCAGGCCGGAGCCCAGCACCAGCGCCTCCACGGTGGACTCGCCGTCCACGGCGCGGAGGAGGCGGCGCTCGCGTTCGGGGAGCTCCAGCTTGTCGGCGTCGAGCCCGGAGCGGACGCGGATGGGCGTGGCGCGCAGGCCGCCGGCCTCGGCGAGCGCCCTGTCCGGGTCCAGCCCGCGGCGGAGCGCCTCGAGGAGGAGCTGCGCGGGCGAGCGGGTGGCGGCGGCGAGCACCACGTCGGGCGGCGGCGCGTCGGCGGAGAGGCGGTAGAGGGAGCCGGGCTCGCTGAGGGCGTCCAGGGCGACGCGCTCGGTGTGGCGCTGCACCAGGGGGACGACCTCCGACTCGCGGACGTAGCCGCGCTCGCGGAGGAGGGAGAGCTGCTCCGCGGAGGAGTAGGGGTGGAGGACGCGCAGCTCGGAGGCCTGGCGCTCGTCGATCAGCCCGTCCTGGCGCGCGCGGTCCAGCAGCGTCTCGCCCGGGACGGTGGAGTGGGCGCCGGCCAGCGCTCCGCCGTTGAGCCAGAGGATGCGCAGGGCGTCCTCGGCCTTGAGCTCCAGGCGGACGTCGGCCTTGCCGGTGACGAGGGAGAGGAAGACCGCGGCCAGCTTGTCGTTGGGCGCGATGCCGGAGCGGGCGATGCGCTCCAGGGTGCCTTGCGGGCTGGGGACGACGAATGTGGCCTGGTCCGCGCGCTTGTTGGCCTCGCGGGCCTCCGCGCGCGCCTTCTGGGCGGCGGCCTCGGCGTCCTTGCGCGCCTGCTCCTCGGCTTCGCGCGCGTGCCGCTCCGCCTCGGCCTCGGCGCGGGCGCGCCCGGCTTCGGCCACGGCCTGGTCGAGGGCGCGCTGCTGGCGGGCGCGCTCCTCCTCCAGGGTCTTGGCGGCGCGCGCTTTCTCCTCGCGGAGCGCGCGCTCCAGGGAGTCCTTCTCGGCCTGGAGGTCCAGGGTGAGGCGACGGTGCTCCTCCAGCTCGCGGGACAGCTTCTGGCGGCGGTCCAGCTCCTTCTCGAGCCGGGCGCGCTCCTGGGCGACCTCGGAGGAGAGGCGGTCGCGCTCGCCCTCCAGCTCCAGCGCCAGCTTCTCCCGCTGCGCGCGCTCCTTCTCCTTCTCCGCCTGGAGTTGGCGGGTCAGCTTCTCGCGCTCGGAGCGCTCGCGCTGGGCCTGGGCTTCGGCCTCGGCGGCCTGCTCGCGGGTGGCGCGGAGCTCCTCCTCGGCTTCGCGCTGCGCGCGGGCCTGGGCCTCGGCCTTCTCCTGTTCGGCGCGGAGAGCGGCCTCGCGGGCGCGCTCCTCGGCGGCGGCGGCCTCCGCCTGGGCGAGGCGGGCGGCTTCGGCGGCGCGGAGCTCGGCTTCGGCGGCGTCGCGCTGGGCCTGCTCCTCGGCTTCGAGGGCCTCGCGCTGCGCGCGGAGGGCGGCTTCGGCGGCGCGCTGGGCGGCGGCCTGCGCGGCGCGCTCGCGGGCGGCGAGGGACTCGATGCGGGCCTGGGCTTCCTGGGCGGCGAGCTCGTTGGCGGCGGCTTCCTCGGCGAGGGCAGCGGCGCGGGAGGACGCGGCCTTCTGCTGTTGCTCGATGCGGTCGATCTCGTCCTGGGCCCGGAGCTCGGCCTCGGCGCGGAGCTCCGCTTCGCGGCGGGCGCGCTCGGCGGCGCGGCGTGAGGCTTCTTCGGCGCGGAGCTCGGCTTCGGCCTGGCGCTCTGCTTCGAGTCGCGCTTCTTCAGCGAGGCGTTCCATCTCCGCCTTCCTCTCTGCTTCCTGCCGTGCTTCCTCGGCGAGTCGCGCTTCTTCGGCCTGGCGCTCTGCTTCCAGCCGCGCTTCCTCCGCGGCTCGCTCCTCCTCCGCCTTCCTCTCTGCTTCCTGCCGTGCTTCCTCGGCGAGTCGCGCTTCTTCGGCCTGGCGCTCTGCCTCCAGCCGCGCTTCCTCGGCGAGTCGCGCTTCTTCGGCCTGGCGCTCTGCCTCTAGCCGCGCTTCTTCCGCGAGTCGCTCCTCCTCAGCCTTCCTCTCCGCCTCCAGCCGTGCTTCCTCCGCGGCTCGCTCCTCCTCAGCCTTCCTCTCCGCCTCCAACCGCGCTTCTTCCGCCAGTCGCTCTTCTTCGGCCTGGCGCTCCGCCTCTAGCCGCGCTTCTTCCGCAAGTCGCTCCTCCTCAGCCTTCCTCTCCGCCTCCAGTCGTGCTTCTTCGGCGACCCGTGCTTCTTCGGCTTGCCGCTCCGCCTCCAATCGCGCCTCTTCCGCGAGTCGCTCCTCCTCAGCCTTCCTCTCCGCCTCCAGTCGTGCTTCTTCGGCGACCCGTGCTTCTTCGGCTTGGCGCTCTGCCTCCAGCCGCGCCTCTTCGGCGACCCGCGCTTCTTCGGCTTGGCGCTCTACCTCCAGCCGCGCCTCTTCGGCGACTCGCTCCTCCTCCGCCTTCTTCTCCTCCTCCAGCCGCGCCTCCTCGGCGAGTCGCTCTGCTTCGGCTTGGCGCTCTGCCTCCAGTCGCGCCTCTTCAGCGACTCGCGCCTCCTCCGCGAGCCGCTCCTCCTCGGCCAAGCGCTCCGCTTCAAGCCGGGCTTCCTCTTCGAGGCGTTCTTCCTCTGCCTGGCGCTCGATCTCTTGGCGTGCCTCCTCCGCCTTCCGCTCCGCCTCCAGCCGCGCTTCTTCGGCGAACCGCTCCTCCTCTTCCTTCCGCTCCTGCTCCAGCTTCGCCTCGAGCGCGATGCGCTCCTCCTCCGCCCGCTTCTCCTCCGCCTTCCGCCGCTCCTCGGCCTCGTGGATCCGCCGATCCGCCTCCTCCCGCTTCCGGAGCAACTCCTCTTCCCGCCGGCGCCCCTCCTCGGCGGCCTCGCCGAAGAGCTTGTCCTCCAGCGCCTTCACCTTCTCCGACTTCTCGATCGGCACCGGGATGGCGGCGGCCTCCGCGCGGAGCTGCGCGACCTTCTTGCGCGCCTCCTCCGCCTCCTTCTTCAGCCTCAGCACCTCGCGACGCCTCGCCTCCGGATCGGACGGCGGCTTCGCCAGCGCCGCCGCGTTCTGGGGAAGCACCCCCTCCAACCCACCCTCCGGCACCACGTCCTTCCAGAGCTCACCCCCAGGCCCAGGCTCCGCGGCGTCGACCGCGGGCGGGGTGAGCGTCCGGACGTCCACGATCTCCGTGCTCTCCCGCTTCCCCTCCGGGACCGCCGGCCGCTGTCCGCTCTTCCTCCGATCCGCCTCCGCCTTCACCTCCTGCTCCAGCTTCTCCAGCTCCGCGTCGGCCCCGGAGGCGGGCTCCTGCTTCTCCCCCTCCTTCTCGGCCCCGAACGGGTCCCACTCCTCTACGGCGGCGGGAGGCGCGTCCGCGGGCGTGAGCTCATCCGCCAAGCTGGACTCCAGCGACGCCATCATCTCCGCGCCCAGCTCCTCCTGCGCCTGGTCGGCGGCGGCGGTCGCCATCGCTTCCACGGACTCCTCGTCGAGCGGCAGCCGGGGCGCCTCCGCCTCCGCGTCCTGCAGCCCCGGAGGGACGACGGCGGACGGGAGGGTGGGCTCGAACAGCTCCGCCTCCACGAAGGGCGGGGAGTCCTCCGGCCCGGTCGGGGTCGGGCCGACGTACGTCGTCGCCACCGGGTCCACGACCTCCTGATAGAAGAGCTGCTGCACCGTCGCGACGAACTGGTCCCCGTCGAGCGGCAGCTCGATGACCGGCGCCTCCCATCCCTCGATCGGCCCGCCCAGGAGTAGCACCCGGAGCCGTTCCGCCTGGGGGTGATGGGACAGCTCCTCCAGCACCAGCACGCCGCGCCCGCTCTCCACCGTCGGTGAGAGGACCACCAGCCCGGGCAGGTGATGCCCGAAGCTGATCACCGCGTCGGCGCTCGACGTGGCGAGCACGACCTCGTACCCCGCGCGCCCGAGCACGCGGCGCACGGCAGCGATCGTCGCGATGTCGTCGTGGACGAGGAGGACGGGGCTCGCCATGTGGGAAACCGCGGGAGTCTACCGCATGGGTGCGCCAATTCCCGTTCCCATCCACCCCCCGAATGCCGAGCGATCGGCCGCCGGCCCGCCCTCTACAGCATCGCCCCCGGGTCGACGTCGATCACCACCCGCACCGCCGCCGGCACCTCCACCAGCGCGCGCTCCAGCGCGTCCGCCAGCGGCGCCATGGCGGCGTGCGTGGGGCCCTTGATCAGCAGCTGCCACCGGTACCGCCCCTTGATGCGGCTGATGGGGGACGGCGCCGGGCCCAGCAGCCGCACGCCCTGCGACGCCGCCGGCAACCTCGCCGCGCAGAGGTCCGCCAACTTCCGCGCCACCTGGCGCACCTGCTCCGGGTCCGTCCCGTCCACCCGGACGCCCACCATCCGGGCGTAGGGCGGGTACGCGAACCGCCTCCGCCAGTCGAGCTCCTTCTCCGCGAAGCCCTCGAAGTCGTGGAGCACCACCCGGCGCACCGGCGGCGCGTCCGGGTTGTACGTCTGGATGAGGACGCGCCCCTCGTCGCGCCCGCGCCCGGCGCGCCCCGACACCTGGGTGAGGAGCTGGAAGGTGCGCTCGGCGGCGCGGAAGTCCGGCAGCGCCAGCGAGGTGTCCGCCATCACCACGCACACCAGCGTCACCCCGGGGAAGTCGTGCCCCTTGGCCACCATCTGCGTCCCCACCAGCACGTCCACCTCGCGCCGGGCGAACGAGGCCAGAAGCTCGGTGAGGCGCTCGGCGGAGGTGGCGGAGTCGCGGTCCAGCCGCTCCACCCGCGCGCGCGGGAAGCGCTCCGCCACCTCGGCGACCACCTTCTCCGTCCCCACGCCCAGCTTGAGCAGCGGCCCGCCGCAGTCGGCGCAGGTGTCCGGCACCGGCCAGGTCTGACCGCAGTAGTGGCACATCAGCCGGCGCGCGGAGAGGTGGTGGGTGAGCGAGACGTCGCAGGCGTCGCAGCGGACCTGCAGCCCGCACACCTCGCAGACCAGGAAGGTGCTGTGGCCGCGGCGGTTGAGGAAGAGGATGGCTTGCTGCCCGCGCCGGAGCGTGTCCTCCAGCGCGTCGGTCAGCGGCGGGGAGAGGATGGGCGGTTCGGTGGAGAGGTCGGGTTCGCGGGGGCGCGCCTCGCGCAGGTCCACCAGCTCCACGCGGGGCAGCGGCCGGTCGTCCACCCGAGCGCGCATCTCCAGCTTGCGGTAGCGCCCGCGCCGCGCGTTCTCCAGCGTCTCCAGCGACGGGGTGGCGGAGCCCAGCACCACCACCGCGCCGCACTGCTTGGCGCGCACCACCGCCAGGTCGCGCGCTTGGTAGCGGAGCTTCTCCTCCTGCTTGAACGACGAGTCGTGCTCCTCGTCCACCACCACCACGCCCAGGCCCTGCACCGGCGCGAACACCGCGGACCGCACGCCCACCGCGATGCGCACGTCGCCGCGGCGGAGCGCCTGCCAGTGGCGGAGGCGTTCGCGGTCCTTGAGCGCGGAGTGGAGCACCGCCACGCCGGAGCCGAAGCGGCTGCGGAAGCGGCCCACCAGCTGCGGCGTGAGCGCGATCTCCGGGACGAGGATCAGCCCGCCCTTCCCCTTCGCCAGCGCGTGCTCCACCGCGCGCAGGTACACCTCCGTCTTCCCGGAGCCGGTCACGCCGTGGAGGAGGAAGGGGTGGAAGCCTCCCTGGTCGACGGCGGCGGTGAGCTCGCCCACCGCCACCGCTTGCTCCTTCGTGAGCCGCTCCGGCCGCTCCTGCCCCAGCCCCGCCTTCACGCCGGCCTTCACCTCCACCGACTCCAGGCTGACCAGCCCGCGCTCGGCGAGCTTCCTCAGCGTCGCCCTCGCGCCGGGGATGGCGGTGACGATCTCCTCCACGGTGGCGCGGCCGCCCACCGCCAGCAGGTACGAGAGCGCGGCGGCCTGCGCGGGCGCGCGCGCGAGCACGGAGGCGTCCGCGCCGGGAGCCGCCACCGCGTAGAGCACCGCGTCCGGGGCGGCCTCCTTCGACGCCTCGGCATCGGTGAGGCCGGGCGGGAGCGCGGCGCGGATCGCCTCGCCCAGCGGGTAGCGGTAGTGGTGGGCGGCGAAGCGGAGGAGGGCGATGAGGTCCTCGGGGAGCGCCGGCTCCGGGTCCAGGAGGCGGATGATGGGCTTGAGCACCACCTCGCTGCCCACCTCCGGCTCGTCGGCGGGGCCCAGGTAGAAACCCAGCGAGGTGCCGCGCCCGAAGGGGACGCTCACCCGGTGGCCGGGGCGCAGCGACGCGGCCATCGCCTCGGGAACGCGGTAGGTGAACTCGCCCCGTACCGGCCGCGCCACCGCCACCGCCCCGCACGGCCCATTCACGGGCGCGGACGGCGGCGGGCGCGCGCGCGCCGCGGGGGCAACGGATATCGGCAGCTCTCCCTGGCGCGCCACGGGGCCTGTCCTACCGCGCGGGCCTGACGCATGTCAGGGGGCTCAGTGCTGCGGCGAGTGCCTCGCCTCCTCGGCGCCCCGCTCCGCCTGGGGGGCCAGCGGCAACCTCACCCGGAACACCGACCCGCCCCCCTTCCTCGCCTCCACCTCGATCCGCCCGCCGTGGGCGAGCACCAGCCGCCGCGACACCGACAGCCCCAGCCCCACGCCGGGGATCTGCCCGGATTCGCCGCGGCGGGCGCGGTGGAACGGCTCGAAGATGTGCTCGCGGTCCTCGGGCGGGACGCCCACGCCCTCGTCCGCCACGCTGATCACCGCCTCGCCGCCGGCCTCCTCCAGCGACACCAGGACCCCGCCGCCGCCCGGCGAGTACTTGATCGCGTTGGACACCAGGTTGGTGAGCACCTGCATCAGCCGGGTGGCGTCCCCGCGCACCATCACCGGGCGGCCGGGGACCGAGACCTCCAGGTGGTGCTGGTCGGTGACGGCGCGGTGGAGGTCCGCCACCTCCTCCACCAGCGGGCGCACGTCGCACACGTCCATCTGCATCTCGAGGTTGCCCGCCTCGATCCGCGTCCGGTCCAGCAGGTCGTCCACCATCCGGGCCAGCCGGTCCACCTGCGCGGAGACGCGGCCCATCGAGGCGCGGATCCGGTCCGGGGGCGGGAGCGTGGGCGCGCCCGCCATGGACTGCGCGGAGAGCTTGAGGATGTTGAGCGGGCCGCGGAGGTCGTGCGCCACCCCCGCCAGGAACTCCAGCTGCAGCCGGTCCCGCCGCGCCTCGCTGTCCGCCAGCTCGTTGAACTCGGAGGCGATCTGCCGCAGTTCCTCCGGCCCCTGCACCGGGAGGCGCTCCTCGCGCGCGCCCGCCTTGAACCGCGACAGCGACCCGCGCAGGCCCGCCAGCGGGCGGTCCACCGCGACCTGGAGCACGAACAGGAACAGCAGGCTCCCGATCACCAGCGCCGCCGCGAGCGAAGCGGCGATCACCCGCCCCAGCTCGTCTACGTCCTCGTTCCTGGTCTTCGCCTCGGCCGCCTGCTCGCCGTTGAGGTCCACCAAGTCCCGGGTCGCTCTCAGCGCGGACTGGAGCCGCTGGGCGCGGAGGGCCGGGGGATCCGCGCCCGAGGTCGCCAGGTAACGCTCCACGTCCTGCCGGACCCGGTCAAGCAGGGCCCGCTCGCCGTCCGTGGAGACGTACCGGTTCGGGAACCCGTTCACCGCGCCCCGCGCGTCCTTCACCTCCTGGGCCTCCGACGCAGCCGCGGCGGTCGGGTCCGAATCCTCCATCTGCCGCGCGCGGCTGAGCAGGAGGATGCTCACCTCCACGCGCTCTGCCGCCCGGACGCCCTCCACGGAGTCGATCAGGAGCTGGCCGTTCCGCTCCATCGAGCCCGCGGTGAGGTAGAGCGAGGTCGACGCCGCCACGCCGAGCAGCGACAGGAATGCCGCGCCTACTCTCAGGAGCGTTCGCAGCCGCACAGTCCAGGGATCCTTCCGAAGCCTAAACACCCGAGCCACGGAAAAGATAAGTCCGGCCCCAGGATCAGAAGAGCTTGTCCGGCAGCGGACTCTTGGTATCCGCTTTCAACGAGGTGAACCGGAGCACCAGCTCCCCGGCGCGGTGCACCTCCAGCAGCCGCGGGAACCACTCCCCCGTGGCGGGCGAGGTGTAGTCGTAGAAGCGCACATCCCACGCGACGCCCTGCTCGTCGCTCCAGCGCAGCCGCGCCGGGAGGAAGGAGTCCTTGAACACCCAGAGCTGCGGCTTGGTGTCGTCGCGCGATCCGATGACGTACGCCACGTCGCCGCCGAAGCGCGCCAGCCACGTCTTGCTGGCGCGGTCGACCTTCTGCTGCTCCAGGAAGCGCTCCACCGACGCGCGCGCCTCGCCCTCGGAGCTGGAGCGCACCGCCAGGAGCGAGCAGACCGCGGTGAGCGCGCTCTGCACCACGGCCAGCGGCTGGCCCTCGGCGCGGCGCTTGCCGTTGGACTCCACCGACGCGGCGCGGTTCCCTTCCAGGGGATTGAGCTCGAGCCGGCAGCGCCCGGGGAGCTTCATGGCGAAGCTGGCGTCGGTGAGGATCTCCGGCCGGTCGGACGGGATGCCCAGCGCTGCGCCCGCCTCCTTCACCGCCGAGCCGTGGAAGGACGCCAGCCCGTCGACCCGCACCGCGTAGAGCGCGAGGTCGTCCCGCGCGTTGGTCATGTGGCGGAGGATGGAGAACGACGGCATCACGAACGCCAGCGCCGCCGTGGACGTGAGGCAGGCGACGGCGAGGGCCGCGGGTTTCACTCCAATGAACCGTTCGCCGGGGGTCGGCGCCATTGGCGGCAATGTAGTGGTGGCCACCTGACCCAGCAAGGCGGTAAGGAACCGCGCCCATGCGCCGAGCCACGCTGACCTGCCTCCTCCTCGCCATGGCAGCCGCCGCGCCGTCGCGCGCGCAGTCCGAGCTGCCCGACTACCCCTTCCGCAACCTGGTCCACGCCCGGTCGATGGGGATGGGCGGCGCGTTCCGCGCGTTCGGGCTGGGCCTGGAGACGGTGACCGGCAACCCGGCGGCCATGTCCCTCTACCAGCACTACAACCTGGAGCTCGCCGGCGCGTGGGACATCACCCAGCAGACGGCGTGGGCCTCCGCGGGGGTGATGGACAGCACCAACAAGCTCGCCGCCGGCGTGGCCTACCACCTGGTCTCCTTCGGCAGCTTCGGCGACCGCACGCTGGCGCACCTGAACACCATCGCCCTCTCCGCGCCGCTGGTGGAGAACACCGTCTTCATCGGCGGGTCGGTGCACTACCTCTTCTCCTCCGGCGCGCTGCAGGCCAACGCGGTGACCGGGGACGTGGGGGCCATGGTGCGCCTGTTCGAGGTGCTCACCCTGGGCCTGTCCGCCAACAACATCATCGACACCCGCCACCCCGACCTCTCCACCTACTTCACCGGCGAGGCGGCGTTCTCCAACGGCACGCTCAGCGTGGCGGCGGACGTGCGCGGCCAGCTCCAGGAGAACGCCGGGCCGCTGCTGGGCTTCAACGCCGGCGCCGAAATCGTCTTCGCCGAGGGCGTCCCGGTCCGCGCCGGGTGGGCGCTGGACGAGGCCGGCCACGCCTTCCTCGCCGGCGGCGCGGGCTGGATGTTCGAGGGCGGAGGCATCGACGTCGCCTACCGGCAGGAGCTGAACGGCATCGGCCGGGCGGTGGCGGTGACGATCAAGATCTCCAACTGACCGCCTGGCGCGAAGGCGCGGTCAGCCCAGCTTGCGCGTCCGGAAGTCGAGGTAGCGCTCGGAGGCGGCGAACCGCACCAGCTCCGCCACCTCCGACTCCAGCGCCTTCTTGGCGCGCAGCGCGAGGATGGCCGGCACCACCGAACCGCACACCACCAGCCCGGCGCGGTTGGAGGCGTGGCGCGCGCCCTCCGCCAGCCGGTGGACGTCCAGTTGGTGGGCGTTGCGGTCGAACAGCTCGCGCAGCCGGCCCACCATCTTCACCGGGATGGACTCGCGCAGCGCCTTGGTCTCCGGGCGCAGCGCCTTGCCGCCGTGGAGCACGCCGTCCAGCGCGCCCACGGCCGCCTCCAGTTGCTCGGCGGAGAGGCTGCGCAGCGCGGCGAGGTCCGGGTTCTGGGTGAACAGCGCGCGCCCGGCGAAGAAGCGCAGCTCCGCGGTGGAGATCTTGGAGCGGATGGCCATCTGGCCCACCAAGAGGCGCGGCGCCCGCGGGAAGACGAGCGAGAACGGCGGGCCGTTGTCCTCGGAGAGGTACACCTCCGGCGCGCGCAGCCCCAGGATGCGCACCGACGTCAGCAGGGCCTCCGCGGTGCCGGGTCCTCCGGGTCCGGCGTCGGGCGAGAACTCCTGCTCCGAGCCGGCGGCGCGGCCGCGGGTGGGGAACAGGCGGCACAGCGCGTAGCCCACCAGGCTGAACAGCTCGCCCTGCTCGTTGCGGAGGATGGGGTGGCGGAGCGCGGCGCGGTCGGTGGCGGAGAGGATCAGCTTCGGCGCCGCCGCCGAGGAATCGTCGGTGGCGCCGGCCAGCGCGGAGGCCAGCTCCGTCATCAGCTCGGAGCGATCGGCGTCGCCCAGCTTGCCGAAGAAGGCGGAGAGCGCGCGGTACGCCTCGGCGTCGAGCGGGTTCTTGCGCACCTGCTCGAACAGCCGGGTCCGCTCGTCCTGCGGCTCGGCGCCGGCGCCGGCGGTCATCGGCGGGGCCTGGAACACCACCGAGTCCGGCAGGTCCTCCGGCGCCACGCTCCCCACGTGCTCGTCCATGCCGAAGGTGCCGGGCATCACCTTGCCGGTGGTCTGCTCGGACGGCTCGGGCATGTCCTCCGGCACGGCGGTGAGCGTGGCGGGCGCGGTGGCCACCCGGTCCAGCGGCGGGCGCGACTGGCGCAGCGGCGTCACCGGCGTGGGGGCGGCGGCCGCGGGGTCGTCCAGCGGCGGCCGGGAGTTCCGCAGCGGCGCGGTGGGGGTGGGCCCTCCCGGGCTGGAGTCCAGCGGCGGGCGCGACTGGCGCAGCGGCGCGGCGGGAGTGG
>DASRBA010000338.1:0-2311 GCA_035637895.1 Myxococcaceae bacterium
CGACCACGCCGGTGGAGGGGCTGGAGGCGGAGGCCGCGGCGCTGCGCGAGCGGTTCGGGGTCCGCCTCCCTCCGGGTGCGGCGTGGATCAGTCCACCTTCCGGTCGATGACGGTGGTCACGCCCATCCCGTAGCCGATGCAGAGGGTGATCGCGCCGTAGCGGAGGTCGCGCCGCTCCAGCTCGTTGAGGACGGTGGCGACCAGGATGGCGCCGGTCGCGCCCAGCGGGTGCCCGAGCGCGATGGCCCCGCCGTTGACGTTGATCCGGTCCAGCGGGATGCCCAGCTCCTGCCCGACCACGATGGGCACCGGGGCGAAGGCCTCGTTGATCTCCCACAGGTCGATGTCCTTCACCTGGAGGCCCGCGCGCTGGAGCGCCTTGCGGGTGGACGGGATGGGGCCGGTGAGCATCAGCACCGGGTCGGAGCCGGCCACCGCGGTGGAGACGATCTTCGCCCGCGCCTTCAGGCCCAGCTGCTTCGCCTTCCTCGCGGAGGTGACGACCACCGCCGCAGCGCCGTCCACGATGCCGGAGGAGTTGCCGGCGTGGATGACGCCGTCCGGCTTGAAGACCGGCTTGAGCGCGGCGAGCGTCTCCACCGTGGTGTTGGGGCGGCAGTGCTCGTCGGTGTCGAACAGGGCGGTGTTGCCGTCCGGGCCCTTCACGGCGATGGGCTCGATCTCCTTCTTGAAGCGGCCGTCGCGGATGGCCTGGCCGGCCTTGTGCTGCGAGGCGGCGGAGAACTCGTCCAGCTGGCCGCGGGAGAGCTTCCACTGCTCGGAGATCAGCTCCGCGGAGAGCCCCTGCGGGACGAGGTTGGGGAAGCGCTCCAGCAGCGCCGGGGACGCGGGGCCCTCGCCCGGGCCGGCGGCGTCCGATCCCATGGGGACCCGGTTCATCGCCTCCACCCCGCCGCCGATGGCGATCTCCGCCTGCCCGGACATCACCTGCATGGCGGCGTAGTTCACCGCCTGCAGGCCGGAGCCGCAGAAGCGGTTCACCGTGTTGCCGGAGATCTCGATGGGCAGGCCCGCCGCGAGCACCGCGCCGCGGGCGATGTTCAGCCCCTGCTCGCCGACCTGGGAGACGCAGCCCATCACCACGTCCTCGACGGAGAGCGGGTCGATGCCGGTGCGGCGGAGCGCGGCCTTGAGGACGTGCGCGGCCTGGTCCATCGGATGGGTACCGACCAGGCTGCCCTTCTTCTTCCCGCGCGCGGTGCGCACGGCTTCCACGATGACGGCGGTCTCGGACATGCTGCCGAGGGGACCACAGCGCTGATCGCGGTGTCAAACAGCGACACACGTGCGAGACGTGGCGCTGGCCCACCCACCGCCCGGTGTTGTAGGTCAGTTGCGATCGCAACCATTCGGGTTCTGGCCAAGGAGAGCGTGTGATGCGCAAGGTCGTCGCAGTCGCCGTCGGGGCGCTGGTGTGCGGGTGCCTGGTGCCGAGGGAGCAGCTGATCGCCGCGCAGCATGAGGCCGAGGAGAACGGCGCGAAGGCGAAGACCGCGGAGGAGCGGGCCACCGCGGCGGAAGCCAAGGTCAAGCAGTTGGAGACGGACAGCGAGGGCCTCAAGAAGCAGAACGAGGAGCTCCAGGCGAACGTCACCAAGAAGGAGGAGGAGGCGCGCGACCTGCAGGGCAAGTACGACGAGCTCGCCAAGTCCTCCAAGCAGCTGGCGGAGGCGAAGGCGGAGCTGGAGAAGAAGTCCTCCGAGTACGAGAACCTCGCCCAGAGCCTGAAGAAGGAGATCTCCGACGGCAAGATCGAGCTCTCGGAGCTCAAGGGCAAGATGACGGTGAAGATGAAGGACAAGATCCTCTTCGCCTCCGGCTCGGCGCTGCTGGGCAAGGAGGGCCAGGCGGCGCTGGACAAGGTCGCCAACGCGCTCAAGGAGGTGAAGGGGAAGATCATCCGCGTCGAGGGCCACACCGACAACGACCCGGTGGACCCCAAGGGGAACTTCCCGTCGAACTGGCACCTGTCGCTGGCGCGCGCGCTGGCGGTGGTGCAGCACCTGCAGCAGGACGGCGTCGACCCGGGCATGCTGTCCGCGGCCGGCTACGGGGAGTTCCACCCCCTGGTCGCCAACGACTCGCCGGCCCACAAGAGCCAGAACCGGCGCATCGAGATCGTCCTCGCCAACGGCGAGGCCAGCCCGTACTCGCCGGGCGTCGCCGGCGCCCCACCGGCCAAGGGCATCCCGGGCAAGGTGGAGCCCAAGGGCAAGGGCGGCGCCAAGCCGAAGTCGGCGAAGAACGAGTAGCGGCGCCGGGTCAGCTCACCAGAGCTTCCACCACGGCT
>DASRBA010000339.1:0-22885 GCA_035637895.1 Myxococcaceae bacterium
GAACTTGAACGCGGCCCGCGCCATCTGCACCGTCTTCTGCAGGTCGATGATGTAGATGCCGTTCCGGGCGCCGAAGATGTAGGGCTTCATCTTCGGGTTCCAGCGCTTGGTCTGGTGGCCGAAGTGCACCCCGGCCTCCAGCAGCTGCTTCATGGTGATGCCGCCCGCGGCGGCCATGGCCTGGGCCTGCTGCGACTGCTGCTGCGTGTCCTGCGTATCCATGGTGAGTCTTCTCGTCTTCCTGGTTGTGTCCGCCACGCCTGCGGGGTCCTTCCGGCGCCGCCTTCCCCGACTCCGGAGAAGACCTCTCCACTCGCTCCCGCGAGCTTTTCAGGAGAGCACCCGGCGCCGACGCCGACGTGTGTGTATTTGACTTCGACCGCGACTACCGCCCACCCAGCCCTACCGGCCGAGCGGAGCGGTGTAAGTACCAGAACGCCTTGCGCAATCGCAAGCTTTCGGGCCCCCCGGCGCCGGCCGGGGGACGGCCCGTCAGGCGGCTTCCGCTGAACCGTGGCATTTCTTGTACTTCTTGCCGGAGCCGCAGGGGCAAGGGTCGTTGCGGCCCACCCGCGGGCCCTCCCGCTTGGCCACCTTCTGCGCGGGCTCGCGCTCCACCTTGCCCTCGGCGTTGGAGCGGCCCTCCTGGGCCTGCTTCGCCCGCTGGGCCATCAGCCGCTGCAGGCGCGCCGTCTCCTCGGCGGCGGCGTCCGCGCGCTGGACCTGCACGCGCATCATCTGGCTGACGAACTGGTGGTTGATGGCGGAGAGCATCCGGATGAAGCCCTCGTAGCCCTCCTTCTTGTACTCCTGCTTGGGGTCCTTCTGGCCGTACCCGCGCAGGCCGATGCCCTGCCGCAGGTGCTCCATCGCGGTCAGGTGGTCCTTCCAGTGCTGGTCGATGGTGGCCAGGTAGCGGATCTGCAGGAAGCGGTGGAACTGCTCGCCGGCCTCGGACTCGCGGGCGGCGTAGGTCTTCTCCACCACCTGGAAGATCTGCTCCTGGATCTGCTCCTTCTTGCCGGAGCGGGAGAACTTCATCTCCACCGCCAGCACGTCCTTCACCGCCCGCTCCAGGGCCTCCAGGTCCCAGGTGTCCGGGTTGCGCGCGCCGCAGTAGGTCTCCGTCATCGAGATGATGACGTCCTCCACCGCGTCCAGCACCAGCTCCTTGAAGTCCGCCCAGGAGTAGGTGAGCTCGGAGCGGATCTTCTCCTTGGTCTTGGGGTGCTCGTCGAACTCCACCAGCGGCAGGCCGGCGCCGGCGGCCAGCACCTTGCGGCGCAGCTTGTAGATGGTGCGCCGCTGCTGGTTCATCACGTCGTCGTACTCGAGCAGGTTCTTGCGGATGTCGAAGTTGTGCCCCTCCACCCGCTTCTGCGCGCTCTCGATGGACTTGGAGAGCCAGCGGTGCTCGATGACCTCGCCCTCCTCCATCCCCAGCCGCTCCATCAGCCCGGCGATGCGCTCGCTGCCGAAGATGCGCATCAGGTCGTCTTCCAGGGACAGGTAGAAGCGGGAGGCGCCCGGGTCGCCCTGGCGGCCGGACCGGCCGCGGAGCTGGTTGTCGATGCGGCGGGACTCGTGGCGCTCGGTGCCCAGCACGAACAGGCCGCCCAGCGACACCACCTCCGCGCGCTCCTTCTCCGTCTGCTCCTTGTGCTTGGCCAGCAGCTCCTGGAAGCGCTTGTGGTAGTCCGCCAGCTGCTGCTGGAAGACGGCGGGATCCGCCGGCGGCTGCCCTTCGGCGGGGGGCTCCGGCGGCTCGGGCTCCGGCCCCACCGCCCGCTTGGCCAGCGCCTCCGCGTTGCCGCCGAGGAGGATGTCGGTGCCGCGGCCGGCCATGTTGGTGGAGATGGTGACGGCGCCCTTGCGGCCGGCCTGGGCGATCAGGTTCGCCTCGCGCGCGCCTTCGGTGGCCGCGCTCTTGGCGTTGAGGACCTCGTGCGGCACGCCGGCCTGCTTGAGGAACTTGGAGAAGATCTCGCTCTTGGCGATGGTGGCGGTGCCCACCAGCACCGGCTGGCCCTTCTCCTGCAGCTCCTTGATCGCCTTGGCCGCCGCCTCGAACTTCTCGCGCTCGGTCTTGTAGACCACGTCCTCCATGTCCTTGCGGACCATGGCGCGGTTGGTGGGGACCACCCGGACGTCGATCTTGTAGATGTTGGCGAACTCCTCCGCCTCCGTGTCCGCGGTGCCGGTCATCCCGGACAGCTTGGTGTACATGCGGAAGTAGTTCTGGAACGAGATGGTGGCCGCGGTCTCGTTCTCGTTCTCGATCTTCACGCCCTCCTTGGCCTCGATGGCCTGGTGGAGGCCGTCCGACCAGCGCCGGCCCGGCATCAGCCGCCCGGTGAACTCGTCGACGATCACCACCTCGCCTTCCTTCACCACGTAGTCGCGGTCGCGCTTGTAGAGGGTGTGCGCGCGCAGGGCCTGCTCCACGTGGTGGAGGGTCTCGATCTCCCCCGGGTCGTAGAGGTTTCCGACCTTCAGCCGCCGCTGCACCTTCTCCACGCCGTCGTCGGTGAGCGACACCGAGCGGTGCTTCTCGTCCAGCAGGTAGTCCTGGTCCGGCACCAGGCCGGGGATGACCTGGTCCACCTTGTAGTACTGGTCGGTGGTGTCCTCGGTGGGGACGGAGATGATGAGCGGGGTGCGGGCCTCGTCGATGAGGATGGAGTCCACCTCGTCCACGATGGCGAAGTTCAGCTCGCGCTGGACGTAGTCCTGGAGCCGGAACTTCATGTTGTCGCGCAGGTAGTCGAACCCGAACTCGTTGTTCTGCCCGTAGGTGATGTCCGCGCGGTACGACTCCTGGCGCTGCTTGTCACTCAGGTCGTGGAGGATGCAGCCCACGTTGAGGCCGAGGAAGCGGTGGATGCGGCCCATCCACTCCGCGTCGCGCCGGGCCAGGTAGTCGTTGACGGTGACGATGTGCACCCCGCGCCCGGAGAGCGCGTTCAGGTAGGAGGGCAGCGTGGCGGTGAGCGTCTTGCCCTCGCCGGTCTTCATCTCCGCGATGTTGCCCTGGTGGAGGAACATCCCGCCGATCAGCTGCACGTCGAAGTGGCGCTGGCCGATGGTGCGGCGCGCGGCCTCCCGCATCAGCGCGAAGGCGTCCGGGAGGAGGTCGTCCAGCGGCTTGCCGTTCTGGGCCTCCTGCTTCCACTGGATGGTGAGGGCCGGGAACTCCTCGTCCTTCAGCCCCTTCATCTTGGGTTCCAGCTCGTTGATCCGAGCGACCTTCGGCCAGGCCTTCTTGAGCTCGCGCTCGTTCTTCGTGCCGATGATTTTCTTCAGGGTCCACTCGATCATGGCGCTTCGGACCTTCCTCGTTTTGCCCCAAAGCCGCAAACCTAAAGCGCATACTTCGCGCCGCAATGCCAACCGGCCGCCGACCGTCCGGAAAGCGCCTACCTCGTCAAGCCCGTGCGCCCAAGGTGGGCGGCTACCTCTGGCTGTGCCGTGAGGGGTTCGAACCCCATCTCTTCGAGGAGTTGGCCACCCAGGGCGCCAACCCCGCTCTCATCACGCGCGGCCTGGTCGCCAGCGATTCCGTCCCGGCCGCCTCCCCGGCCTTCGCCCGGACTGGGTTCCTGGTGGGGAAGGTGTTCGACCACGCGCCGGGGGTGCTGGGATTTCCGGACCTGGTGGGGACGATCGCCCGCTCGCTCGAGGGGCTGGTGCGCGACCGGGTGCTGTGCCTGCAGGCGTTCACGCCGGACACCGCGGCCGGCAACCGGCTGTCGGCGGACGCGGAGGCGCTGGTGAAGCCGGTGCGGGAGATGGTGCGGGTGGGTCGATTGGTGGACGACCCGAAGGCCGCGCGCGACGCCGGCGGCGTGCTGGGGCAGATCTGCCTGTGCTCGCCGGAGGTGCTGGTGGTGGGCTGGGTGGCGGCGCGCGAGGCGCTGTCGCTGGCGCCGGGCGGGCGGCGGCGGATGCGCACGGGCCCCGCGGACCTGTCGCGCGCGGCGGCCAAGCTGGAGGAGGCGCTGGACTCGTTCGGGCTGGAGCCGGGCAAGGGTGAGTCCTGCGTGGACCTGGGCGCGGCGCCGGGCGGGTGGACGGCGCGGCTGCTGGACCGGGGCGCGCGCGTCACCGCGGTGGACCCGGCGAACCTGTCGAAGGAGATCGCCAAGCACCCCAAGCTGAAACACGTCCGCGCGAGCGCCTTCGCCTACGCGCCCGAGGAGCCGGTGGACTGGCTGTTCTGCGACATGGCCTGGCGCCCGCTGGAGGTGGCGCAGCTGTTGGCCAAGTGGGGGCGGCACGGGTGGGCCGACTTCCTGGTGGCCAACGTCAAGCTCCCCATGCGCGACAAGAACGGCGTGCTCCGGCGGGTGCGGGAGATCCTGGCCGGCGGCGGCTGGAAGGGGATGACGCTGCGCCAGCTCTACCACGACCGGGACGAGGTCACGGTCACGGCGCGGAGGAGGTGACGCATTGCGCCTGCGGATTCCGGCAGATATGTAAGCGACCGCCGAACCCCACCGCGAATGATGGTGGGGGCGGGGGACCCTTGTCGTTGGGGCGCAGCGCCGGCAATCCGGCGCGGGGCACTTCTCGGCCCAAGCCCGTCAGCTAACCCCGCAGGCGTCGAGGAGGTCTGATGGACGCGAAGCCTGAGGAAGGAAAACCGGGGCCATCCGAGACGCCGCAGTCGCAAGCGGCGGAGCCGGCGAAGCCCACGGAGGTGAAGGCCGACGCCCCGCCGGCGACGGGCGCGAGCGACGAGCACCCCACCCTCAAGGATCTGGTGCTCGGCAAGGCCAAGGACGTCGAAGATCCGCGCGTCTTCCACCACGTCTCGCTGATCGCCTTCCTGGCGTGGATCGGCCTGGGCGCGGACGGGCTGTCGTCCTCGAGCTACGGCCCGGAGGAGGCGTTCAAGGCGCTGGGGGCGCACACCTTCCTCGCGCTGGGGATGGCGCTGGCGATGGGCTTCACCGTCATCGTCATCTCCGCGTCGTACAGCAAGATCATCGAACACTTCCCGTTCGGCGGCGGCGGCTACCAGGTGGCCTCCAAGCTGCTGGGGCGGGGCGTGGGCGTGGTCTCCGGGTCCGCGCTGCTCATCGACTACGTCCTCACCATCACCGTGTCGCTGGCGGCGGGGACGGAGGCCATCTTCAGCTTCCTCCCGCCCGCCTGGCACGGCTGGAAGCTGGTGGTGAACATGCTGGCCATCGCCATGCTCACCACGCTCAACCTGCGCGGGGTGAAGGAGTCGGTGAAGGTGCTGATGCCGATCTTCATCGGCTTCCTGGTCACCCACGCCATCCTCATCTTCGGGGTGATCTTCTCCCGCGCGTACGAGTTCCCCGAGATCGGCCACGAGGTGAAGACCGGGTACCAGGCGGGCATCGCCGCGCTGGGCGGGATGGGCGTGCTGGCGCTGTTCCTGCGCGCCTACTCCATGGGCGCCGGCACGTACACCGGCATCGAGGCCGTCTCCAACGGCCTGGCCATCATGCGCGAGCCGAAGGTCGCCACCGGCCGCCGCACCATGCTCCTGATGGCGCTCTCGCTGACCATCACCGCGGGCGGGATCATCGTCGCCTACCTGCTGATGCACGTCTCCCCGGTGGAGGGGAAGACGATGAACGCCGTGCTCGCCGAGCGCTTCGCGGACGGCTGGGCGCCCGGCGGCCTCCAGGTGGGGCGGTTCTTCGTGCTGGCGACGCTGATCTTCGAGGCCCTCCTCCTCTTCGTCGCCGCGCTCTCCGGCTTCATCGCCGGCCCCCGCGTGATGGCGAACATGGCGGTGGACTCGTACCTGCCGCACCGGTTCGCGCAGCTGTCGGACCGGCTGACGATGCAGAACGGCGTGCTGCTGATGGGCGGCGCCTCGTTCCTGGCGCTGCTCTACACCGGGGGGGACGTCACCCACCTGGTGATCATGTACTCCATCAACGTGTTCGTGACGTTCTCGCTCTCGCAGGCGGGGATGGTCCGGTACTTCTACCGGAACCGGAAGAAGCAGCAGGACTGGCGGTCCAGCCTGGCGCTGCACGCGGTCACCCTGCTGCTCTGCCTCTTCATCCTCGCGGTCACCGTCTACGAGAAGTTCCTCCAGGGCGGCTGGGTGACGCTGGCGCTCACCTCGGCGCTGATCGCCCTGTGCTTCGTCATCCGGCGCCACTACCGCAAGGTGGTGGTGAACCTGAAGCGGCTGGACGCCATCAAGGAGGCCCTGCCCAGGGACGAGAAGCCGCCGCGGTCGCTGGAGAAGATGAAGCCCACCGCGGTGCTGCTGGTGGGGTCCTACGCCGGGCTGGGCATCCACTCGCTGCTCAACATCCAGCGCCTGTTCGCCGGGCACTTCCACAACTTCGTCTTCGTCTCCGTGGGCGTGATCGACACCGCCACCTTCACCGACCTGGAGGAGGTCAACGAGGTGCGGGACCGCACCCGCGCCTCGCTGGAGCAGTACGTGGCGCTGGCGCGCCGGCTGGGGCTGCCGGCGGAGTACCGGATGGCGGTGGGCATCGACGCCACGGACGAGGCGCAGTCCGTGTGCCGGCAGGTGGTGAAGGACTTCCCGCGGTCGGTGTTCTTCGCCGGGAAGCTGGTGTTCGAGAAGGAGCGCTGGTTCCAGCGCGTCCTCCACAACGAGACCGCCTACCAGCTCCAGCGCCGGCTCCAGTTCGCCGGCCTGGACGCGATGGTGCTGCCCGTCCGCATCATGGGCGTATAGCCACGCGGCGGCTCCGCTCGTGGACCTCGCTCAGCCGGCCCAGGGCCACGGCGCCCAGCAGCAGCCCGAGGTCGCGGAGGGCGACGTCGCGGTCCGCCGTTTCCTCAGCGGACGGGCGAGCCGCCGGTCACCGGCAGGTCCGCTTCCCGGAGGCGATGGCCTTCAGGTGCGCGACGAGCTGCGCCTGGTCCCCGGGCGAGGTGAGGGCGGCGGAAGCGGCGGCGAGCGCGTCGTAGACGTTCTGGGGATGGTCCGGCCAGCCGCGCACCAGGTCCACCGCGCGCGTGGCGGCCGCCACCTCGGGTGGGTACGGGAAGACGGGCGAGGGCCGCGGGCGGCAGTCGCACGGGCCCGCCGGGTCGCAGATGGGCCCGCGGCGCTCCGGGCGATCGCCGGAGCGCTCGAGCAGATCCGGGGCCGGCGGCGGCGGCGGCGGCTGGGCCGGTGGCGCCGCGAGCGCCTCCCGCGCGCGCTCGAGCGCGTCCGGCGCGAGCGTGGAGGGGAGCTTCGCCAGCGCCCGGGCGGCGAGCCGGGCGCGCGCGATCACCTCGTCGCCCGGCATCGGATCCGGGCCGCAGTCTCTCGGGTTCCGGGCCACCTCCAGCGGGGGCGAGCGGAGCCGGGGCGGGTGGACCTGCGCCTCGAAGGCGTGGCGCGCGCCGAGGCGGACGGCGTCGTCCACCGCCGTCCGCGCCGCGCACGTGAGTGAGACCGGGGAGAGCGAGAGCGCCCGCACCGCGGCGGCGTTCTGGGGCGACAGGCCGGAGGCGAGCGCCTCCAGCGCGGCGGCCGACTCCACGCGCGGATTCATCACGCGCGGGTCCAGCCCGGGCGGCACGGGGTACGGCGCCGTCTCCCAGGCGATCGCCTCCCACTCGGTCACCGCGCCGGTGCAGCGCGGGCCCTCGAAGACCACCTGGCCCGTCGTATGGTCCTTGCCCCGCTCCGGCGACGCCGCCACCGAGAGGACCTCCCGGCCGTCCGCCCGCAGCGACACGCGCCGGCCCTGCAGCTCGATCCGGTAGGTGCGGGCCGCGGCCACCGGCGCGAGGGGGGCCGTCACCAGCGGCTGGCCGGTGTCCGAGAGGCCCACCGCTGACGGGCCCAGGGTGGCCACCACCATCCCCTCTCCATCCCAGACGCGGATCGTCGCCGGCACGGGGCCGCAGGGGCCCTTCTCCGGCAGCGGCCTCAGGCGCGCCTCCACCGCCCAGCCCTCCGGGTTGCTGGCGGCGGGCGACCAGCGCTCCGCCGGCAGCTGGAGCATCGCGTCGAGGCTCTCCAGCCGGAGCCCGCCGTCCACGGCGGCGACCCCCGTCGAGGGAACGATGAGGCCGGCGTCCGCCGCCGCCTCGGGGCTGGTGAGGAGCACCTCGTGGCGGACGCGCGGGACGCCGGCGTCCTCGCCCGCGCGGGCGCTGGCGCCCGCCGCCGCGAGCGCGAGGGACACCATGAGCCAGGTCGAGCGCGCCATCACCGCATGCAGACCCGCGGGAGCCCCATCCGGTTCCACCCGCGCCGCCTTCCGGGCGGCGGGACTACTCCTCGAGGATGAACTTCCTCGGGTTCTGCGGGATGCCGTTGACGCGCACCTCGTAGTGCAGGTGCGGCCCGGTGGAGCGGCCGGTGTTGCCCACCACCGCGATGATCTGCCCGCGCTTGATGCGGTCCCCCGCCTTCACGGTGATCTTCGCCAGGTGGCCGTAGCGGGTCTTGATGCCGTACCCGTGGTCGATCACCAGCACGTTGCCGTAGCCGCCCTCCAGGCCGGCGAACACCACCGTGCCCTCGGCCGGCGCCGCCACGTCCTTCCCGTGCGGCGCGGCGATGTCCAGGCCGGCGTGCATCACCCGGTCCGCGGTGTACGGGTCCAGCCGCTGCCCGAAGTCGGAGGTCACCCAGCCGCGCGCCGGCCAGATGGACGGCGTGGAGGCGAGCAGCGACTTCTGGTCCTGGAAGTAGTCGTGCAGCTGCTGGAGGCTCTGCTCCTGGCGCGTGGCCTCCGCGGAGAGCTTGTCCAGCTTGCCCGACAGCACCGCGGGGGCATCCGCCGTGGACAGCCTCGTGAACTGGTTCTCCGCCGCGCCCGCCTGCTGCGCCTGCGGGTCCGACTCCGTCGGGCCCATGGCCAGGTTCCGCTGCGGGTCCGACAGCAAGGTGATCGCGCGGAGCTTCTGGTCGAACCGCTCGACCCGGTCCAGCGTGGAGCCGATGTGGTCGATCCGCTCCCGGATCGACTTCAGCTGCCCCTTCAGGACGAGGTTCTCATCCCGGAGGATCCGGTTCTCCGCGGCGTCCTTGGCGAGCTGGAAGTAGCGGACGGTGCCGATGATGCCGAGCAGCGCCACCACGCCCACACCGCCCAGCACCTGGAGGAGGAACCGCTTCTGGATGTGGTAGCGACGGACCGCATGGGAGTGGTCCGGCACCACGATGAGCGTGAAGGACTTCTTGGCGGCGGCCGCTGCCTCTCCCGCCTCTGGCACCTTACCGACCCCGAAGAAGCGCATCCGCATCATGAGTGTCCAGGAAGGTGTGGCCGCACTGGTCCGCCGTTAAGTTCCGCCTTGCATCTGTGAACGTCGCGCTGGGTATCCCGGACGTTGCAACGTGTCAAGGCAAACAAAGTTGGTTGATCTGCGTGGGGAGCCTACACCTGCGTCGTCTGAACGACGATGACGGTGATGTTGTCATCTCCGCCCCTGTCGTTCGCCATCTCAATCAACTTCTTGGGGATGTCCTCCAGGGACTTGGTCTTCTGGACCACCTCCAGCAACTCCCGGTCCTCCAACATATTCGCCAGGCCGTCAGAGCAGAGGATGAAGGTGTCCCCCGCCTCGGAGACCAGGCCCATCACGTCCACCTGGACCTCCTCTTCGAAGCCCACCGAGCGGGTGATGATGTTCTTGTACCGGGAGTGCTTGGCCTCCTCGGGGGTGATCATCCCGGCCTTGATCTGCTCGTTGACCAGGGAGTGGTCCTCGCTGATCTGCTGGATGAGGTCGCCGCGGATGAGGTAGGCGCGGCTGTCCCCGACGTGCGCGAAGAACGCGTACTCGTCCTTGACCAGGAGGGAGATGACGGTGGTGCCCATCCCCGCCAGCCTGGGGTCCTCCTGGGCGGCGGTGAAGATGTTGAGGCAGGCGCGCTCCACCGCGCCGCGGATCGTCTCGGGGAGCGGCGAGTCCTGGAGGGTGGTGGAGGCGTCGAACGGGTTCTCCTTGCCCTCGCGGATCTTCCGCAGCTCCTTGTCGATCGTCTCCACGGCGATGCGCGAGGCGGTGCCTCCGCCAGCGTGGCCACCCATCCCGTCGGCGACGACGTAGAGCTGCAGCTCGTCGTCGACCAGGAAGCTGTCCTCGTTGTGCGTGCGCTTCCGGCCAACGTCAGTGAGGCCGGCGGAGATGGCCCGCAGTTTGCGCGGCGCGCTCTGCTGCCCAGCAGGCTTCGACACGGCCGGGGATGCTAGGCGAGCCCTCCGGCCGCAGCAAGGTATCGATCTCGCGGCTTCACGATTACGCCGATCGCCTGGCCCGCAAAGAAGACTTGACGGCCCTGGGGGCGAGCGCGGCGGCGCGGATCAGCGCCTGGGCGGCGCCCTTGGCCTCCGGGGTCACCTCCAGCCCGGACAGCATCCGGGCCAGCTCCAGCGTCCGCTCGTCCTGGGCGTCCAGCGCGTGCACCCGGGACAGCGTCCGGCCCTTCTGCTGCGACTTCTCCACCACTAGGTGGGCGTCCGCGTAGGCCGCCACCTGGGGCAGGTGGGTGATGCACAGGACCTGGCGGTGGCGGCTCACCTCCTTGAGCATCCGGGCCACCACCTCCGCGGCGGCGCCGCTCACCCCCGCGTCCGCCTCGTCCAGGACGTAGGTGCCGCAGGGGTCGGAGGCGGCCAGGGCGCGCTTGAGGGCGAGGAGCAGGCGGGAGGCCTCCCCACCCGAGGCCACCTTCTCCAGCGGGCGCAGGGGTTCGCCCGCGTTGGCGCTGAAGCGGAACTGCACCTCGTCCGCGCCGCGCTCCCGAAGGGGCCCGGGGGCGAGCGCGATCTCGAAGGCGGCCTTGGGGAGGGCCAGGTCGGCAAGCGCCTGGCCCACCGCCCGGGAGAGCCTGGCGGCGGCCTCCTTCCGCGCGGCGGTCAGCGCCTCCGCGGTCCGCCGCGCCGCCGCCTCGGCGTTGACCCGCTTCTGCTCCAGCGCGGCGAGCGTCTCCTCCCGCCGGCCCAGGGCGGCCACCTCCTCCGCCAGGTACTTCTGCCGCTCCAGGAGGCCCGCCACGTCCGCCTGGTGCTTGCGGCAGAGGCGGCGGAGGACGTCCAGACGCTCGTCGATCTCCAGCAGGCGCGCGGGGTCCGCGGCCAGCTTCTCCAGGTAGCGGTCCAGCTCCCGGGCGCCGTCGTCGATCTCCAGGTGGGCGGCCTGCAGCCGGGTGGCGAGCGCGGTGAGCGAGGCGTCGGACCGGGCGGCGTCCAGGAGGAGCTGGGACGCTCGGGCGGCGCGGGTGGCGGCGCCACCTTCGTCCTCGCCGGTCAGAAGGGTGGATGCCTCGCCCACCGCGCGGCGCAGGCGCTCGGCCGAGGCAAGGCGCCGGCGCTCCTCCTCCAGGTGGAGGTCCTCGCCGGGCACGGGGCGGGCGCTCTCCAGCTCGTTGAGCTGGTAGCGGAGGAGGTCCGCGCGCTCGCGCAGGGCGCGTTCGTCCCCGCCCAGGGCCTCCATGCGGGCGATGAGGTCGCGGAGGTCCTGGTACTGGGCGGCGTGGGCCTCCAGGAGCGCCTCCAGCCCCCCGGTGCGGTCGAGGAGGGCGCGGTGGAGGGCGGGGTCGAACAGGCTGACGTGTTCGTGCTGGGAGGCGACGTCCACCTCGCCCTGGAGCAGGCGGCCCAGCACGCCCACGGTGACCAGCGAGCCGTTCACCGACGCCTTGCCCTTGCCGGAGCGGGAGAGGATGCGCCGGACGGAGACCTCGTCGCCCAGGTCCGGCACGCCGGCCTGCTCCAGGCGCTGGGCCAGCCCGTCCGTGCGCGAGAAGATGGCCTCCACGGTGGCCTCGCCCGCGCCGGAGCGGATGGTCTCCGGATCCGCCCGCCCGCCGAGCAGCAGGCCCAGCGCGCCGAGGAGGATGGATTTCCCCGCCCCGGTCTCGCCGGTGAGGACCGTCAGGCCCGGTCCGAACGCCACCTCCACCCCCTCGATCACCGCCAGGTTCGAAATCCTGAGCGCCGAAAGCATCTGCCCGTCCCTCCCTGGGCCGTTCAGGCCCATACTGAACAGGCTAGCAGTAGTGGCTGACAATCGCCAATTGGGGGGGTCAGTGACCGGCGGGCCCGGCGGTGGGGACGGGCTCGCCTTCGGCCTGGGGACGGAGGGAGGCGAAGCCGGCCATCGAGCCGAGGCTCATGCTGTCCAGGGCGGACGAGGGGACGATCATCAGGGCGCCGCGCTCCTTGAGCCCTTCGTAGAGCATGTTCATCGCCCGCAGGTGGAGCGCGGTGGGGTTGGTGGCGTAGACGGACGCGGCCTCGCCGAACTTCTCGGCGATCTGCACCTCGGACTCGGCGAGGATGACGCGCGCCTGGCGCTCCCGCTCCGCCTGGGCCTGCCTGGACATCGCCGACTGCAACTCGTTCGGGATCCGCACGTCGCGGATCTCCACCGACTCCACGCGGATGCCCCACGGCTCGGTGTGCGCGTCGATGATCGACCGCATCTGGTCGTCGATCGCCTTCCGGTCGCTCAGGATCTGCGCCAGCGACGACCTCCCGATCACGTCCCGCAGCGCCGTCTGTGACGTCCAGTTCACCGCCGTCTCGTAGTGCTCCACCGCCAGCGCCGCGCGCTCGGGGTCGATCACCTTCCAGAACAGGACCGCGTCCACGTCCACCGGCACCGTGTCCAGCGTGAGCGTCTTCTCCGCCTTGAACGGGCTGGTGATGGTGCGGACGTCGATGACGTACGCCACCGCCTCCACCAGCGGGACGATGAAGAACAGCCCCGGCCCGCGCGTCGACCTGAACTTGCCCAGCCTCAACACGATGGCGCGCTGCCACTGGTTCAACACCCGCACGCTGGAGACCGCCAGCGCGAGGGCGACGATCAGCACCGCCGCCACCGCGATCGCGAACGCCGTGCGGGCCGAGAGCGCCCAGAACCCGAGCACGCCGGCGACGACGAGGAACACCACCCACACGACCGATTGAAAGGAACGCATCGGATCACAGGTCCGCACCCACCCGCGCCGCGGCAAGGACCCTCCGGCTGCCGGCCAGTCGACGCTCCGGCTCGCCAGGCGTTTACCCCTTGAGCACACCCAGCGGCACCAGCCGCGCCACCTTCCGCGCGATGCCGGCGCGCACCACCACGTCCACGACGCGCGAAACGTCCTTGTAGGCCAGGGGTGCCTCCTCCGCGAGCTCCGCGTTGGACGGGCACTTCACGATGATGCCCCGCCCCTCCAGTTCCCTGCGCAGCTCATCCCCCTTCACCGCCTTCTTCGCCGCCGTGCGGCTCATGGCCCGCCCCGCGCCGTGGCAGCAGCTGTTCAGCGACACCTCCGCCGACGCGTCGTTCCCCGCCAGCACGTACGACTCCGTCCCCATGCTTCCGGGGATGAACACCGGCTGCCCCGCAGTCCGGTACGGCGGCGGCAGCTCCGGGTTCGACGGGCCGAACGCCCGCGTCGCGCCCTTGCGGTGCACGCACAGGTCGCGGTTCCCGTACCGCTCCACCTTCGCGATGTTGTGCGCCACGTCGTAGACCAGCTTCAGCCCGCCCTCCGCCTTCGCCCCCAGCACCCGCGCGAACACCTCCCGGCACCGCTGCGCCAACGCCTGCCGGTTGCACCACGCGAAGTTCGCCGCCGCGCTCATCGCCCCGAAGTACCGCTTCCCCTCCTCCGACGAGAACGGCGCGCACGCCAGCTGCCGGTCCGGGAGCTCGATCCCGTGCCGCGACGCCGCCGCGTCCATCTCCCGCACGTAGTCCGTGCACACCTGGTGCCCCAGCCCCCGCGACCCGGTATGGATGAGCACGGTCACCTGCCCCTCGAACAATCCGAACGCCTCCGCCGCCCGAGCGTCGAACACCTCCGCCACCCGCTGCACCTCGAGGAAATGGTTGCCGCCACCCAGCGTCCCCAGCTGATCCCCGCCCCGCTGCTTCGCCTTCTCCGACACGCACGACGCGTCCGCCGCCGGCATCCGCCCGCCGGATTCGATGAACGCCGGGTCCTCGGGCAATCCCAGCCCGTACCGCGCGATCAGGTGCGGCACCCCGCCCTCCAGCACCTCGTCCAGCGCCTCCGCGTCCAACTCGAGCCGCCCGCCCCGCCCGTACCCCGTGGGCACGCTCCGGCTCAGCTCGTGGAGCAGTCCAGGGAGCTCGTCCCGGACGTCGTCCGCCCGCATCCGCGACGACAGCAGCCGCACGCCGCAGTTGATGTCGAACCCGATGCCGCCCGGCGAGATGACCCCGTCCGGCAGCACCGTCCCCATCACCCCGCCCACCGGGAAGCCGTACCCCTCGTGCATGTCCGGCATGCCCAGCGCCTGCCGCGTCGCCCCCGGCAGCGCGCTGACGTTCAGCAGTTGCTCCAGGCTGTGGTCGCGCAGCAGCTGGGACATCAGCTCCTCGTCCGCGAACACCCTCACCGGCACGTGCATGTCCGGCCGGGCGCCCTTGCGCACCTCCGCCACCACCTCGCTCACGCGCTCCATCGGAGGGGGCTTCACCGGCCCGCGCTTCTCAGACATCCAGCACCACCTCCGCCGAGAACCCACCCGGCCCTTCCGTCACCTTCAGTCCATGGAAGGTGGCCGCCTTCACGGCGGTGCGCACGCGCGTCGCCGGCCAGCCGCGGACCTCCGCGACGACCTCGCGCTCGCTCGCCGACACCACGCGGAACCAGGAATAGATCCGCTTCCGCGTCTCGGAGAGGAAGATCAGCTCGTCCATCCAATGGACCAGCAGCGCCGCGCGGTCGACGTCGCGCAGCTCCACCCGCTCCCCTTCCTGCAGATCGCCCGGCGCCTCGTCCGCCAACAGCTCGGCCAGCGCCTGACCCGCCTCCCCCAGCAACTCCTCGAAGGTCGGCGCCGACAGCCGCACCCGCACCTCGCCCGTGTGCTCCTCGAAGGAGTGGGGCGCCATCCGCTCACTCCGCCAGCGTCGGCGGCAGCATCCGCTTGCACTGCTCGCGCCCGGAGCGCGCCTGCTTGATGCCCGAGTGCCCCTTCAGCACCTCGTCGTAGAGGCGGATCGCCCCCAGACAATCCCCCCGCTTCGCCAGCGCCTGCGCGCGCGCGAGCGCGTCCCCCACCTGCGACAGCTCCGCCCGCAGCGCGTCCACCTGCGGCTGGATCTGCGGATCCCCCGCCACCGACTCCAGCATCTCCTTCGACCCGTCCAGCAGCTGCCGCGCCCCGTCCAGGTTCCCCACCGCCATCTCGCCGCGCGACTTCACCATCACGTCCAGCACCGTCTGCCGCGCCAGCATCCGCTGCATCTCCTTCGCGGTCTCGGACGGGGTGGGCGCGGAAGGCTCGACGACCGGGACCGGCGGCTTCGGAGGCTCCACCACCGCCGCGGCCCCCAGCGAGGCCAGCTTCACCACCACCCCGATCAGCAGCGCGCCGGCCCCCACGCCCGCGACCATCCACCGCCGCGAACCTGCGCTCGGCCGGAACGCGGACGGAGGGGCCTCCACGCGCTCGGTCTTCTCGAACGGCGGTGGGGCGATGGCGTTGGTCAATGGAAGCGGCGCGGGCGCCGGCGTCGAGACGGGAGCCGTGGGGATCCCCGCCCGCTGGAGCAGCAGCAGCGCGTCCAGCAGCTCCTCCATCTTCTGGAACCGCTCGGCGGGGTCCTTCCTGGTGGCGCGCTGGACGATGGCATCGAGCGCCGGCGGGAGCTGGAGCTCCGGCACCACGCCCTGGAGCGGCGGGGTGGGCGTGTTGCAGTGCGCGAACATCATCTCGGTGAACCCGCGCACCTCGGCGAACGGGTGCCGCCCGGCGACCAGCTGGAACAGCACGATCCCCAGCGCGTAGATGTCCGCGCGCCCATCCACCGGCTGGGACTTGATCTGCTCCGGCGCCATGTACCCGGGCGTGCCGATCATCCCCTGCTGGGTGGCGTTGGGGTCGCCCAGCAGCCGCGCGATCCCGAAGTCCACCACCTTCACGTGCATGCCGCGGATCCCCGGCCGCACCAGGATGTTCTCCGGCTTGAGGTCGCGGTGGACGATGCCCAGCGAGTGCGCGTTCGCCAGCACGTCCGACACCTGCAGCCCCACCTCCACCGCCTCCGCCGCCGTCAGCCGCCGGGCGCGGGTGAGGATGGTCGCCAGGTCCTCGCCCTGCACCAACTCCATGCAGATGAACGGCGCCCCGTTCTCGTCCTGCCCCACGTCGTGGAGCGCCACCGCGTTGGGGTGCTGCAGCCGCGCGTAGGTGCGCGCCTCGTTGGTGAACCGCCGCGCCACCTCCGGCTCGCGCACCAGCTGGGGGTTGATGAACTTCAGCGCCACCGCCTGCTCCGCGCCCAGCTGCCACGCCTGGTACACGGACCCCATCCCGCCCTCGCCGATGCGCCGGACGATCCGGTACTTCCCGGCGACCACCTGCCCCACCCGCTGGTCGCTCAGCGACGGCTTCTGCTCCACCGGCGTCCACCGCTGGATGGTGTGGCTGAAGACCTCGGGGTCGGTGGGCAGGTTGGGCTCGCCGCACTCGGCGCACGAGGACCACGCGATCTCCACGGGCTTGCCACAGCGCGCGCAGGGGACCGGCATCGGCTCGCCCTCAGTGCCCCGCGGGGAACTTCTGGTCGAAGAGGAGCTTCTCCAGGTCGGACGCCGCCTGCGCGGGCGCGTCCGGCAGCGAGGCCGCCACCTTCGCCGCCCCGGTCCGCGGGTCGTTGGGCAGCTCGCTCGACAGCAGCTGGAGCGCCTTGCGCCGGTCCACCTGCGCCAGCGCGCGCGCCCGCCACAGCACCGGTGACGGGCCGCTCCCGTCGCCCTTCCCCGCCTTGGCGAACGCCTGCTCCGCGTCCTTCGGGCGGCCCTCCAGGAGCGCGCCCACGCCGGCCAGGAACGCCGCCTTCGCCTCGCCGTTCGCCGGTGGCGAGCCCACGTCGGAGGCGATCTCCGTCACGCGCAGCCCGGCCTTCACCGCCGCCGCATCCCGCAGCTCCCCTCGCAGCGCCGACCGGTACGCCTGGTCCGCCGACGCCGACGCCGCGCCGCCCAGCTTCGCCGCCATGTCCGCCAGGTCCACGCCCAGGTACTCGCCGTTCACCAGCATGGAGAGGGCGTCGCTCGCCGCCGGGAGGTCGCCCTTGTCCAGGGCGGAGAAGAAGCGCGCCTTGGGCTCCGCGAACGCCGCGCTGAAGTCCTTGTTGCGCTTGGCGGCGGCGTCGGCCTCCAGCTGGCGCTCGCACAGCTGCAGCTCGCTCTCCGCCTTCTCCCGGTCTCCCGCGGTGGGTTCGGCCCGGAGGAACGCGCGGTACGCGTAACAGGCCTGCGGCAGCTTCTGCTCCGCGAGCCGGCTGCGCGCCAGCTGCAAGTACGCGGGCAGCAGCTTCGGGTTGGCGCGCGTCGCCTTGAGCACCGCCTCCGACGCGGCGGCGTAGCTCTTCTCGTTGTACAGCCGCGTCCCGTCCGCCAGCAGCGCGTCCGCGTTCCCCACCCCCGCGCCCACCAGCGGGGAGGCCGCCGCTGCCGAAGAGACCACCACCGCCAAGACCAGCGCCCTAGAACGCATAGCCGATCCCTCCCAGCAGTCCCTGCTGCGCCGGCACCTTCCCGATCGGCACCGGCAGGTTGAACCGCCCGCCGTAGGCCACCTCGACGAAGAGCCCCTTGAACGGGAAGGCCCGCAGCGCGGCGCGCCCGGAGAGGCCCAGGCTGTACGCCTTCATCGCGTCCGCGCTCGTCCCGCCCACCGGCTGACCCACCAGCATCATGAAGTCCAGGCCCGCCTGCGCGAACGCCTGCAGGTGCCAGAAGTGGAACCGGGCGCGGAACTGGAAGGCGCTCACCTCGTAGCGGGTGAAGTCCATCTCCACCGCGCTCGCGCCGGGGGCGGTGAAGAACGCGGGGTGCATGCTCTTGGCGTACTGCACCCCGGCGATGGTGAAGCCGAGGTAGTTGTCATAGCTGCCGATCTCCAACTCCACCCCTTGCAGCGCCAGGTCGGTGAGGTCGCCCTCCAGCTGCGGGCCGGTGCCCTGGACCCAGCTCATCGATCCGGCGGTGATGTGCTGGATGTCCCCGAGCGCGATGATGTCCCAGCTGCGCTCGTAGGCCTCCTTGTTCAGCGCGGCCAGCCCGCCCTGCGACATCTTCAGGCCCAGGGTGACGGTCTCGCCCGGCTTGGCGACGATGGGCACCTCCTGCGGGTCGTAGTCGCCCAGCGCCACCCGCACCACGTGCGCCCCGGCGGAGATGCCGCGGTCCAGCGCCCCAGCGCCGGCCACCTCCCCGTCGAGGAAGATCTGCGCCTCCACGGGCTGGACGGTGATGGTGAGGCGCGCGGGCGTCTTCTCCAGCTTCGGGCGCAGCGAGGCGCGCCCCCGGACCGGGATGACCTGCTTGATCTGCATGGGCACGTAGAACGGCCCCTCCACGCGGACGTTGCGCTCGCCGGGGAGCACCTGGGTGGAGAGCGGGGTCTGGCCCACGCGTTCGCCGTCGACGAACACCGCCATCCCCGGCGGCTCCGTCGCCACCTCCAGCGTCCCCGCCAGCGGCACCACCTTCACCAGCGCGCCGGTGAGCGCCTTGCCCAGCGAGGGTCCGGAGCCCTCCGCGGTGGCGACCTCGGCGGAGGCGGGCGTGAAGGTGGCGACCTTGAACACGTACCCGGACTCGTCCTGCCCTCCCTTCACCAGCACCACCCGCGAGAACCCGAGCGCGTCGATCAGCGACCCCACCGGTTCGGCGCAGCGCGCGTCGCCCAGCAGGCACGCGAGGTCCGCCACCTTCCCGCTCAGGTGGCGTTCCAGCTCCTGCTTTCCGATGACCTCGCCGGCGCGGAGGTCGGGGGGCATCAGCTCGCGGATGGCGTCCTCGGTGCGGCCGACGAGCAGTTCCTGGCCTGGATAGAGCGGGCGGACCAGCCACAGCTCCGACCCCTGGGGCGAGGCGGAGAGCAGGGTGAGCAGAGCGAACGTGGAGACCATGGGGGGGCGCCAGTCTACAGCCCCCACGGATTCCGCGTACTTGGCAGCGCCTGGAGCGGCCATGCGCCAGTGCGAAAAGGGCTGACAGAAACGCCGGCTCGCCGGGTCGGACAACCCGTACAGCCCGATGACCACCCCTGTCCGAACCAGCGCTGCTTCGACGCCTCCTCGCGCGCCCGCCGCTGCCGCCGGCGCCGCCGCCACCGGCCCCGTCCGCACCCAGGACATCCCGCGGACGCCGTGGAACTTCTTCGTCTACCTCAACGGGGACAACAACCTCGAGAGCGACGCCAAGGACGACCTCAACGAGATGGAGAAGCTGGGGTCGATGCCCGGCAAGATGAACGTCTTCGCGCTGGTGGACGGCGCGGGCAAGTCGGCGAAGCCGGACGCGAACGGGTGGACCGGCGGGACGCGGCTGATGTGGATCCAGAAGGACCCGGCCAACTCGAAGAAGGTCGTCTCGAAGGAGATCCAGGTCGACCCCAACAGCGACCTCGGCAAGTTGATGGCGGCCGGCAAGGGCGAGCTCGACATGGGCGACCCCAAGGTGATGAACGCGGCGTTGCGGTACGTGCAGGGGAACGTCCCCTCCGATCACCTCTTCGTGGACATGTGGGACCACGGGGACAGCTGGCACGCCTCGTCCAGCGACGACACCGGGTCGACCATGGAGCCGTCCCGCGGCGACCTCCAGCAGGCCTTGAAGGGCGTGAAGGTGGACGTGCTGGGCTTCGACGAGTGCCTGATGGGCGCGCGCGAGATCGCCCAGGTCGCCAAGGACGCGGGCGTCCAGCAGCTGGTGGGCAGCGAGCTCCTGGAGCCGGGGAGCGGCTGGAACTACGGGGACCTGTTCACCCGGTTCAACAAGCTCTTCGACCAGAAGAACGTCAGCGCGGCGACGCTGGCGCGCGCGGCGGTGGATTCGTACGCGGCCGGCCCGAAGGACAACTCCCACCTGTCCGCCACCGACCTGTCGCGGATGGACGCGGTGGAGGCGAAGACCTCGGCGCTGTCGGACGCGCTGCTGCGCGCGGGCGGGCTGGGGAACAAGGCCATCAAGACCGCGTACCAGTCCGCTCAGCGCGACGACGACATCAAGGAGCAGATGGACCTGGGCGACTTCGCCAAGAGGCTGGCCGCCAGCACCACGCTGCCCCCGGAGATCCGCGACGCGGCGAAGGCGCTGCAGGCGGAGATCGCCGCGGCGGAGTACTCGAAGACCGCCAAGGGCGCCTCCGGGGTGGCGGGCCTCACCGGGATGACGACGTACGCGCCGATGCGGCACTTCGACTCGGACTACGTGAGGAACACGTCCAACCCGTGGGTGGGCTCGCACTGGACGGACTTCATCCGGGGGGCGGACGCGAACCCGTCGTCGACGCGCCGGTCGCTGGCGCCCCCCTCGGCCCAGGCGCACAAGGGCGGGGCCCTGGAGTGGTTCCTCCAGTAGCGGCGGGGAGTGGAGGGCTATAACGAGGCCGTGAGCATCTGCGGCCTCGACTTCGGCACCAGCAACAGCACGGTGGCGCTGCCTTCGGGCGAGGTGCTGGAGATCGACCTCCAGGCCGAGAGCCGGCGGCTGTTCCGGTCCGTGCTCTTCTTCCCCGAGGAGGAGAAGGAGATGTTCGCCGGCGCCGCGGCCATCGCCCGGTACCTGGACGAGCCCGCCGGCCGCTTCATCCAGTCCGTGAAGTCGTGGCTGCCCAGCCGGTCCTTCACGCACACGCAGATCCGCCACCGGCCGGTGACGCTGGAGGAGCTGGTGTCGATGCTGCTGCGGCGGATCCGCGAGGGCGCGGCGCGGGCGGCGGGGGTGGAGCTGAGGCGGGTGGTGATGGGGCGGCCGGCGGTGTTCTCGACGGAGGGCGCGGCGGACGCGCTGGCGCAGAACCGGCTGCAGCGGGCGGCGGAGCAGGCGGGGTTCGAGGAGGTGGTGTTCCTGATCGAGCCCATCGCCGCGGCGCTGGCGTACGAGGCGCGGCTGGAGAGGGACGAGCGGGTGCTGGTGGGGGACTTCGGCGCCGGCACCTCCGACTTCACGGTGATGGACCTGGGGCCGTCGCGGCGGGGCGCGCGGTCGAGGGTGGGGGACGTGGTGGGGTCCGGCGGCGTGCGGATCGGGGGCGATTCGTTCGACGCGGCGATCATGAAGCACGCGCTGCTGCCGCTGTTCGGGGGCGGGTCGAAGTACCGGGAGCGGTTCGGGAGCCAGTGGCTGCGGATGCCGCAGCACATCGAGCGGAAGATGCTCAACTGGCACGAGATGTCCTTCATCCGCGAGCGCTCCATCCAGGAGCTGATCGCCACGATGCTGGAGACCAGCGACAACGTCCCGGCGATCGAGGCGCTGCACGACCTGGTGATGCACAACCTGGGGTTCCAGCTGTTCCGGGCCATCGAGCGCGCGAAGGTGCAGCTGTCGTCGGAGATGGAGACGCGGATCGACTACGACGAGGACCGGGTGCACGTGCACGTGCCGCTGGAGCGCGCGCAGTTCGAGGGGTTCTGCCGGCCGCTGCTGGAGGAGTTGGAGGCGTGCGTGGGCGCGCTGCTGGAGAAGACCGGGGACCGGGTGGACGCGGTGTTCCTCACCGGCGGCAGCTCGTACATCCCGGCGGTGCGGGCGCTGTTCAGCAAGCGGTTCGGGGAGGAGAAGATCCGCACCGCGGACGCGTTCACCTCCGTGGTGGAGGGGCTGGGACGGGCCACCGCCTCGCTGCTGGCGGCCTGAGCTGCTGGTCCGGTTGCAGTTGCCGCTGCAGTTGCTGCCGTGGGCTGCAACCAGGGTGGTGAGTCCAACCGAGAGCTATCGTTGGAGTCTCTTGTTGTTGCTGTCCAACACGAGCGCCAACATCGTGCTCGGGTCAATATCAGTAATCTTCTTGCCAAGCTTGTCTGCATACCGCTCCAACAAATGAGCGGCCAATGGCGGAATGCCCCCTGGCCGGCTGCGCAGCGGAGGAAGGACCATGGTGATGGTGCTGAGCCGGTTCCTGGACGACCGAAACACGACGGCAACTGAGAAACACCTCGTAGCGGTAGCCCATGAAATACCGGCACCCTCAGCCTGCGCACCTGCACTCGGAGTGGTCAAGCGACCACTGGTCAGCCCAGTATCCAGTTCTCAAGGCGGACGCCCGGGATACGCTGGAAGTGACGGGTATTGCCCGTCACGACGATCGCATCGCGGGCAACGGCGATGGCGCCGATGAGCAGATCCGCGTCCTCGATCCGCCGGCCGAGGCGAATGAGCTCCGCCTTGGCATTACCGAAGAGCTGCACCGACGTCAGGTCCAGGTCCAGTACCGGGAGCGTCGTCAAGAACCGCAGGACCTCCACCCGGGTCTCCGCTGGCGCCTTCGATTTCGCAGCGCCGTAGAAGAGCTCAGAAGCCGTGATCCAGGTCGTCGCGACCTCGTCCTCCTCTGCGGCTCGCCGCAGGAGCACGGGCTGGATACCGCGCAGGATGGCGATGCAGGTGTCGGTGTCGAGGACTCTCAGAGATCGACCTCACGGCCACCGGGTCGGCGACTCTGACGCAATTGTCTGGCCTCTTCCTGCGGAGACAGGTCCGACTGCCACTTGCCTGCCAACTTCCGCCAGGCTTCGAGCTGGGCTTGAACCTTCTCGCTGGGGGTCCTGTCGGCGCGCTGGTCCAGCATTTCCTCGAGCAGGTGCAGGACCTCCTGGCTCAAGCTGCGCCGATCTTCGTCCGCAGCCTTGCGCAGCTCCTTCAGCAACTTGTCGGGCACGTTCTTGAGCGTAAGTGAGGCCATTCACCACCGTCCTGGAACCAAAATGGTACCAGAACGGAACCGCGGCAAGCCACTCACACGTCCGTCTTGAACAGCTCCTCGATGTCCTGCTCCGACAGCGCCTTGGCGACCTCCTCGTCGCCGCCGAGCACGCCCGCCGCCAGCTCCCGCTTCCGCTTCTGCAGCGCGAGGATCTTCTCCTCCACCGTCCCGCGCGTGATGAGCTTGTAGCTGATCACCGCCTTCGTCTG
>DASRBA010000340.1:0-66395 GCA_035637895.1 Myxococcaceae bacterium
TCTTCGGCCGGGTTGTCCTCGATGAGGAGGGCGGTCACCTCGTCTGACATGGCTAATCCGAGAAAATCAGGAAAACCTGCCACAAGTCGAGTGCCATCGCGAAAAGGGCTAGCATGGGGCCTCCCAACATCATGACGAGCGCACTAGCCAGGCGAGTCGAGATCCTGATGGTCGAGGACAGTCCCACGGACGTCCTCATCACTCGGGAGGCCATCGAACAGGCGAAGGTGGTGAACACGCTGCACGTGGTGGAGAACGGCGAGGAGGCGATGGACTTCCTCCGCCGCTCCGGCAGGCATGGGGACGCGCCGCGCCCGGACCTGGTGCTGCTCGACTGGAACCTGCCGCGCAAGACGGGCCGCGAGGTCCTGGGGGAGATCAAGTCGGACGAGGCGCTGAAGCTCATCCCCGTGGTCATCCTCACCTCGTCCCGCGCCGAGGTGGACGTGCACCGCGCCTACGGCCTCCACGCCAACTGCTACATCACCAAGCCGGGAGACTTCTCCAGCTTCGTGGAGCTGGTCAGCAGCCTCAACCAGTTCTGGTTCAACGTCGTGACCCTGCCCACCGGCGAACCGTAACCGTAGGAGGCGTCGAGGTCGTGAGGGGGATCCTGCTCCGGGTCGTTCTGGTCACCGCCGCATACTCGGCGGCGGCTTTCCTCGGTCGGCTCCTGGTGATCCAACCGGAGCAGCTGGCCTCCTTCTGGCCGGCGGCCGGCATCGGCCTGGCGTCGTTGCTGGTGCGCCCGCGCAAGGAGTGGCCGTGGATGGTGCTGGCCATCTTCCTGGCCAACATGATCGTCAACACCGCCACCGCCACCCCGCCCATCACCGGTAGGACGCTGGTGATCGCCGCCGCATTCGGCGTGGCCAACTGCACCGAGCCCATCGTCGCCGCCACGCTCGTCCACTACGTGCTGGGCACGCCCTTCCGGCTGAACCACCTCAAGGACGTGGTGGGCCTGACGGTGGTGGTGGCGCTCTTCAGCAACTCCGTCACCGCGCTTTTGGGCGCCGCCGTCCCCGCGCTCGCCTTCGGCGCGCCGTACTGGCCGGTGTGGCGGGTGTGGTGGACCGCCGACGCGCTGGGCATCCTCCTCGCCGCGCCCATCATCCTCAGTTGGGCGACGGTGGACTGGCTCCGCGCCGCGTTCACGCTGCGCCAGCGCGGCCCGGAGGGGGTGGCGCTGCTGATCGCCACGGCGGTGGTCGCCAACCTGGTGTTCGGCAACAAGGAGCTGGATGCGGGGTCCGCCTTCCTGCTCACCTTCCCGTACGCCACCTTCCCTTTCCTGCTCTGGGCGGCGGTGCGGCTGGGCCTGCGCGGCGCCTCGCTGACGGCGCTCACCGTGGCGGTGGTCGCGGTCTGGCACACGGTCCATCACCTGGGGCCCTTCGCCGCCACTACCGCGGACGTGAGCAGCCAGGTGCTCTCGTCCCAGGCGTTCCTGGCGGTGGCCACCCTCTCCGCCCTGATGCTGGCCACCGTCATCGGCGAGCGCGAGCGGGTGGAGGCGGCGCTGCACGAGGCCAACGTCGACCTGGAGCAGCGGATCCAGCTGCGCACCGTGGAGCTGACGGAGACCAACCAGAAGCTCCGCGAGGAGGTCGTGGTACGCGAGAAGGCGGAGGAGGAGGTCAAGCGCTCGGTGGCGGACCTGGCGCGGTCCAACGGCGAGCTGCAGCAGTTCGCCTACGTCGCCTCGCACGACCTGCGCGAACCGCTCCGCGCGGTGGGCGGCGTGGTCCAGCTCCTGGAGCAGAACTACAAGGCGCAGATGGACGGCCGGGCGAAGGAGTACGTCACCCATATCGTGGACGGCGTCACCCGGATGCAGCTGCTGATCGACGACCTGCTGGAGTTCTCGCGTATCGGCACCCGCGGGAACCCGGCGCAGGAGGTGGAGACCTCCGAGGTCCTCCGCGCGGTGATGTCCAACCTCTCCATGGCGGTGAAGGAGAGCGGGGCGGTGGTGACCAACGACGCCCTGCCGCGCCTGCAATGCGACCCCACCCAGCTCACCCAGCTGCTGCAGAACCTGGTGGCCAACGCGATCAAGTTCCACGGGGACAAGAGCCCCGAGGTGCACGTCTCGGCGGAGCAGAAGGACGGCGAGTGGATCTTCTGCGTGCGGGACAACGGCATCGGCATCGACCCGCAGTACTTCGAACGCATCTTCACCATCTTCCAGCGCCTACACACCCGCCGCGCCTATCCGGGCAGCGGGATCGGCCTGGCCATCTGCAAGAAGATCGTCTCCATCCACGGCGGCCGGATCTGGGTGGAGTCGGCCGCCGGGATGGGAGCGCGCTTCTACTTCACCTACCCCCGCGCCGGGGCGCGCGAGGTCACGGCGCCGTCGCGTTGATCGGGTTGCAGTTCGGGTAGTTCGAGCAGGTGGTGAAGTCCCGGTAGATCTTCTGGACGATGTTCTTGTTCTTGTCGCGCAGCTTGCAGGCCTCCAGCAGCTCCAGCAGCACGCCGCGACCGAACTGGAGCGGGACCTCCACCGGCTGGTCGTGAAGGAAGAGCCCGTAGTCCTGGTACGGGAACTTCCGCTCGATGTGCGTGCCCAGCACGTGGACCGTGTTGCGGGTCGCGGTGAAGTCCACCAGGCGCTGGATACTGGCCTGGTAGATGTCCGCGGGCTGGTTGATGTAGAGGCGACCCGGGTACAGCGAGTCGCCCACCAGCAGCAGGGCCGTCTTCCGATCGTAGATCGCCAGCTCCGTCGGGTCGTGGCCCGGGGTGGCGATGACGTCGAGCACTCGCCCGCCCAGGTCGTACTGGACGATGTCGTCGGGGTAGTGCCTGAACCCGAAGAAGTCGATCAGCACCTGCACGCTGCCGGGTGGCACCAGCGTGGTGTTGGGGCGGCCGTTGAACTGGTAGTCGCCGAAGATGTGATCCGGGTGCGAGTGCAGGTGGACGATGACCAGCTGGATGGAGGTCTTGTTGTGCGCCCGCAGCCAGCGCTCGATCACGAAGTCCACCGTGCCACGCACGTCGGGGATCCGGCCGGTGGTCTGGTCGGTGTCATTCCCCGCGGCGGTATCGAGCAGCAATACTTTGTCGTTCCCGAAAATCATGAAAAGGAACGGCTTTTCGTAGTGAACGCACCCCGATTCCCGGAGGATGTAGAAGTTCTCGTTGTAGTGGTGGACCTGGAAGGACGCCGGCTGCTCCGAGCAGTCGGGGCCTCCGTTGATCCAGTGATCCGGGATGGTCCCCGTCTCGAAAGTGTCGACGGACTGAGCGAAGGAAGGGACAGCGAGTGCCGCAGCTGCGAACGCAGCCGTGGCAACCCAGGTGCGCGGACGCGCCCAGTTTGCTTTCACGAAATCACCTCGGCAAGTTGGTGCTACGTTAATTCTACCACAAGACGAGTATTCCCATGGATTGCTTATCCGGCGGAAGTTCGGGGAAGGGTGAAGAAGAAGGTCGTTCCTGACCCACTGCTGATGACGCCGATCTTCCCGTCATGGGCCTCGACGATGGCCTTGGCGATGGAGAGGCCCACACCCACGCCACGGTTATCTCCTGATTCCCCCTGCCAGAAGCGCTCGAACAGGTGGGGAAGCTGCGCATCCGGGATGCCGGGGCCGTTGTCGGCCACCTCCACGCGCAGCTCGTCCTCGAATGCCACCGCGCGCAACTCCACCTTGCCGCCGGAGGGGGTGAATTTGAACCCATTGCCCACCAGGTTCCACAGCACTTGCGTCAACCGCCGGCGGTCAGCGTACACGTTGGGCAGGTCGCGGGAGGCGATCACGCTCAGCTGCAGCCCGCGGATGTCCGCGTTGGAGCGCAGGGACTGGGCCACCTCGTCCAAGAGGACCGTGACGTCCATGGGCTGCCGGTCCAGCGCGAACGTCCCGCGCTCCAGCCGGCTCATGTCCAGCAGGTCCTCCACCAGGTGGTTCATCTGCTGGGCGGCGCGGCCCAGCGTCTCCAGCGGGCCTTTGGGCGGGGCCTTGAAGTCCTCGATCAGCGCCAGGTTGGCGAGGATGGTGGTCAGCGGGGTGCGGAGGTCGTGAGACACCACCTCCAGCAACAGCTCGCGGGCTCGGTACAGCCGCGCGTTGTCCACCGCCAGCGCGGCGCGGCCGGCCAGCTCCATCGCCAGCAGGGACACGTGGCCGTGGCGGCGCCCGGGGGACCAGGCGATCAGCGTCATCGTCCCCAGCGTGCGCCCGCGCGCGATCATCGGCGCGATGACGGCGGTGCGCGTGAGCAGGTGCGAGCACTTCTTGGGCAGCCGCAGCGTGCGCGCGGTGGCCTCGGAGACCACGGGGAGGTCCACCGCATCACTGGTCCGCAGCGCCTGCGCCACCGGGTCGTTCGGCCCCTTGGGCGACTCGCCCAGGTCCTCCCGCCACTGCTCCGGCTCGTCGCCGTCCAAAGAGAGCGCGCCCACGCGGCGCACCTGCCCGTTGCCGTCGATGAGGTCGATCAGGCAGCAGTCCGCCACCACCGGCACGGTGAGCGCGGCCAGCGTGGAGAGCGTCTGGTCGTAGTCCAGCGAGGAAGAGAGGGCGCGGCTGGCGTCGGCCAGAAAGCGCGCGCTGCGCTCGGCCGCCTCGGCGCCGGCGCGCGCCGCTTGCTCGCGGACCAGGCGCTGGTTGGCCGCCTCCGTCCGCTTGCGCTCCCGCGCGTAGAGGATGGCGCGGGTGAGCAGGTTCCGGTCCACATGGCCCTTGACCAGGTAGTCCTGCGCCCCGGCGTGCATCGCCTCCATCGCCAGCTGCTCGTCGTCCGTGCCGGTGAGGACGATGATGGGGATGTCGCGGCGCGCGGCGTAGGTGCGGGTGACGGTCTCGATGCCGCGGGCGTCCGGCAGGGAGAGGTCGAGCAGGACGATGTCGAACGTGGCGCTGCGCAGGAGCGCCAGCCCGTCCTCCAGCCGCTCGGCGTGGAGCAGCTTCAGGCGGGTGCGGCCGTCGGCGACCAGCTCCTTGAGGAGGAACGCGTCGGAAGGGTTGTCTTCGATGAGGAGGCCGGTGACCTCGTCGTCGGTCATTGTCACCCGGGTGCTGTTCAGCACTCGGGATTGAACTCCGAACGCCACGGCGGTGGCAATCGGAGAGATCAGAAAGCCCCACCAAGCGCGCCCGGGGTGTCGGTGTCAGCCGTCTCTGGTAGAGGTGAGTGGAGATGGCGGAGGGGTACTCCGCGGGAGACCTGGCGCGGCTGCTGGGTCTGACGCCCGCGAAGCTCAAGGGGCTGTTGCGGGCGGCGCTCCCGGGCGCCGCCGGGCGGGAGCATTTCTCGTTCCAGGACCTGGTCCTGCTCCGGACGGCGAAGAGCCTGTCCTCCTCCAACGTCCCCTCCACCCGGATCCGCAAGGCCCTCCAGCGGTTGCGGGATCAGATCCCCGAGGACCGGCCGCTCACCGGCGTCTCGCTGGCCACGGACGGAGACAAGCTCGTGGCGCGCGACGGCGAGACCCGCTGGCAGCCGGAGTCCGGCCAGGTGCTGATGGACCTGGGAGGGCCCGCGCTCGCGGCCGTTCCAGAGCCGGCCGCTGAGTCAGAGATGACCCCCCTGTCGGCGTCGCCCGACGCGGAGGCCGAGGCTGAAGCAGCGCCGGAGGACGACGACGGCGGGCTGAGCGCGGACGAGTGGTACGAGCTGGGGTGTGAGCTGGAGGAGGCGGAGCCGCAGCGCGCGGTGGGGGCGTATCGCCGAGCGCTCGCGGTGGACAGCGGGCACGCGGACTCGCACGTCAACCTGGGGAGGCTGCTCCAGGTGCGGGGAGATCCGAAGGGCGCGGAGTCGCATTACCGGGCCGCGCTGCGGATGCGGCCGGGGGACGCCACCGCCGCGTACAACCTCGGGACCGCGCTCGAGGACCAGGGCCAGCTGGCGGACGCCATCGCCGCGTACGCGCGGGCAATCTCGGCCAACGCGTCATACGCGGACGCGCACTACAACCTGGCGCGCCTCTACGAGCGCACCGGGCAGAAGGTGGCGGCGCTGCGCCACCTCAAGACCGCGCGGCAGATCGGCAAGCGCTAAGTCAGGCGCGTCGAGTCGACGCAACCGGAGCGCGCCGTTCTCGATATCGGCGTTTCAGGCAACGGCGACGCCGGCGGTCGACCGTCTCCAGTCGATCGCCGGCCGATGCGGTCAGTGCCGAAGACGCCTAGTACCCGACGTACGCGCCGCCGTTGTGGACGGCCCTCACGCCCGGCACGTTGGACACGGAGCCGTAGCGTTCGATGGCGTAGCGGACGCCGGCGATGATGTTGTCCACCGGGTTGCGGATGTCGCCGTGGCCGGGGAGCTTGTGCGCGTCGAACGTCGGCTGGATGGTCTGCATCAGGCCGATGGACGGGGTGCCCTTGGCCGCGTTGGAGTCCCAGCCGTTGGTGGCGTTCGGGTTGCCGCCGGACTCGTGCTGGATGATGAGCGCGATGTCCGCGGGGTTCATCTTGTCCACCGGCACGCCCTGCTGGCGGAGGATGGAGGTGGCCTGGTTGATCCAGTCGCCCACCTGGCCCTTGGGGGCCGGGCCGACCGGGCCCGCCGCGCTGGGACCGCTGGCGCCGCCGGGCTGGAAGGAGTCGCCGCCTGGACCGCTCATCCCGCGCGGAGCGCCGCCGCCGGGGCTGAAGCTGTCACCGCCCTTGCCGGGGATATTGAGCGTGTCGCCCGCGTAGATGAGGTTGGCGTCTTTGATCTTCGGGTTCGCCTTCATCAAGGCGTCGACCGAAGTTCCGTGCTGCTGGGCGAGCTGCGAAAGGGTGTCGCCCGACTTGATGCCGATTTGCATTGGAGCTGCTCCGCACAGGGACCGGGACCACGGGGCCAGCGAGGGCACCCATGAGCACGTTGTGGGCCAACCTGGGCGCCAGTGGTTCCAATCGCTTCCGCACCTGGAGACCTGACAGTGGAGTGCGCGTACACCCTCCACTGTCCTGGATCAGGACAGGAGCCGGGCCGAAACGGCGCGATTCCGGAATCCCGGCGCTAGATCGCCCGGATGATCCAGTTCACCGCCGCGTTCACCGGCCGGGTCTCGGCGCCGCCGGTGGGCGAGGTGCGGACGATGCCGCGATTCAGGTCCGGGTTGCCGGCCTGGAAGGTCATGATGCCGTCCGGGTGGCTGCCGGTGGACTTGGAGATCTCGTGCTGGTGGGCGGCGAACTGGTCACCCTCCAGGGTCCCCACGTTGTCGCCGCGGTTGCCGCCGGTGGCCATGGCCACGCGCTTGGTCGCGTCCGGGTCCCGCCCGGCGCCGTGGTCCGTCCCGCGGAGGAAGCGGCCGCGGTAGTCGGGCACCTTGAACCGGGTGACGAAGTCCGTCGAGCCGTGCGCGTGCCCGATGGCGGCGGCCAGCGCCGGGTACTTCGCCACGTCGTACTCGGAGCCGTCGCACCACAGCCAGCCCGCGGGGAGGTTGTCCCCCGCGAACGCCACCACCGTCCCCGCCGGCACCGCGCCGCCCTTGAGCTCGGTCAGGCGCTTCTCCAGGTCGTCGCGGGAGATGCCCGCGCACCCGGAGACCGCCGCCGCCAGCACCGCGAGGGAGATCGCCGCTGCTCGCACGTGCCCTCCATCAGTCCTTGTAGCTGGTCCCCATCACCGCGTCGCAGATGGGGAACGTGATGTTGAAGTTCCACTTCCCCATCAGCGCCAGGTCGTGGTGATGGGCGTGGTGCTTGCGGAGCGTGGCCACCAGGCGCGTGCGCGCCAGCCAGTGCTCCTCCGGCAGGTGATACGAGAAGTGCAGCCACTCGTAGCTCAGGAAGTACGCCATCCCGGTGGCGGCGAAGAGCCACCCGCAGTTCGGCGTGAGCAACAGGAAGCAGAGCGCGCCGAGGGGCGTGGCGATGCCGCCCAGGAAGAACAGCAGCATCACCGGCGGGAACAGCACCATCTTGAAGTCGCGGGTGGACTCGAAGGCCATCGCCTGGTGGGTGAAGAAGTGGTGGTGCTGCAGCGTGTGCCGCCGGAAGACCATGCCCAGCCCCGCGGCCTTGCGGTGCATGGGGCCCTTGTGACCGAAGTACTCCGCCGCGTTGGAGACGAGGAAGGCGGCGGGGACCACCAGCAGCTCGCGCCAGGAGGGCGCGTGCACGCGGCTGACGGCGAAGGCGATCACCCCCAGCGAGGCGAAGCTGGTGAACGCCAGGTGCGCCCACCCCTGGTAGCGTGGGCCAATGGCCCTGGGCCGGAGCTCCGTCCGGAAGCGCGCCACGGATTCTGGAACGGGTGAGGAGGTCATTTCGGGTCCAGCCCCGGGCACCCTACCTCCAGGGGAGCGGTGGCGAAAAGCCTTGGCCGCCGCCGCCCCGAAGGTGGCGTTCGCCTTCGCGTTCCGGCTGGCCTGCTTCGCCGCCATGCTGTGGATGGCGCTGTGGGCGGAGGCGCGCCCGGCCCCGTCCCTGCCGGACGCGGTGCTGGCGGTGGTGCCGTACGTCGCCTGGGTGGACCGGTACAACTACGCGGTCTGGGTGCTGGCCTACGTGCCGGTGGCGCTGGCGCTGCTCTTCACCGACGTCCGCCGCTTCTGCCGGTACATGGTGGTGTCCGGCCTTTTGGCGCTGGCGCGCGGCGCGTGCATCGCCGCCACCGGCCTGGGCCCCGTGCACGGCCCGGACGCCAACGCCGGGATGGACCTCGCCGCGCGGGAGCAGGCGTTCGCCGACCTGCTCCACCCGCTGGGCCTGTTCGGCCGCGGGGCGGCGCACGTCTACCTCACCAAGGACCTCTTCTTCTCCGGGCACACCGCCACCACCTTCCTGCTCCTGCTGTACGCGTGGCGGGACCGGAGGCTGCGCTGGCCCATGCTCGCCGGCCACGCGGTGGTGGTGGCCACCGTCTTCCTCTCCCACCTGCACTACACCATCGACGTGCTGGGCGCGTACGCGATGGCCTTCACCGCGTACGCGCTGGCCGAGTGGCGGCGGCCGGCGGCTACTTCTTCGGAGCCGGAGCCGGAGCCGGAGCCGGGGCCGGCGGCGTAGGCGCCGGGGCCGCGGAAGCCTCCTTCGGCTTCTCCGCCGCGATCTCCTCGCGCTGCTTCTTCAGCGCGTTGATCGGCCCGTCGTACTGCTGCACCCTGGGCAGCGTCCCGGCGAAGGCGAGCGCGTCGTCCACCGTCTTCTTCGCGCCCTTCAGGTCGCCCTGCTTCTGCAGGATGCCCGCGCGGGTGGAGTAGATGCGCAGCCTCCGCGGCCCGCGGGCCCGCCCGAGCGCCCGGTCCGCGGCGGCGAGCGCCTCCGGGTACTTCCCCATCTCCTTGAGCGTGGAGGCCATCCGCGCGGGCGGGTTGAAGTCGTCCGGCAGCGCCTTCTCCGACTCCTGGAGCATGGCCAGCGCCTTCTCCGGCTGCTTCAGCTTCAGGTACGCGGTCATCCGGTGCGGGTCGAACACCGCGCGGCCCTCGGGGGTGGTGGCCTTGGCCGCCTCGCCCTCGAGGTACTTCGCCCACGCCTCGGCCGTGGCGCGGGCGCCCCCGGCGTCGCCGCGGTCCTCGCGCAGGTCGACCAGCGTCCCGAACAGGCCGGAGTAGTCGTCCGCGGCGATGGCGACGTCGCGCTTGTCCACCAGCTCCTGGGCGGACTTCTCCAGCGGGCCGAGCAGCCCGGCCCGCGCCGGCGCCTCCTTCGGCATCTCGCCGGCGCACGCCAGGCCCATGGCCACCACGTCCACGTAGGCCGGCGTCCGCGGGAGCTTGTCGCGCTCCTGCATCGCGCTCTGGGCGCACGTCTCCCACTGCTTCAGCTCGTAGAGGGAGAGGATCCACACCTCCACCGCGCGACCGCGGCCGGGCCAGTCCTTCGGCGCCTTGGCGGCGAGCTGGGCGCCCAGGCGCGCGGCCTCCTCGTGCTTGCCGGCCGCGAACGCGGCGTCCTCGGCGGCGAGCTGCGCGTCCGGACCCTTGGCGACGCCCTTCAGCGCCCGCTCGCCGTCATCGAGCAGGCGTTCCAGCTGCGGGACGGTGGCCGACCCGGGCCACTTGAGCGCCACCTTCTCCGTCTTCGAGTCGATGATGAAGAACGAGGGCCAGCTGTCGACCGGGAACTTCTCCAGGAAGGGGCCGGCGCCGGCCTCCTCCGTGTTCATGCTCAGCCAGACGAACCGTCCGGCGTGCCGCTCGAGCTTGGCGTCCGTGAACACGAACGCCCGCATCGAGCGACAGCTGTGTCACCACGGCGCCCAGACGTCGACGAAGAGCGGCACCCCGCGGGTCTTCGCCTTCGCCAGCGCGGCCGGGTAGTCGTTCTCCATGAACGGGAGGACCTCCTTGGCCGAGGGGGCGGCGAGGGAGGCGGTGGACAGCGAGGCGGCGAGAAGGAGGAGCGGGCAGGAGGGCGATCTCACGGCCCTGAAGATACCTCTTGTAAGGGATTCACCAGGAGTGTCGAGCCGTGAACGGGCGTTGGCATGACGGGGGGTGAAGCGTTGGAGGGTGAACGGATGCACCGTCAGACCGCGAACATCGTCACTTCCGGTAATGCCAGTCACTGAAGAGATTCCAGCCCTCTTTTGGTGGCGGAAGGGGGTGGGCATGTCGGATCAGGTGGGGAGAAAATTCGGCAGCCACATCCGCGACTTGAGGAAGGCGCGAAGCCTGACCCAGGAGGTCCTCGCGGAGCGGAGCACGCTGTCGGTGGACGCGGTCCGGCGCATCGAGCGAGGCGCGTTCTCTCCCTCCCTGGACACCGTCCGCAAGCTGGCCTCCGGCCTCGAAGTGAACCTCTCCACGCTGTTCGAGAGCTTCTCGGCGCAGCGGCGGGACACGGTGGCGGAGATCTGCGACTTCCTGCAACTCCGGCGGCCGGACGAGGTGAAGCTCATCTGGCGGGTCATCCGCGCCATCTTCGACGGCCGCTGAGGCAGGCGGCCGCGTGCTACACCGCGCTCCCGACCATGAGCGCGAACCCTGAAGTCCGAGTCGAGAAGTCGGGCGACGTCACCACCGTGGTGCTCCACCGGCCATCCGTGCGCAACGCGGTGGACCGGCCCACGGCGCAGGCGCTGGCGGACGCGTTCCGCGCCTTCGAGGCCGACGAGTCCGCCTCCGCCGCGGTGCTCTTCGGGGACGGAGGCACCTTCTGCGCCGGCGCCGACCTCAAGGCGGTGGCCTCCGGGGACGAGGCGCGGTTCAACCGGATGGCCCCGGAGGGCGACGGCCCCATGGGCCCCTCGCGGATGCTGCTGAGCAAGCCGGTGGTGGCGGCGATCGCCGGCCACGCGGTGGCGGGCGGGCTGGAGCTGGCGCTGTGGTGCGACCTCCGGGTGATGGAGGAGGACGCGGTGCTGGGCGTGTTCTGCCGGCGCTTCGGCGTGCCGCTCATCGACGGCGGGAACGTCCGGCTGCCGCGGCTGATCGGGCTGTCGCGCGCGCTGGACCTCATCCTCACCGGGCGGGCGGTGAAGGCGGACGAGGCGCTCGCCATGGGGCTGGTGAACCGGGTGGTGCCCAGGGGCCAGGCGCGCGCGGCGGCGGAGGCGCTGGCCGCCGAGCTGGCCGGGTTCCCCCAGGAGTGCCTGCGCGCGGACCGGCGCTCCGCCTACGAGGGCCTGGGGCTGCCGCTGGAGGCGGCGATGCGGATGGAGTTCGAGCGCGGGAGCCGGGTGGTGACGCTGGAGAGCGTGGCCGGCGCGAAGCGCTTCGCCGGAGGTGAGGGCCGGCACGGGTCCTTCTGATAGAACCCGGGGCCGCCGTGCAGCCCTTCGCGTCCGAGCGCTACCAGGTCATCGCCCCGCTGGGCGGCGGCGGGATGGCGGAGGTGTTGCTGGCGCTGGCCACCGGGGCGGAGGGCTTCCGCAAGCCGGTGGCGATCAAGCGGATGCTCCCGCACCTGGCGGTGAACGAGGACGTGGCCCGCATGTTCCTCGCCGAGGCGCGGCTGGCCATGCACCTGCACCACCAGAACATCGTCTCGGTGTTCGACGTGGTCCGCGGCCCCGAGGGCCTCTACCTGGTGATGGAGCTGGTGGACGGCTGGGACCTGGGCGCGGTGCTGGGCCACGAGGCCAAGGCGCGCACCTGGATGCCGGAGCCGCTGGCGGTCTACGTGGCCCAGCAGGTCGCCAACGGCCTGGCGCACGCCTACCGCAAGACGGAGAACGGCAAGCCGATCATGGCGGCGCACCGGGACCTCACGCCCTCCAACGTGATGGTGACCGCCGACGGCGAGGTGAAGATCGCCGACTTCGGGATCGCCAAGGTGGACACCGGCCAGACCGAGCCCGGCACCTTCAAGGGGAAGATCCCCTACGCGGCGCCGGAGGTGATCCGCGGCCAGCCGGCGACGCACCTGTCGGACCAGTTCTCGCTCGGCGTGGTGCTGCACCGGCTCACCAGCGGCCAGTACCCCTACGGCTACAGCGACAACACGGTGGCCTTCCACGAGCAGCTCGCCAAGGCGGGCCCGCCGCCGTGCACGGGCCTCTCCGCCGAGTGCGCGCAGGTGGTGCGGACCATGCTCGCCAAGGCGCCCGAGGACCGCTTCCCGAACATCGACGTCGCGGGCCACGCGCTGGCGCGGCTGCTGGCGAAGTCCGGCGCGGTGGTCGGCGCGCCGCAGCTGGCGCACTTCCTCTCGTCGCTCCAGCTGCCGCCCCCGCCGAGCGCGAAGGTCCCGAAGGACGTGCCGAAGCCGGCGCCGGCGCGGCCCATGAAGGCCACCCCGCCGCTGCCGGTCCCGGTCATGGAGGAGCCGCTGGGGAGCTGGAGGCCGCCGCCGGGGGGGCCGCAGATGGATGAGTCCGGGCGGGTGACGGGTGGCCCGCCGGTGCACCGGCCCGCGCGCGAGACGGAGCTGGAGCTGGAGCCCGGGCTGGGCGACGAGCCGCTCTCCACGGCGAACGAGGCCGCCTCCCCGGGGCTGCAGGACCGGTTCGGCAAGATGTTCGGGTCGGAGGCCGCGCCCGCGCCGTCGCCGTCGTCGGCGGAGACCGAGACGGAGCTCCGCCCGCGAGACTCCTTCGGCGGCTACGACCCTCTCCCGGGCAACTACGGGCCCAGGGCGCGCAAGCCGATCACCTTCTCGGTGACGGGGTGGCTGCTGCTGGTGCTCCTGGTCGCCGGCGGGCTGGGCGGGGCGTACGTCTACTTCGGCCCGAGGGAGCTCCGGGCGAAGTACGAGGACCTCACCGGGCCGCCGACCCAGGCGGTGCTCACCGTCCTCTCCACGCCGGACGGCGCGCAGGTGCGGATCGGCGGCAAGGTGGTGGGGAACACGCCGCTGATGCAGGAGAACCTCTACCCGCGGGGCGCGGAGGTGGAGGTGCAGGTGACGATGCGCGGCTACAAGCCGTGGACCGGGAAGCTCCGCGGCGGCGAGGCGGTCACCCTGGAGGCGGTCCTGAAGAAGTAACGTGCGAGGCGTGACCATTCCGCCCGCTCCCCAAGACCCACCCATCCCGGCGTTCCGCGCCGTCCCGCGGACCGGCGTCATCTTCGTCACCACCGAGGCGTCGCGCCGCGGCTTCACCCCCCGCGACCCCTCGTGGTGCAACCTGGGGCAGGGCCAGCCGGAGACGGGGCCCTTGCCGGGTTCGCCGCCGCGGGTGAGCGAGGTCTCCATCCACGTCGACGACCAGGAGTACGCCCCGGTGCCGGGCCTGATGGAGCTGCGCGAGGCCATCGCCGCGCTCTACAACCAGCTCTACCGCAAGGGGATGCCGTCGCAGTACACGGCGGAGAACGTGAGCGTCTCCGGCGGCGGGCGCGCGGCGCTCACCCGCGCGGCGGCCTCGCTGGGCCACATCAACCTGGGGCATTTCCTCCCCGACTACACCGCCTACGAGGAGCTGCTGGACGTCTTCAAGGCGTTCACCGCCATCCCCATCCTGCTGGAGGGCGAGCGCGGCTACGCTTTCACCGCGGAGGACCTCCGTCGCGAGGTGCAGGGGCGGGGGTTGGCGGCGCTGCTGTTGTCGAATCCGTGCAACCCCACCGGCAAGCTGGTGCAGGGGGACGAGCTGCAGCGGTGGGTGCAGGTCTCGCGCGAGCTGGAGTGCACGCTGCTGATCGACGAGTTCTATTCGCACTACGTGTGGAGCGCGCGGCCGGGGCGGCTGCCGGTGGAGAGCGCGGCCAGGTACGTGGAGGACGTCAACAAGGACCCGGTGGTGATCTTCGACGGGTTCACCAAGAACTGGCGGTACCCAGGGTGGCGGGTGACGTGGACGGTGGGGCCGCGGCAGGTGATCGACGCGGTGGCCTCGGCGGGGTCGTTCCTGGACGGCGGCGGGTCCAAGCCGTTGCAGAGGGCCGCGCTCCCGCTGCTGGCGGAGGAGCACGTGGTGGCGGAGACCAACGCCATCCACAAGAGCTTCCGGGAGAAGCGCGACTTCGTGCTCTCCCGGCTGGACCGGCTGGGCGTGCACATGGACAAGGCGCCGGACGGCACGTTCTACGTCTGGGGGAACGTGGGGAACCTCCCGCCGCCGCTGAACGACGGGATGGGGTTCTTCCGGGCGGCGCTGGAGCGGAAGGTGATCTGCGTGCCGGGGGAGTTCTTCGACGTGAACCCCGGCAAGCGGCGGCTGCGGCGGGCGTCGCGGTTCAAGTCCTACGTGCGGTTCTCGTTCGGACCGGCGAAGGAGAACCTGGACGTGGCGCTGGGGCGGCTGGAGGAGATGGTGGCGGAGGCGACGAAGGGCTAGCTCGAGGAACGCTCGATGTCGGACCTCGTTCGGGTCTTCATCAGCTACAGCCACGATTCCGAGGCGCACCGAGGGCGAATTCGCGACCTCGCCGCCCGTCTTCGGGGCCACGGCATCGACGCGTGGATTGACCAGTTCAGTCCCTCGCCAGCAGAAGGGTGGCCGCGGTGGGCGGAGCAACAGTTCGCCCAGGCCCGCTTCGTCATCGTCGCCTGCACCGAGACGTACGCAGAGCGGTTCAACCGGCCTCCGGGGGTTGGCTCTGGCGTGGGCTGGGAGGCGGTGCTCATCCGCCAGGAGTTGTACAACCGAGGTGGTAATACCCGCTTCGTCCCCATCTCCTTCGACGGCGATGACCGTGCTGTACCGCTCGTGCTCCAGCCGTATCACCGATACAGCATCCCCAGGGACTACGAGCGGCTCCGCCAGCACCTGATGGGTGAGGCCGGGACAGACATTCCGGCCCTCGGCTCGCCGCCAACGTTCGAAGGAGCCCGCCCGAACGCCGGAGCGCGGACGCCGATCAAGCTTTGGCATGTTCCACCAAGGCCGGCGCAGTACCTCCCGCGAGAGGAATTGGATGCTCTCAAGGTGAGCCTCATCTCCAGCAGGACGCAGACGGTGGCCATCGCCGGAGAGCACCACCGCCTCGGCATCCAGGGGATGCCTGGAGTCGGCAAGACGGTGCTGGCCGCCGCGCTCGCTGCCGATGCAGATATCCACGAGGCGTTTCCTGGAGGGGTATTCTGGCTCACCCTCGGTCGGACTCCAGACGACGTGGCTACCTGGCAGGGGGAGCTCGCCGAGGCTCTCGCCGGTCATCGGTTGGAAATCCGGACCGTCAGACAGGGAAAGACCAGGCTGGCCGAGTTGTTCGCTGCACGCCCACCTTCGCTGCTCATTCTCGACGACGTTTGGAACGTCGCCGACGCGGATCCGTTCGACGCCCCCGCCCCTCCAAGCCGCCTGCTCATCACCACGCGTAACCAGGAGGTGGCCAAGGGTCTCGGCGCCACCGTCCGGGAGATCCGGGAGTTGAAGCCTGCCGACGCCCTCACGATGCTGGCTGCTTACGCGGGGCGGCCGATGGAGACCCTACCGAAGATCGCCCACGACGTCGTCCGCGAGTGCGGCGAGCTCCCGCTCGCGGTGGCGATGGCCGGCGCCATGTTGCAGGGCCGGCCCGAAAACCAGTGGCCAACCCTCCTTGAGCGGCTGAGGAACGCTGACCTCGGATACCTCGCCGCGGCGCTCCCGCAGTACCGCGAGCACCGGAACATGCTTGCCGCCATCGAGGTCTCCGTGCAGGAGTTGCCCGAGGACGTCCGGCTCCGCTACCTCGACCTCGCCGTGTTTCCCGAGGATACCGAAGTGCCGGAGCAGGTCCTTCACTGGCTCTGGGGTACTGCCGGCGTCACCCTCTCCGCTGCCCAGCAGACGGTGAACGTGCTGGCAGATCGCTCGCTGGTCCGGCGTGTCCGTCGCGCCCGCTCCCGCGATGGCGATCGCCGCGCCGACCAGCCGGCACCTCCGCCAAAGGACGAGGCGGTGTACCTGACCATTCACGACTTGCAACACGACTACGTGCGAGCCAGGGGGGGAGATCTCGTCGCTCGGCATGCACGCCTCGTCGAGACGTACCGGAGCACATCACTTGGCAGAGCCCTTCATACCGTCGAACCGGACGGCTATTTCTTCGAGCACATTGCCAGGCACGTGCGTGATGGAGAAGGAACGGCCGCTCTGCGAGCCCTACTTTTCGATCACCGCTGGCTTGCAGCAAAGCTGAAAGCCACTGGTGTGAACGCCCTCCTCGCTGATTTCGATTTGCTCGATCTCGCCTCGGACAAACCCCTTCGCCTCCTCCGCGACGCACTCCAGCTTTCAGCTCATGTCTTGTCGCAACGTCCAGAGGAGCTCCCCTCTCAACTGCTTGGCCGCCTCCGAGGTGTGCCTGAGCCCGAGTTCCAACACTTCTGTACGCGCGTCGACGCGGACACTGCCTCGCCTGCTCTTCTGCCCGAGTGGCCGAGTCTCCAGCCGCCCGGGGGGCCACTTCGTCGAACGCTAGCGGGTCATGCCGACTCGGTGAATGCGGTAGCGCTAAGCGTGGACGGGAAGACGGCAGCCTCGGGCTCCGCCGACGGGACGCTGAAGGTGTGGGACGTGGAGACGGGCCAGGTCCGCCGGACATTGGAGGGCCAGGCCGGCTCGGTGAATGCGGTGGCGCTAAGCGTGGACGGGAAATCGGCAGTCTCGGGCTCGGCCGCCGGGACGCTGCAGGTGTGGGACGTGGAGGCGGGCCAGGTCCGCCGGACGCTGGAAGGCCACGCTGAGTGGGTGAATGCGGTGGCACTGAGCGCGGACGGGAGGACGGCTGTCTCGGGCTCGGCCGATGGGACGCTGAAGGTGTGGGACGTGGAGACAGGCCAGGTCCGCCAGACACTGGAAGGTCGCTGGGGGAGAGTAAATGCAGTGGCGCTGAGCGCTGACGGGAAGACGGCCGTCTCCGGCTCTGATGACAAGATGCTGAAGGTGTGGGACGTGGAGACAGGCCAGGTTCGCCGAACACTGGAGGGCCCCAGCCTCTCATTGTTGGCGGTGACGCTGAGCGCGAATGGGAAGGCGGCTGTCACTGGATCCATTGATGGGACGATGAAGGTGTGGGATTTGGAGGCAGGTCACGTCCGTCGAACGCTGAAAGGTCACGCTGGCGGAGTGAAAGCGATGGTGCTGAGCACGAACGGGAGGACGATTATCTCCGGCTCAATGGACAGCACTTTGAAGGTGTGGGACGTGCAAACGGGCCAGGTCCATCGGACGCTGGAAGGCCACGCCGGCTGGGTGACTTCGGTGGCGCTGAGCGCGAACGGTAAGACGGCCGTCTCTGGCTCGAGAGATGACACCCTAAAGGTATGGGATATGGAGATAGGCCCGGTCCGTCTGATGCGGGAGGGCCATGCCGGCCCAGTAACGGTGGTGGCACTGAGTGCGGATGGTACAGCAGCCATCTCAGGCTCGGACGGTGGGACGCTGAGAGTGTGGGACGTGGAGACGGGTCAGGTTCGTCGGAGGCTGAAGAGCCACGCCCTGCCACCAGATGCGGTGGCCCTAAGCGCGGATGGGACTGCGGCTGTCTCGGGGTCGATCGACGGCACGCTGGAGGTATGGGACGTGGAAACGGGCCAAGCCCGTTGGATACTGAAGGGTCATGATAGCAAAGTGACAGCAGTGGTGTTCAGCGCGGATGGGACTGCGGCTGTCTCAGTCTCTACCGACAATATGGTCAAGGTGTGGGACGTGGAGACGGGCCAGGTCCGCCGGACGCTGGAGGGCCACGCGGGCCCAGGCATTGCGGCACTGAGCGCGGACGGCAAAAAAATCGTGTCCGGCGACCGCTTCGGGGTGCTCAGGGTACGAGATCTGGAGACCGGACAGGAGCTCCGCACGCTAAAGGGCGAGGTGAGGACAGTAGCGTTGAGCGCGGACGGTACGATGGCCATCTCCGGCTCCGAGGTGTGGGAAACGAAATGGGGTCAGAAGCGCCGAAGTCTCCCCACTAGTTCAAGGGTGGTCGCGCTGAGCACAGATGGGAGGATCACCGTTTGGGGCTCTGACGACAAAACGCTGAAGGTATGGGACGTGGAAACTGGGAACTGCCTGGTCTCATTCACGGGCGAGGTCGCGTTTAGTGCCGTCGCGCTCGGCCGGACGATGCGCGTCTTCGCCGGGGACTTAGAAGGCCATGTTCATTTGTTTGAGCTCCGCCTCGGCCCTGATCGGCCCGGCGGGCCGCGCTCGTGAACGATCTGCCCTCTCGGGGCGGGCCGCCGGCGGAAGTTGACGTAACTGGGCCTTATCCGACCCCGAGGATGGCACGCCCCCGGACGTCCGTCTCGGTTCGTTGCCCGCTCTTGCGATTGATCGGCTCCAGCTCAGGACCGAGCCGATGGTGATCAGTGGCCAGCGCCGGCCCTCGGAACAAAGATCGAGAACAACCGTGCCCTCTGATCCGACGCGCTCCTTCAAGAATCGTTGCCGGGCCTCGTCAGCGCCATCGCCACCACGCCGTCGCGCAGCGTCCCGCAGATCCGCTGGAGCTTCTCCTTCAGAGCTGCTGGGACCTGGTCGGGCGGCAGGCGCTCGAACCCGAAGCGCTCGAAGTACGCGGTGAGGTCGGTGGTGATGTAGACCTCGCGGGTGGGGAAGCGGCGGATCAGCTCGTGGACGACGCGGTCGCCCCAGCCCTTGCCGCGTTCGGATTCGAGGACACCCACGGTGCCGAGCTCGAAGACGCCACCGCCGTAGGGTTTGACGCGGCCGAAGGCGACCAGGCGGCCGTGCTCGCGGGCGACGATGAACTGGTCCGCGGCCAGGCGCTCCCCGTCCAGGCGGAAACGCTGGACGTGCTCCCGGATGGCACTCAGGTCATCATCCGTGGCCGGTTCGAACATGGCCCGTGCATACCGCTTCGCCCTGCTGCTGTCGCTCTACCTGGTCCAGGGCCTGCCCTACGGCGTGCAGGTGGTGGCGCTGCCGCTCTACCTGCGCGAGCGCGGCATCTCCCGCAGCTCCATCGGCCTGCTCAGCTTCCTGGCGCTGCCGTGGCTGTTCAAGCTGCTGTGGGCGCCGCTGGTGGACCGCTTCGGGTCGGAGCGCTTCGGGCGGCGGAAGTCGTGGATCGTCCCGCTGCAGTTTGCGTTCGCCGGCGCGGCGATGGCGGGGGCGGCGGCCTGCGAGCGGGGCGCCCTGCGGCCGATGCTGGTGACGGTGCTGGTGATGAACTTGATCGCCGCCACGCAGGACATCGCGGTGGACGGGCTGGCGGTGGACGTGCTGGGGCGGCGAGAGCTGGGGGAGGGGAATACCGCGCAGGTGGTGGGCTACAAGATCGGGATGTTGATCAGCGGGGGGCTGCTGGTCTCGCTCAACGACGTGATCGGCTGGCCGGGCATCTTCGTGGGTATCGCGGTGCTGTGCCTGCTGGCGCCGCTGGTGGTGCTGCCGTTCCGGGAGTCGCCTCCGGTGGAGGCCGAGCGGCCCCAGGTCCTGCGCGAGCTGTGGCGGGCGGTGCGGGCGCCGGGGACGGGTTGGTTGCTGGTGTTCTGCGGGACCTACAAGGTCGGCGAGACCATGGTGGATGCCATGTTCAAGCTGTTCCTGCAGGACTGGGGGTACCCCAGCGCGCAGCTGGGCGCGTGGTTCGGGACGTACGGGATGGCGTTCTCCATCGCCGGGTCGGTGGCCGGCGGCGCGCTGGCGATGCGGTGGGATCTGCTGCGCGCCGTGGGGCTCACCGCGGTCGCGCGCGCGGTCTCCCTCTTCGGCGTGGTGGCCCTGAGCGTCACGTCGCCCTCGAGTGGGCGGGCGCTGGCGGTCCTGTGCGCGGAGCACTTCTTCGCCGGCGCCCTCACCACCGCGATGTTTGCGTACATGATGTCGCGGGTGGACCGGCGGATCGGCGCGTCGCATTACACGCTGCTGGCCACGGTGGAGGTGCTGGGGAAGTCGCCCGGAGGGTGGTCGTCGGGGTTCATCGTGGACCACTATGGCTATCCGGCGCTGTTCGCGCTGGCGGCGTTCCTGTCGGTCGCTTACCTGGCGGTGTTCCCACCCATGCGCGCCAGTGCGAGGGCGGTCACTTCACCGTCGTGAGGAAGGGTTTGAGGCTGGCGAGGAATTCGTCGAGTGAGTTGGAGACGGGATAGACGTTCCGTTCGGTGGGAGGCTCGCCGTCGGAGGCTTCAAAGTCGTGAATCCAGTAGAAGATCTGGCTGAGTCTCGGGCCTACGTCGCCCATCAGGATCAAGTTGCTACCAGTGTCGGTTCCAATGGGAAAGAGGTCGTAGGGAATTCGCCTCGACCAGACGATATAGGTGTGAACATGCTCGCCGAGATCCATCATCGCGTTTTCGTGGTTGATCGAGAACAGGGCGTGGATGCTCCCCTCGCGAATGCGGCCTTGAGGGCTGCGACGGTAGTGAAAGATCGGTAGCGCGAGCTCAGCTCCATTGGCACGCAGCAAAAATGCTCTGTAGGGGTCGGGGATATGCACTCGCCAGTGCGCCTCGAACTGGTCAATGACTGACGGCTCGAGCGGTGGGCCAAGCGTAGAAAACGGGAGCGGAGGGCGTTGCATCAGTCGACATCTCCCCCACCGAGGATCGCGACCCCGCCAGTATGCCGAACGGCTTGATGGATGTCCCTGGGCACCAATTGCATCGCGTGGCCGTCTTGGTGATGGTGCCACGTGAGGTCATTGGCAGTCCGATATTTTTCGGAGATCCCCGCAGCTCTGTCGGCCTTGGCAAAGTCCTTGTCCAGGTTGCCTTCGAGATTGTCGAGCTCGACTTCCTTCAGTGTGTAGGGCTTGAAATCAGGGAACCCTTCCTCAGTGAATCGAACGCTGTCGGGGTATTTCGCACGAAGATCGGAACGCAGTTTCTCGACTGGATATTTTTGGCCGGCGTACTCGGCGTTGATCGGATAGCGACCGTTGACCTTCTTCACCTTCTCCATGTTCGGAGGCGGCTTCCGCTCTCCCATCTGGGCGATGGTCGGAAGGCTCGGGTCGGGCAGCGGCACCGCGGCGCCTCCCGATGGTGGTGAGGCCATTCTCCCGAGGCTCGCGACGACTGACGCATCCAGGGCTCCCTCCGCGACCAGCTTCCGCAGCGCCTCCACGAGCTCCGGGCTCGCCCGGGTGCTCGCTACTGCGGCCCCCCCCGCCAGTGAGAACGGCCCGCCGGGCCCGCCCTCCGCGATGATCGCCGCCAGCCCCTCCGCCGCCTCGTACGCCGCTACGCAGAGCATGACCGTGTCCCAGATGTGCTTCGCTGTCTTGGCCTGCGCCTGGCCCCGCTCTATCCGCAGGCTCCACTGCTCCAGGTACGCGATCCAGACGGCGAAAACCGGCCGCGCCGCCGTCTCCGCGCGCCGGATGCGCCCAGCGTCCCTGCTCGCCGCTTCGTCCAGGAACGGCTGCATCTGCGCAGCGAAGGTCGCCAGGGTCTGAAGGATTTCTTCCGTGGGTTGCAACGCCGCGTCCGCATATTCGGCCATGCGGATCATCGCGACCGACAACTCCGCCACCTGCGAGGCGAGGAGCAAGCCCTGGTAGACGCGCGCGGCTTCCCGCGTTCTCCCGGCGGTCGCCAGCTCACGCGCCAGGTCAATCTGTCCACAGAGCTGGGGCAGGAACTGATCCGCGTGGTGGACCCGGAACGCCGCGGAGACCGGCGTGTGGAGCTCGCGAACCTGGACGGTGAGCCGCAGCAGTCGATTCAGGATCAGGCTATCGATCAGGGCCAGTTCCCGGGCCATCTCCGGCTGCCGGGTGTGCTCGGTGGTGTAACGGCACTGCTCCCGGATCTCCGGAGAGGTGCACAAGGGGCCTATGGCGGCGAGCACGACGAGTCTGCGCACCATGCCCGGGAACGCTACTACGCTTCCGCCCGATGACCGCGAAAGGCTGGACCTGCTCGAAGTGCGGCCGGAAGTTCACCCGCTCACGCCAGTCGCACTCCTGCGTCTCCATCACCGAGGCCGCGCTGTTCGACGGGAAGCCGGAGCCGGTCACCGCCGCCTTCCACAAGCTCCGCGACGCGGTGGCCGCCTTCGGTGACGTCCACGTCGACGCCGTCAAGGCCTCCATCAACTTCGGCGCGAAATCGCACTTCGCCGCCGCCTGGCCGCGCGCCGCCCGCCTGGACGTGGAGTTCGTCCTCGACGCGCCGCTGAATTCCGCCCGCGTCTCCAAGCTCCAGTCCTACGGCCCCACCAAGCACGTCCACTGGGTGCAGATCACCGCGCCGAAGGAGATCGACCCGGAGCTCCTCGGCTGGCTGCGCCGCTCCTACGACCTCCGCCGCTAAGCTAATCTGCAACGCAGCCGTTTCGATGCCCACGAGAGGCTGGACCTGCCCCAAGTGTGGCTGGAAGCCTATGCGTGCGCGGAGTGGGGCGGGGACTCGTAAATGCCGAGAGGAGAGCGCGAAGGCCTACAGCGCATCCTCGTTCCTGAACCAAACTGAGCTGAGCGCGGCGCTTGAAAACTGCAGCCCGGCTGCGATGGCGGCGGTGTCCCACATCCCGCTGCAGCCGCGCCAGGTTTGTCGAGGTCCAGGGCGGCTTTGTCAGGAGAACTGGTTATATGGCTTGCTCAGAGTTAGGCGACTACCCCACGTACAAATGGTATGCTCAATTGGGTATTGGGGGCTTTGGTGCGACCAGTTGAAGTGGGGACCCTGGCTCAACGACGGCCTGCGCCCGCATTCGTCTCCACATCCCATGGAAGGAAGGCGTCAGATGAATGATGTGAAGACCCATCGCCATCTCGTACGTCGGAGGTATTGGCTCAGCCCTCTCCTCGGGCTCGTCCTTTTCCTCGTCACACTCCCCGGATTGGCGCACGCGCGCCCGTCCGAACAAGCTGCCAGAAGTTTTGTCGATGGGATTGCACAGGTGGTCCTCAAGGCGGCGTGGCCATCCGCCCAATATGAGTCGTGGTCCTTCGGCGGCATCCGCGCCGCCGACGACAACATGGCGGCCATCTCCTTCAGGATCAACGCGCGCAGCTTCTGGACCGATGGACCGATCTGGCTCGACGTGGACGTCATCGTCGACGACGACTTGAACGTCCGTGATGTGCGGTGGGGTGACTATTCCGCCAATGTTCGCCCGGGCACAGCCGCGTCGTTGCTGAGCAAGCTCGTGGACTCCGGCAGCAGATCGACCAAGGCGAGCTACGATCGCATCCACGTGAAGAACGCGTGTTCGAGACCAATCATGGTCGCGATACATTTTCTCGACTTGGACGACAACTGGCGCACGAAGGGATGGTATCGCCTTTCCCCAGGCGAGCGTGCGTACATTGACGATACGAGAAATTCTGTTTACTACATTTATGCAGAGAGCGCGGACGGCGAGCTGCACTGGATCGGTGATGATTTTGTCGGTCCCGTGCAGTCTGAAGGCGGTTATGGCTTCGCGAAGGAGAAGATCGAAAGCAGGACTTGGGGCGAGTGGACGTCGACGTTCAGTTGCAACGGACTCCAGGGGGTCGAATGACGCATCCGTCGGATGATGCTATCGCCGGCCGAGCCAGGTATCCTGGGAGATACGCATGGAGATCGTAGCGGCTGTTTTGTGGATTGCTGGGAGTATCGTCTCCGTCCGCTATGTCGTCGGCGGCTCTGTGGGAGCGAAGCTCTCGCCGCTTTGGTATCTCGTTGCCTTCGTGGCTGGACCGATATTCATGATCGGCGCCATCCTGAAGTGGCTGTTCAGCGCCAAGGTCTGACGAGGTCGAGGTGCTCCGCGCAGCGGACCGGAGGAAGCGCCGGGATCGGCCGGGTGCAATTCACGGGTCGCCGCAGTGAGCCGCAGCATCCGGCGGCGAACGCTCCTACGCTACCGCCCCATGCCACGGCCCCACCAAGCACGTGCACTGGGTGCAAGTCACCGCGCCGAAGGAGATCGACCAGAGCTCCTCGGCTGGCTCCGCCGCTCGAGCGCTACAGATCCACCGGGAACGGCTTCACCTTCCAGATCTCCTCCGCGTACTGCCTGATCGTCCGGTCCGCGGAGAACTGCCCCATCCGCGCCACGTTCAGGATCGCCATCCGCGCCCACGTGTCCGGCTGCAGGTACGTGTCCTCCACCCGCTGGTGCGCCTCCGCGTACGCCGCGAAGTCCTCCAGCACCATGTACCGGTCCTCGGTCAGCAGCGACTTCACCAGCGGCGCGAAGAGGTCCTTGTCCTCCGGGGAGAAGAACCCGCGGGAGATCAGGTCCAGCGCCTCCTTCACCTCCGGGTTCGACTCGTAGACCGAGCGCGGCCGGTACCCCTCGCGCTGCTTCCTCACCACCTCCTCCTCGGTGAGCCCGAAGAGGAAGAAGTTCTCCTTCCCCACCGCCTCGCGGATCTCGATGTTCGCCCCGTCCAGGGTCCCGATCGTCAGCGCCCCATTCAAGGCGAACTTCATGTTCCCGGTGCCGGAGGCCTCCTTCCCCGCGGTGGAGATCTGCTCCGACACGTCCGCCGCCGGGATGATCCGCTCCGCCAGCGACACCCGGTAGTTGGGCAGGAACGCCACCTGCACCCCGCTCTGCACGGCGCTCGCGTTGACGACCTCCGCGATGCCGTTGATCAACCGGATGATCAGCTTGGCCATGTGGTAGCCCGGCGCCGCCTTCCCGCCGAACACGAACAGCCGCGCGTGCTTGAGCTTGCTCCGCCCCTCCCGCGCCCGGTTCCACAGCACGATGATGTGGAGCGCGTTGAGCAGCTGCCGCTTGTACTCGTGCAGCCGCTTCACCTGCACGTCGAAGATCGCCTTCGGGTCCACCGACAGCCACATCAGGTCCCGGATGTGGTGCGCCAGCGCGTCCTTGTTCCCCTGCTTGATCCTCAGGAGCTCCACCCGGAACGCCGCGTCGTCCGCCCACGGCTCCAGCGCCCGCAGCTGGTCCAGGTCGGTGATCCACCCGGCGCCGATCTTGGAGGTGATCAGCGCGGACAGCTCCGGGTTGCACAAGTGCAGCCAGCGCCGCGGCGTCACCCCGTTGGTCTTGTTGTTGAACCGCTCGGGGAACATGTCCGCGAAGTCGTGGAGCAGGTGCTTCTTCAACAGCTCGGTGTGGAGCGCGGCCACCCCGTTGACGCTGTGCGAACCCACCACCGCCAGGTTCGCCATCCGCACCGACTTCTCCGTCCCCTCCTCGATCAGGCTCATCCGGCGCATCCGGTCCGGGTCGAAGGGGTACTTGATCTGCACCTGCCGCAGGAACCGCGCGTTGATGTCGTAGATGATCTCCAGGTGCCGGGGGAGCAGCTTCTCGAACATCGCCACCGGCCACGACTCCAGCGCCTCCGCCAGCAGGGTGTGGTTGGTGTACCCGAACACCTGCACCGTCAGGTGCCACGCCTCCTCCCAGCTCAGCCGCTTCTCGTCCACCAGCACCCGCATCAGCTCCGGGATGGCGATGGACGGGTGCGTGTCGTTGAGCTGGATGGCCACCTTGTCCGCAAACGCGGTGAAGTCGGTGTGCGTCTTCAGGTACCGCCGCACGATGTCCGCGATGGAGCAGGCGACGAAGAAGTACTGCTGCCGCAGCCGCAGCTCCTTGCCGAAGGCGAAGTTGTCGTTGGGGTAGAGGACCTTGGAGATGACCTCCGAGTCGTTCTTCTCCACCACGCTCCGCTCGTAGTCGCCGTCGTTGAACACCTTGAGGTCGAACTCGGCGGAGGCGCGCGCCTGCCACAGCCGCAGCGTGTTGACGGTGTTGGTCCCGAACCCGGCGATGGGCACGTCGTACGGCACCCCGAGCACCGTCTTGCCGCCCACCCACCGCGCCACCGGCCGGCCCTGCTGGCTCTGGTGGTGCTCCACCTGCCCGTAGAAGCGGACCGCCACCGCCTTCTCCGGCCGGACGATCTCCCAGGGCGACCCGAAGCGGAGCCACTCGTCCGCGCGCTCCACCTGGTGCCCGCCCTCGATGTCCTGGGCGAAGATGCCGAACTCGTAGCGGATGCCGTAGCCCACGCCCGGCAGGGACAGCGTGGCCATGGAGTCCAGGAAGCACGCCGCCAGCCGCCCCAGGCCGCCGTTGCCCAGGCCCGCGTCCGGCTCCATCTCCAAAAGCGCGTGGAGGTCCACGCCCGCCTCGCGGAACGCCTCCGTGGCCGCGCCCATCAGCCCGGTGGCGATGAGGTTGTTCCCCAGCGCGCGCCCCAGCAGGTACTCCGCGGACAGGTAGTACGCGCGCTTGACGTCCGCCTCGTAGTACCCGCGCGCGGTGCGCACCCACCGCTCCGCCAGCCGGTCCCGCACCGTCAGCGCCAGGGCCTGGAAGCGGTCGTAGGTGGTGGCGGTCTCCCCGCCCTTCCCGCGCGAGTACTGCACGTGGTCGAGGAACGCCCGGAACAGGCCGCGGGCGTCCACTGGAGAGCGGGGTCCGAGGTGGGCGGGGGCGGGGGCCGGGGCGTCCGACTTCCCGATCTGGGTGACGGGGGTAGCCATGGGACCCCAAGCGATATCAGAGCGCGCCGGGACTTTTGAGTGTCCTGCTCACCGCCCCCGCCTGCCCGACGGCCGAGCGCGATTCCCCGGCCCGGAGCGGAGGCTTTCGCTACGCTCGGCGGCGATGACCAATCTCGCTCGAACCGCGGCGCTGGCCACCGCGCTGCTGCTCCCCTTCAGCGCCCTGGCCGCCGCCCCGCCCCCCAAGCCCGCCGACAACGACCCGCTGCTCGCCGCGCTCACCGAGGAGCTGGGCCGCTCCTTCAAGTCGCTCCAGGCCAAGCGCGACGCGGGCAAGGGAGAGGGTCTCTACTACCTCTCCTATCGCCTCAACGACGGGCAGTGGTTCCAGGAGACCGCCAGCTACGGCGCGCTGGAGAACGCCGCGCCTTCGGACGACCCGCTGGCCGGCCGGGCGCGCTTCCTGGACGTGGCGGCGCGGGTCGGCACGCGCCAGATGGACAACACCCACCAGCTCCGCGACGAGCTGTCGTTCGACGGCCGCGAGGGCTCCGGCGCCTATCTCCCCATCGAGGACGACCTCCCGGCGATCAAGGTCGGCATCTGGCGCGCCACCGACGCCGCCTACAAGGGCGCGGTGAAGCAGTTCATCAAGGTGCGGGCGAACCGCGCGGTGAAGGTGGAGGAGGAGGACAAGGCGGACGACTTCTCGCAGGAGAAACCCCAGGTGCACGTCGGCCCGCGCGAGACCGCCACCGTCGACCGCAAGGCGTGGCGCGACCGGCTGAAGCGGCTGTCCGCCCTCTTCAAGGAGCACCCGAAGATCCTCCGCTCGTCGGTGGGCATCCAGGGCGGGACCACCACCATGTACTTCGTGGACAGCGAAGGCGCGAAGGTCCGCGAGGGCCGCTACTACGCGCGGGTGATGATCGCCGGCGCGGTGAAGGCGGACGACGGGATGGACCTGGACCTCTACGACAGCTTCGAGGCCAAGGCGCCCGAGCAGATCCCCACCGAGGCGGAGGTGGAGGAGCACATCCGGGCGCTGATCGCCCGGCTGGAGGCGCTGCGGGTGGCGAAGGTGGTGGAGCCGTACTCCGGCCCGGCGATCATCTCCAACCGGGCGGCGGCGGTGTTCTTCCACGAGATCTTCGGCCACCGGGTGGAGGGCCACCGGCAGAAGGACGAGGACGAGGGCCACACCTTCACCAGGAAGGTCGGGCAGCCGGTCCTCCCCGAATTCCTGAGCGTGGTGGACGACCCCACCCGCGCCACCTTCGGCAAGACGCAGCTCAACGGCTACTACCAGTTCGACGACGAGGGCGTGCCCGCCCAGCGCGCGCTCCTGGTCGACCGCGGCGTGCTCAAGGGGTTCCTCCTCGGGCGCTCGCCCATCAACGGCTTCCCCAGGTCGAACGGCCACGGCCGCGCGCAGCCGGGGCTGCAGCCGGTGGCGCGCCAGGGGAACCTCATCGTGGAGTCGTCCAAGGCGGTGCCCTTCCAGAAGCTGCGCGAGATGCTGATCGCGGAGGCGAAGCGGCAGGGCAAGCCGTACGGGCTGATCTTCGACGACATCGCCGGCGGGTTCACCTTCACCCGCGCCGGGTCGCTGCCGCAGGCGTTCAAGGTGATGCCGCTGGTGGTGACGCGGGTGTTCGCGGACGGCCGCCCGGACGAGCTGGTGCGCGGGGTGGACATCGTGGGCACGCCGCTCACCTCGTTCGAGAAGATCCTCGCCACCGGGGACGACCCGGCGGTGTTCAACGGCTACTGCGGCGCCGAGTCCGGCTTCGTCCCCGTCTCCGGCGTGGCGCCCAGCCTGCTGGTGGCGGAGATCGAGGTGGAGCGGAGGGCGAAGGGACACGAACGGCCTCCGCTGCTGCCGCCGCCCCTGAAAGCGCCCAGCGCGAAGTCCGTCTCGGCGGGGGTGACGACATGGTGACCCGCGCCCTGGCGCTGCTCCTCGCCCTCGCCGCCGCGCCGCAGCCGCCGCCGGCCCCGCCCGCGACCCCTTCGACGCCGGAGCCGGACCCGGTGCTGCGCGCGCTGCGCGACGAGATGGCGCGCGCCCAGCAGCTGCGGATGGAGCGGATGGACCGGCCGTACCACGTGGCGGCGTCGGTGAACGAGAGCGAGTCGTTCTCGGTCTCCGCCAGCTTCGGCGCGCTGGTGGCGCGCGGCGGCGGGCGGGACGCCACCACCACCGTCGACGTGCGGGTGGGCAGCCCGCAGCTGGACAACACCAACTTCGCGGACCGGGACGACTTCTCCTTCCTGATGCGGATGGAGCGCGGCGGCGCCGATCCGGCCGAGCCGGACTACGACGCCATCCGCCAGGCGCTGTGGATGAAGTTCGACGACGCCTACAAGAGCGCGGTGGAGGCCATCGCCAAGAAGCGCGCCTTCCTGGAGACGCGGCAGGTGCGGGACCGGCCGCCGGACTTCGGGCCGGCGAAGACCATCACCCTGCTCCAGCCGCGCGAGCGCTTCTCCTCCGACGAGGCCCGCTGGACCGCGCTGGTCAAGCGCGCCTCCGCCGCCTTCCGCTCGAGCGCGGTGGCGCAGAGCGGGGAAGCCGCCTTCAAGTCGGAGCTGCTCTGCCAGACGCTGGTGACCTCCGACCCCGCCGAGCACCGCTTCGGCGAGCGCTACACCACCTTCACCCTGCGCGCCTCCGGGCAGGCGGCGGACGGGATGGAGGTGGAGGCGCGCTGGCAGCTCATGGGCCGGGCGGAGAAGGACCTCCCGTCGGACGAGGAGCTGGTGAAGGCCGCGAAGAACCTGGCGGCCCGGCTGGACGCGATGGCCAAGGCGCCCGTGGCGTCAGACGACTACGTGGGGCCGGTGCTCTTCACCGGGCGCGCGGCGGCGACGTTCTTCCTCAAGACGGTGGGGGACCCGCTCAGCCAGCCGCGGGCGGACCTGGGCGACGGGCGGTCGGGCCGGCTGGTGGACCGGGTGGGCAAGCACGTCGCGGTGCGGTCGCTCACGGTGCGGGACGACCCCACGCAGCAGGAGTGGCGCGGGCAGCCGCTGCTGGGCTTCTTCCCGGTGGACGACGACAGCGTGGCGCCGGTGCCCATCACCCTCATCGACCGGGGGTTGCTGAAGACCTACTTCATGAGCCGCGTCCCCACGGAGCTGGTGCGGGAGAGCAACGGGCACTCGCGGGCCGGGTCCGGGTCGGTGGGCAACCTCTTCGTCGAGACGTCGGAGCCCACCGCGCGGGCCCAGATGAAGAAGAAGCTGATCGAGCTCGCGCAGGAGGAGGACCTGGACTACGGGCTGATGGTGGAGGAGTTCGACGACCAGGGCGAGGGCCGCGGCTTCGGCGCCGGCCCCAGCAACGTGCTCTTCCCCGCGCCGCTGGTGGTGTGGCGCGTCTACCCGGACGGCCGGGAGGTGCTGGAGCGCGGCACGCGCTTCAAGCCGGCGACCTTCCGCCTGCTCAAAGAGATCGTTCAGGTAGGGGACGACCCGTCGCTCACCAACACGCTCCAGCGGGGGCAGCACGTCTCGGTGGTCGCCCCCAGCGTCCTGGTGCGGGTGATGGAGGCGCAGAAGCAGAGGGAGGAGTTCGAGCGCCCGCCCACGCTCGCCCGCCCCTCGTTGTAGCCGCGGCCCCGGGTGCCCAGGTTTGGGGCAAACCGGGGAGGACGAGCCATGAAGAAGCTCATTGCTGGGTTGGGCGTGGGAGCGCTGCTCCTCGCGTCAGGGTGCTATGTGCCCACGTACCGGGCGCGGGTCGGGGTGACGTACCGGTCGTACGGGTACGGCGGATCGGGGGTGGACACGGCGGCCGCGGCGGAGGCGTGCCGCCAGCGGGCGTACGCCGAGGGGTGGCGCTTCGTGCGCGAGGACTTCGTGACGGTGACCGGCCCGTACACGGCGCGGATCCGCTTCGTGGCGGACGGGGTGCCGTTCCGCAGCCACGTCACGTGCTTCTACGACGCGCGGACGAACTTCGCGGACGTCCGGTAAAGCGCGCAAGGTCTGCCACGTCGGGCCGGGCCTTGGGTAGATTCCCAGGGCCCATGTCCGACGACTTCGAGATGGCGGACGGCTCGCGCCCGGACGCGAAGCCGCTGACGGCGGAGGCGGGGAAGAAGTTCCCCCTCTCCGCCTTCACCTTGCTGGAGGGCGGCGACGTCTTCGAGATGGTGAACGGGAGGCCGCCCGCGGACGGCCAGGCGCGCGCCAAGGCGTACGTGCAGAAGTTCGTCACGGTGGACCGGCACGGCGCGGGCGTCGAGTACGAGGACCGGATCCGGTCGGAGCTGGTGCGGCAGCTGCAAGGGAACACGCAGCTGATCTCGCGGCTGGAGACGAACCGGCCCATCGCGGTGGACGTCATCCCCGAGAACGTGGCGATGGCGAAGTACGGGTACCCCAAGGGCGTGTCGAGGAACGCGTCGGGGTTGTTCTGGGACCACCCGGACTGGCCGAAGGCGCGGATCGCGTTCCGGCAGGAGCGGCTGCTCACCGAAGGGCACCTGGTGGTGCACGAGATGGCGCACGCGCTCTCCTTCCTGGCGTTCACGGAGGAGGAGCGGGACGCGGTCTACCGGATCATGCTCCCGACGTACCGGGCGAAGGTGGCGGTGGACGAGGTGTTCGCCATCTACAGCGAGCGGGAGTTCCAGAACGCGTTCCGGGACATCGACAAGAGGGCGCCGGGCGTCTACGGGATGGCGCGCCAGCGGTGGAACGAGAACCACGTGTTCACGAGGTTCGTGAGGAACCTCTACTTCCCGTACAAGCCGCTGGCGGGGCCGAAGATGGGCGGGCCGAGCCTGTTCGGCTGAGCCAGGACCACCCGCCGCCGAAGATGCCCTTTCGGGGGCTGTTCATTTGGGGGCGTGCGGCGCGAGTTGCTGGACCCGCTGGTAGGAGATGCCGAGCAGTTCCCCAGCATCGCGAACGCTGAGCCCCAACTTCTTCACCAACTTGGCGATCGCTACCGTGGTGGATGCCTGCGCAACGGCTGCGTCCGCCTCCAGGCGCTTGCGAGCCACCTGCGCGCGCACCAAGGCCCGCCGAACGTCTGCCGGGAGCTTCACGTCGTCGATGAGCTTCGCCTTCTCGGCCTTGGCGTCGTCGTCCAATGCCAGCGCCAGCGCCTCTCGTATCCTCCGCCGGGCCTCCGCGATGGTTCGCCCCTGGGTGATGGCCGCAGGCGACTCCTTCACCTGAGCTACCCACCACCCCGATTCGTCGCGCTCGTACCGGACCGCGTACGTGCTCATCGTTTCATCCATCCCTTTCCGAGGCAGGGCTCCAGCTGCCGTTCGATGGCCCTTAAGGTCCCCACCTTCAAGTCCTCGCCCTCACGTCTCGAAGGGTAACCGTTCCCGCTTGGACTGTCTAATCATTAGACAGTTTGGTAGTGGGTCAGTTTGAAAAGCGCCCGTAAAGACGATAGCCCTTGACCGGCCCACACCCCTAGTCTCCTCGGGCACCCTTCGTCCTCGAGGAAGACGATGGACACCTTGCCGCCGCTGTTGGAGACCTACGAGGAAGCCAGGCTGCTGTTGGAAGCGAAGGGTTGGGTGATAACGAAGGCGGCAGAGCACCTCTCCGAGATGCCCGAGATGGCGCGCTTCCACATCTCGCACACCAAGTTCTCCAGGAAGACGACTCCCGGAGCGGACAAACCCATCGAGCCCGAAGTTGCCACCGCCGTCGAGGGCCTGAAGACGTGGCCCGGGTACGAGCGGAAGACGGACATCGTCACCAAGGGCCTGTTGGCCCGTCGCGGTGCCCGGCCACTGCCAGCCAGCCTGAGGCTCGGCCAACGCGCCTTCAGGTTCCTGCGGCAGCTCGCGGAGAGGTTCGGCCGCGCCTTCTGGACGCGGATCGCCGTCACCGCCGCGTCGGGGGCGGTGGTTGCCGTCCTGCTGGTGCCGCTCCTGGCGGGCGCCGCCCGGCCCGGGCCGTTCGTGCTCGTTCTTCCCGGCGCTGGACCGGACGGATCCACCGTGAGCTTCGACCCGCGGAGCCTGATCGACTTGCCTGTGGCGTGGGGTGAGAAGCCGCTGGACCAGCCCATCCCCGTCAAAACCCTGCCGGGACAGAGGGCGGCACCGTGCGATACAGACGCCCCTGGCCAGGTGGTGATCAATGGCAATTGCTGGCTCCGCCTGGCGGACGCGAAGCCCCCGTGCGGGATCTACTTCCGGCAAGGGGACGCCTGCTATGCCCCCGTCGCTGAACCGAAGAAGCCGACCCACCCGTGAGCAGGCCGGGCGACCGTTCACGGGCGATCCGTGACTCCCTCCAGAACCGGACCCATGCGCATCAGGGGGCATGCCCAAGCCCCCTGCGAAGAAGCGCTCGCCGTCTGAGGTTGCCGAGGAGAAAGCCCTGGCGGCCGAGGTGATGCTCCGCAAAGCCGCGCTCGCCTACGCCGAGGTCGCCAAGCTGGACCACTCCGATCCGCGCTGGCGTCGCTGCTGGCGGGCGCTGCTCATTGCGGCGTTCCGGGTAGCCGAGACGCTCTGAGACGGGCGGATTGGCAAGCGGATCCAGTGCGATCATCTGGAGCTTCATCTACGCGAAGGCGAAGAACGTCCCGAAGGCGAAGGCGGCGCCGCAGGACGCGGGCGACGTGTGGACGTGGACGGCCATCGACGCGGACACGAAGCTCGTTCCCTGCTGGGCGCTGGGCACCCGCGACGCGGGCACGGCGCACGCCTTCATCAGCGACCTGGCCTCGCGGCTGGCGAACCGGGTGCAGCTCACCACGGACGGGCACAAGGTCTACGTCAACGCGGTGGAGGATGCCTTCGGGGCGGACATCGACTTCGCCCAGCTCTACGGCGCCCAGCGCCCGGGCGAAGCGCGCTACAGCCCGTCCTCGTTCGTCTCCTGTTAGAAGGTCGGAATCACCGGCTGCCCGGACCCGGACCACATCTCGACGTCCTTCGTGGAGCGGCAGAACCTGACGATGCGGATGAGCATGCGCCGCTTCACCCGCCTGACGAACGGCTTCAGCAAGAAGCTGGAGAACCACGCGGCGGCGGTGGCGCTGCACTTCACGCACTACAACTTTGCGCGCATCCACCAGTCCCTCCACATCACCCCAGCCATGGCGGCAGGGGTGGCCGATCACGTCTGGGACCTCGAAGAGGTGGTGGCGCTGCTCGACGCCGAGGAGCGCCCGGCGACCTAGCACAGGCTCTTGCTGGCGCAGCGCTCCCGCGCGAGTCGGGCTGGCGTTCAAACGGACTCGACGATGATGTCGGCGAGGGCCAGACCACCCAGGATAGCAACGGCGATGATGATTCCACCGCCCACACCGCCGACGTGGACGCCAAGTGCGATGCCACCTACAGCGACCCCAATGCCGACAATAATCGAGAGCGGAATAAGAAGGATTTTCGGCTCCTTCGCCACTGTGTAGGTGACCCCGAAGATGAACAGCCCCGCCCAGTAGAGAAGGCCGAGGCCGACCACGATGCCAATCCCGATGAGAACGGCTTCCATTTGGCTACCCCGTCTCTGGGCCGTCATCTCCTCGGCGCAGCCCAAGTAACTGCACCGGGGGCACACGAGGCGGGCCGTTCCCAACGACCGGCCCTGGCAACCCGCGGGCAGACGCTATCAGGAGCACTCGGCCGCGAGGCGCGCGAAGTGTCTCTGGGGGCGCGCTGACGCCCTCGCGTGAGCACGGCTACCACTGAACGGCTACCCGCCACCGTTCAAACTGACCCACTACCGACAGTTTGGCCGCGCGATCCAACCACCGCTCGCCAGCCCGGCCAAGTGCCGCATGAATGGTGGTGGTGCCACCTATCGAGCGCGTCGCGGGCCTCGCAGCAGGCCGGAGGGACCCGGGTGGGCTTCCGCAGCGGGGTTCGCACGACGATTCGTGCATGCCCGGCGATCCGCCAGCGAACACCGTGCTTCTGGGCGCTACCATGACCAACGTGTTCACGCGGTCCGTCCGGAATCTGTACTTCCCGTACAGGCCGACTGGCGGGGCCGAAGATGGCGGTGGGAACCTGTTCAGGTGAGGGCTCAGTTCCAGCCGTTGCCAGCTTCCTTGCACCCGACACAGGTACCTAGATGGGTACCTGCGTTGCCGGTCACGGAGGAGCCGCTGGAGGACGAGGTGAAGTCGAACACGTCGTTCCCGGGCCCGCCCACGTTGCCAGAGACCGAGGAGTTCGTCGCTTGGACCACAAACGCAGAACTGGCCGCGAGCGCGGCGATGTTGCCGGTGAGCGAGGAACTTGTGAAGCCGCTCGGCAAGCTGAAGCCTGATCCGCCGCAGGTCTGGACCACGTTGCTGGCGATGGCGCTACTGGTGAGCCCCCCGGACGTCCCCAGGACGCAAGTCCCCGAAGCGTTGAAGACCGTGTTGTTGCCTATGACGAGCTTGGCACCTGCCACGCGGATCCCCGTGCCGGTGCAGTCGTGTACGTGGTTCCCGACGACGCGGTTAAACCCGTTTGCCCCGAAGGCGTCGATCCCGACGCTCCCTGTCCCGCTCACATCGTTCGTCGAGACTGCGATGTTGGTCCCCGATGCGCTGATTCCCGTCGAGAACCCGGTCACAATGTTGGACGAAGCTAGACAGCGCGTCGAGCAACTGATCCCGATTCCGGTCTTGGCAGTAGAGGTGACGGTGTTGGAGGTCAGCACGACGTCTGCGCTGTTGGTGGTGATCCCGTCCTGGTTGCTGGTGACCTGGTTGCCCCAGAGACGGCTCCCGGCTCCAACCTGGAGGGTCGAACTGAGGGTGCTGGTTGTGGTGATCGAGCTGTCATGGATGACCGTCTGAGCCCCAGAGGAGATCGCCGCGTTCGGCGTCGATAGGACCACCCCCGCGATCTCGTTCCCGGTGCCGGAGAAGCTCACGAGGTAACCAGGGGTGAGGTTGCTACCCTGCAAGGTGACCCGTGCCAGCACATTGTTGGAGGTGCCATTGACCATCGACTGCCCGGCGGTGCCCGAGGGGGCCTGGATGATGACTGCCGAGGCATTCTCTCCCTCGATGCGCGTCCCGGAGCCCATCGCGATGGATGTCGAAATGATGTGGGTACCGGCCTTGAGGAGGATGCTCTTCGCGCCTGCTGCGATGGCGCTCGGGATGTTCGGGTAATCTCCGGTACCGTCAGCCTTGATCACGGCGTCGTACCCAAGCCCCGCCGGACCGCGCGGTCCCACGGCACCTTGGCTTCCAGTCGCTCCAGTCGCTCCGTTGCAAACGTACCGGGTCAGCGCGGCGTTGATCTCGCTGGAATCCAGAATCCCATTGCCGTTGCTGTCCAGTCCATACTCGACCTTGGTACCGCCGACCGGGCAGTTGACCCCGCTCGGCTCGTTCGTGGTCTGGATTTGGATGCTGAGGCCATTGGCCCCGGCTGGACCTACGGATCCTGCGGCGCCTGTAAGACCGATCGCTCCTGGATCCCCCTTCTCACCTTTCAGGCCACAGGCCGTGGTGATGCTGGCCACAATCAAAGCGAGAGCGGGTCGCGACAGCTGACGCATGGCATTCCCCTCCACTGGGCGCCCGGTTGGCGCTTAACGAGGAAAGCCAGAATACCAAAAACATCAAGGCTTTGTTCGAATAGCTGCGGCGACGGGCATTCCGTCCAACTGGACCGTCAGCTTCGCCGTCTCGGCGCGGAACGCGGGCAGCTGCGCCTTCGCCAGCGGCTCCGCGCGCGGGGACGGCAACTTCAGCGGGTTGATGAATGACCCGGCCCGCTTGAGCGCGAAGTGCAGGTGCGGCCCGGTGCTCCGCCCGGTGGTCCCGGTGTACGCGATCACCTGCTTCTGCTGCACCCGCGCGCCGGCGTGAATCCCCGCGCCGAACGCGGAGAGGTGCAGGTAGCAGGTCTCCAGGCCGTTCAGGTGCTTGAGGCAGACGTGCTTCCCCGCCGCCGGGTCGTAGGTGGCCTTCACCACCGTCCCGTCCCCGATCGCCCACACCGGGGTGCCCACCGGCGCCGCGTAGTCCACGCCGTTGTGCTCCTTCACGTAGTGGAGGATCGGGTGGAAGCGGGCGCCGAAGCCGGACGTCACCACCGCGAACTTCAAAGGGCTCTTGAGGAACGCCTTCCGCGCGGACGTCCCGTCTTCCTCGAAGTAGGTCGACCCGAACCGGAACACCCGCTTGTGGCCCACCGCCTCGCCCCGGTAGTCCGCGGCCAGCACCTCGCCGTAGCGGAGGAGCCTCCCGCCCACCAGCTCCTTCTCCACCACCGCCCTCACCACGTCCCCGTTCCGCACGTCCTGGTAGAAGTCGATGTCCCAGGCGAACACCTCGGACAGCTGCATGGCGATCGCCGGGTCCTCGCCCGCCGCCAGCGCGGACTCGTAGAGCGACGACTCCACCCGCAGCTCCACCGCCTCCACCTTCTTCTCCACCTCCGCCTTCCGCTTCTGCCCCACCAGCCGCTCACCCTCGCGGCGCACCTGCCACTCGTCGGCGGCGGACTGGCGGTAGTCGAAGTTCAGCAGCACCCCATCCCTGAGCACGGCGCGGAATTGATCGCCCGGCCGCGCCTTCTTCCAGTCGAAGGTGCCGGACAGCGCCGCCACCACCGCGTCCACCTGCTCCGCGCTGAGGCCCGCGGACCGCAGCGCCTGCGCGGCGTTGGCGTCCGTCTTCTCGACGCGGCGGTTGACGATCCGTGTGGGGGAGGCGAGGGCGGAGGACGAGATGAGCAGCAGCCCGGCGGCGGCCGCGACGGTGGCGAGCTTCATGTCGGTAGCGGGATGTTACGAGTGAACGGTGCGGGCCCCAAACAAACCGCCGCGCTCGCTCCTTCCCTTCCTCGGCTATAAGCCGCCCATGGCGCAGAAGAAGGTGGTCGTCCTCGGCGCCGGGATGGTGGGGTCCGCGATGGCGGCGGACCTGGCCCCCCGGAGCGATTTCCAGGTCACGGTGGTGGACGGGCGCACGGAGGCGCTGGATCGAGTGCAGCGGAAGCTGGGCCCCGGCGTCCGCACCCAGCGCGCGGACCTCTCGTCATCGGAAGGGCTGCTGGCCGCCACCGCCTCCGCGGACCTGGTGCTGGGCGCGCTCGCCAGCACGCTCGGGTTGAAGACCCTCCGCACGCTGATGGAGGCCGGTAAGACGTACTGCGACATCAGCTTCATGGCCGAGAACGCCTGGGAGCTGAACGAGCTCGCCCGGAAGCACGGCGGGACGGCGGTCGTCGACTGCGGGGTGGCGCCGGGCGTGTCGAACCTGCTCGCCGGCCACGCCACGGTGCTGCTGGAGAAGACGGAGCGCATCGAGATCTACGTGGGCGGCCTCCCCGCCGAGCGCCGCTGGCCCTTCGAGTACAAGGCCGGCTTCGCGCCGCACGACGTGCTGGAGGAGTACACCCGGCCCTCGCGCATCGTGGAGCACGGGCAGGTGGTGGTGAAGGAGGCGCTCTCGGAGCCGGAGCTGATGGACTTCCCGGTGGTGGGGACGCTGGAGGCGTTCAACACCGACGGGCTGCGGAGCCTGGCCTACAACCTCCAGGTCCCGTTCATGAAGGAGAAGACGCTCCGCTACCCCGGCCACATCGAGCTGATGCGCGTCTTCCGCCACACCGGCCTGTTCTCCAAGGAGCCGATCGACGCCGGCGGCGCGAAGGTGCGCCCGCTGGACGTCACCGCGGCGCTGCTCTTCCCCAAGTGGCAGTTCGAGGACGGGGAGGCGGACATCACGGTGATGCGCGTGCTGGCGGAGGGGACGCGGAGCGGGCAGCGGACGCGGCTGAGCTGGGACCTGTTCGACCGGCTCGACCCGGCCACCAACCTCCGGAGCATGTCCCGCACCACCGGCTTCGCGGCGACCAGCATGCTCGCGCTGATGGCGAAGGGGATGGTGCCGGAGCCGGGCGTCTACCCGCCCGAGATGCTGGCGCGCCGGCCCGGCCTGGTGGACGCGTTCCTCGCCGAGTACCAGGCGAGAGGCATCCAGGTCCGACACCGGGCGGAAGCGCTGTAAAGCGGCCCGTTCGCGGGCACGCCCACCATGCGCGTGCTCGTCCAGCGCGCCGCGCCGGGCCGAGGCGACCCTACGCTTCTTCGCGCGCGGACTTGAGCCGCTGGTACTCCGCCCAGTGCTCCTTCGCGCGCGCGAGGAGCTGCCGGATCTCCTCCTCGTCCGCGGGCGCCGCCGCCTGATCGCTCGCCGCCTGGACGCCCGCCAGCTCGCCCTGCGGGTCGCCCCCCGCGAGGACTGCGTCGCGCAGGACGTTGGCGGCAGAAGGCGCGGAGGCGGGCTGCGGGATCGCACGGCCCTTCCGGAAGACGACCGGGGCGTGGCTGCCGTGCGTGTTCCGCGACGCCTGGCTCCACACCAGCTTGGCCTCCAGGTCCCCCGCGTGGTCGGTGAGCAGGCGCGCCAGCACGCGCGAGAAGAAGGCGCCCGCCTCGTCGTTGCAGATCAGCACCTCGGTGAGGACCAGCTCCTCCCCCACCGGGGCGAAGCGGAGCGAGCAGTCACCGCCGTCCGCCGGCTTGAGCATGACGTCCGCGCCGTCCTGCTCCAGCGACAGCGGCAGCTCGCCCAGCTCATCGCTGGCCGCCTGCTCGAGCGCCGAGTAGGGAACGGTGAGGCGGAAGGACACTACCTCGGCGATCTCGATCCGGGGTCGCATGGGGCGGACGAAGAACAGCTCACAGTTCGACTTTCTTCTCCGAGTGGTTCTGCCCGTCGAACCGCAGCATCAGGCCCTTCCCCTCGTACCGGGTGACCAGGTTGCACGGCCGGCGCCAGACGGACTGGAGGTTCTTCAAGGTCTCCCGCGCGTAGTCGCCCTTGAGGTCCTGGCCGTCGTGCTTGTGGGCCAGGAGCAATTCGCCGCGGTTCTCGAAGTTCCCGTTCACGACCTCGATGATCGGCTGGCCGAAGTTGGTGAGCTGGGAGAGGAGCTTGTTCTTCACCTTCCGGAACTCGCGGTCCACGATCTCCCACGAGTTCCGCTTCTCGTTGAAGCCGTAGACGAACAGCTTCTGCTCCAGCGCGAACTCGGTGGTGAGGAAGGTGTCGATGAAGGTGACGTCGTTGTAGTGCTTGCGGACCTCGAAGACCTTCCGCCGGCCCTGGCCCAGCTTGCGGTCCCACGCGCGGCGCTCGCGCAGGTCGTCGCACTCGTCCCACTCCTTGCCGAAGCGGCCCTTGTTCCAGCGGTCCTCGATGTCGCGGAACAGCTCGATCCCCAGCTTGTACGGGTTGAGCGCGCCGGGGCGGGTGCCCATGGTGCCGGAGTGGCGGTCCGCGTAGTCGATCACCTCGGCGTCGCGGAGCGCCCGCTGGGTCATGATGGTGGAGTGCCAGTACGAGGCCCAGCCCTCGTTCATGATCTTCGTCTGGCCCTGGGGCGCGAAGTAGTACGCCTCCTCCCGGATGATGGAGAGGATGTCGAACTCCCACGGCTCCATCGGCGCGTGGTCCAGCAGGAAGAGCAGCACGTCCCGCTGCGCCCGCTCCGGGAAGTTCTTCTTCGCCCTCTCCGCCTCCTCCTCCACCTTCTTGCGCTGCGCCTCCACGAACTCGCTGGGGTTGACGAACTGCCGCATGTACTCGCGGTTGACCTTGAACCCCTCCACCTTCTCGTTGGACTTGGCCTCTTCCTCGGCCTTCTTCGGGTCCGGGTTCCGCCGGATGTAGGGCGCGTGCTGGTCGATCAGGTTCTCCAGCGAGAGCGCGCGGTCGATGAAGTCCTCGATCTTCTCCACGCCGATCTTGTCCACCCAGCGCCGGACGCGGGTGGCGTGGTTCGCCATCTCGTCGATCATCCGGCGGTTGGTGTGCTGGAAGGAGAAGTTGTTCTTGAAGAAGTCGCAGTGCCCGTAGACGTGGGCCATCACCAGCTTCTGGTCCACCTCGGCGTTGGACTCCAGCAGGTACGCGTAGCAGGGGTCGTTGTTGATGACGAGCTCGTAGATCTTGCTGACCCCGTACTCGTAGCCCTTGGAGAGCTGCTCGTACTCCATCCCCCAGCGCCAGTGCGGGTACCGGTTGGGGAAGCCGCCGTACGAGGCGACCATGTTCAGCTCCTCGTAGGAGAGGATCTCGAACACGGTCTCGAAGAAGTCGAGCCCGTAGTCGCGGGCGTAGCCCTCGATCTCGTCCTTCAGCGCGGACAGGCGGGGCGTGAGGCCTTTGGGCATGCCCCCATTCTGCTACGAATCGGCGGTCTTCCGCTCGGCGACCTTCCGCCGCGACTGCGCCTTCACCCGCGTAGAGCACACCTGCGAGGCGCGCCGGGCCAGATTGACCAGGAAGGTGGCGTCCAGCGGCTTGCAGACGAAGTCCGAGGCCCCCAGCGCCATGCAGGAGTCCCGCATCACGTCCGCGGGGATGCCGGAGACCATCACCACGTCCACGTCCTTGTTCCTGGGGTCCGACTTGAGCTCTCGGAGCAGGTCCAGGCCGTACTTGGACTGGAACACGTCCAGCACCACCACCGCGGGATGCAGCAGCGTCGTGAGCTGGACGGCTTCGGACTTCAGATCAGGCACCGCCCACAACCCCGCCATCGACGCCTGCCGTTCGAGCAAGCGCACCATCGACTCGTCGTCATCCGAGATGACGACCACGGGAGAGTCCATGTGGCACACCTCCAGGTACACGGATGGTGTGCATGCCACGGGCCGATGTGGGCCCCAGCGATTCCGCGCACCTGGAGGCATGCAAGCGGGTCAATCCCGGTGATGGGGTCCCTTCCCACCCCCTTGACAGGGCCGGAAGCCAAGGATTTCAGTGGCCTCCGTTCCCACTGGCAGCACATCGAGGGGGGGCATCGTGGAGCAGCCGGTGGCGAAGGGAGACCCCGGTCGGCGGCGGTGGGTGATCACCTCCACGGTGATCGCGGCGGCGCTGGCCGTCGCCGCGGTGTCGGCCGCCCGGGTCTCCGCGGCGAGGGAGGAGGCCGCGCTGTGGATGCTCGACCGCGCGACGCGGCCGGTAGAGCCGCGGCTCTCCTCCAGGCCGATGTGGCGGCACCGGCCGCTGGAGGTCGCCCGGGGCGAGGAGGCCCGCGAGCCGCCGTCGCTGTCGGCGCTGGCCCGCCTGCAGCGGCAGGGTGACCGGGTGGCGATCGCCGAGGCCTACCTCCTCCGGGGGCAGGTGGAGACGGCGCAGCCGTACCTGGAGGTCCTTCCCCCCACCGCCGACGCGCTGTCCACGCGCGCCGCGCTGGAGCTGATGGCGGGGAAGCCGGAGGAGGCGCTCCGCCACGCGGGGGCGGCGCTGGCCCTGTCGCCGTCGCACCTCCCGGCGCGCTGGAACCGGGCGCTGGCGCTGCGGGGCCTGGGGCTGCCGTACAGCGCGGCCACGGAGCTCGACGCGGTCGCCGCGGCGGGTGAAGCGGGCTGGGCGGACGAGGCGCGCGCGGCGGCGGCGGCCCTGAGGGCGCAGGTGGACGCGCGCCGCAAGGCCTACCAGGCGTGCCTGCGCGGATGCCGCGCCTCCATGTCCGGGGGCGAGCCGTTCCCGGTCGAGTGCGCGGACGTCTCGGCGCGGCTCACGCGCCTGGGTTTCTACGACGCCGTGCGCGGGGCGGGGACCGCGGAGCGCCTGTCGGCCCTGGAGCCGGCGGCGCGCGCGCTGGACGCCCGCTGGGGAGGCTCGCCGGGAGCGCTGGAGCGGGCGGTGGCCTCGGCGCGCGCGGCGGCGTCGCCGGCCCGGGCGGACCTCTCCCGCCGCTACGCCGAAGCGGTGGGGCGCGGCGCCGGGGCCGAGGCGTGGCTGGCGCTGGCGGCCTCGGCGCGCGCCGCCCGGCAGCCGGACCTCGAGCTGGGGGCGCTCTTCTTCGTCCCGGACGCCCAGGTGGACCTGGCGCGGTACCGGCAGCTCGCGCAGCAGACCCAGGACCCCTGGTTCCTCGCCCTCGCCGATGAGAAGGCCGCGGGCGCCGACTCCCAGCGCGGGGAGCCGGTCCGGGCGCTGGAGCGGCTGGCGCCGGTGGAGGCGCGCTGCGCCGCGTCCGAGCGGGTGGAGGACCGCTGCATCACCGCCGAGCGCCTGATCGCCCTCGCCTACACGCGGGAGCACCAGACCCTGCGCGCGCGAGAGGCGGGCCTGCGGGCGCGCGACCGGGCCCGCCGCGACGGGGACTGGAACACCGAGCTGCGCATCCTGGAGGAGATCGGCCAGACGGAGCGGATCCGGGGGGACCTGGACCTGGCCCGCGCCTACCTCGACGAGGCGCTGGCGCGGGCGCCGGAGGACTGCGCGGTCCAGGACTTCGCCCGGTCCAACCTGGCGCTGGCGCACCAGCGCGCCCTCGACTTCCAGGAGGCCCGCCGCCAGGTCGACCTGCTGGCCAGGTGCGAGCGGCCCTCGCTCGTCACGCTGGGGGCGCTGGCCGACCTGCAGCGGATCCTGCCCGAGCCGGGCGACCTCCCGCGGCTGGAGAAGGGCGCGTCCGCGCTCGGCCCCAGCCTGGCGTCCAGCGCGGGCCAGCGGGCGTTGCTGTCGGCCCTGCTGGGCCGCGCCTGGCTGGAGCGGGACCGGCCCAAGGGCGAGGCCCTTCTGGAGGAGGCGATCGCCGCCGGGGAGCGCGCCCTGGCGGAGAGCGACCAGAGCGCGTCGGAGGCGAGGCTCTACGGCTACACCTCGCTCCTGCTCGACGCCGGCAAGCGCGGCGACCTCCGGGCGGCGCTGGCGCTGTTCGCCCGCGAGCGCCGCTGGGGCTCGCCGCCGCCGTGCTCATTGTGGCTGGCGGCGGACGACGAGCGGCTGCTGGTCCTGGCGGTGGGCCGCAGCGGGGACGTGCTCGGCCGGTACGACGGCGCGCGGAAGCGCCCCCTGGCCCCGGAGGAGGCGCCGGTCCCCGGCGAGCTGCTGGCCGAGCTGCGGCGGTGCCAGGCGGTGCAGGTGATCGCCCGCCCTCCGCTGGAGGGGCGCCCGGGGCTCCTGCCGCCGGACGTCGCGTGGAGCGAGGTGGTGCGGCAAGGCGAGGCGCTGCCGCCCGTCCCCGGGCCACGGGTGGTGGTGGCCGGGGCCCAGCCGCCCGAGTCGCTCCGCCTGCCGCCGCTCCGGGGCGCGCCCCCGCCGTCTCCGGGGACGCTCCGCCTGGAGGGGGCGGGCGCCACGCCCTCCCGCGTGCTGGAGGCGCTGCGCGGCGCCTCGCTGGTGGAGATCCACGCCCACGGGGTGGTGGATCCGGAGGTGGCGGACGCCTCCTACCTGGCGCTCACCGGGGAGCCCTCGGGGAGGTTCGCGTTCACCGCCGGCGACCTCCGGGGCGAGCGGCTCGCGCGGCACCCGCTGGTGCTCCTGGCCGCCTGCCACGCGGCGGAGACCCGCGCCTTCGTCGAGCAGGGCTACGGCTTGCCGGAGGCGTTCGTGGCGGCGGGGGCGCGGGCGGTGCTGGCCGCCACCGCCCCGGTCCCGGACGCGCAGAGCGAGCCCTTCTTCCGGCCGCTGCTGGAGCGGATCCAGTCCGGCGCGCCAGCTGCGGAGGCCCTGCGCGACGCGCGCGTGGCCTGGCGCGCGGCCCACGGCCCCGGCTGGGCCGACTCGGTGCTCCTGTTCGAATGACGCCCAAGGTTTCGCGCGATCCCCGTTTTCAGTGCAGCTCACGATTCACGGCATCGCCGTAGGAGAGATCCATGTCTTCGTCTTCCCGCCCGCTGTTCCGCTCCGCCGCGCTGGCCGCCGCGGCCGCCGCGCTCGCCTGCGCCTCCTGGAGCTCCCTCCAGCCCGTCCAGCCGGCTCCACCGCCGCCGATCCGGCCCGGGGTGGTGGTGGCGGTGATCCCCAACGTCGATGCCGTGCGGACGGTGTGCGGCGCCTGGGTGGTCGCCACGCTGGACGTCGCCGCCAAGAAGCTCGACGTCCACTACGCGGGCAGCGCCGAGCTGTCGAAGTACCTCCCCGCCAACGCCAAGGAGGGCTGCACCGGGCTCTCCTGTCCCCGGTCGGCGGTGTTCCTCAGCCCGGGCGAATACCAGAAGGCGATGGCCGCCCTCGGCGTGAAGACGGCGCCCCTCGACGGCGCCACCCTCGCCGACGGCGGCACGGACCTGTGCTCCGTGAATCCGGTGGGCGACGGTGGGCCGGTGAAGGGGATCAAGCTGGAGGAGTTGCGGCAGCTCCTCCTCACCATCGACCAGGCCATCGCCGGCGCGCTGGTCCACTAGGTCCGGGGCGGCCTACCTCTGGAGCGGTGAGAGCTGGTGGGGCTGGAGGATCCCCTCCTCCAGCAGCAGCTCGCTCCAGGGCTCCAGCACGAAGCGCTGGGGCAGGGCGGGAGAGGGGGCCGAGAGCTGCTCCAGCCAGGGCGCCTGGTCGTCGAGGAACGGCTGCGATTGCGATGGGTGCAGCTCCGGCCGGTCCGCGGTCTGCCGGGAGACGCCGTAGGGCAGCACGCTGATCTCCCGGTCGCCCGGGCTGCCGGTGGAGAAGTGGTACGCCACGCCCTTGCGCTCGACGACCTGCCGCACCCGGTGCGTCCCGCACGTCCGGTAGAACGCCGCCAGGTCGCGCTTGGCGAGCGCCTCCGCCTCCGCGGTCAGCTCCACCTCGTCGGGGTGCTCCTCTTCCTTCAGGACCTGCAGCTCGTAGGCGCCCCGGTAGATCGGCCGCGGGTCCGGCGCCTTCCAGCCGCGGAAGAAGGGGTAGAGGAGCTTCTTCCACCACGGCCAGGAGCGCTCCTCCTCGTACCGCTCGTTCGCGGACACGCCGAGGATCACCTCCTGCGGCGGGGTCGCGTTCGCGGTCGCGCTCGCCGGCGGTTTCGCGTTCGCGTTCGAGCTCGCGGGCGGCGCCTCCCCCTTCGGGTGCAGGCAGAGGGGGGCCTTCCCCGGAGATTCGATGCAGACCGGCCCCTCCTCCTTTTTCGGCGGCGGCGTCGGCGCGGGCGGGGGCGGCTTCGGCTCCGGCGGCTTGTCGGCGCCCGGCGCGGTGAACGGGTCCCACTCGTCCTGGCTCCAGGGTTTCGGGAGTGGAGCCATCTCCTCGCTGCCGCGCCGGGGCCTCCGCACGCAGGCCGTCCTGTATTCCTCCCCCCAGCGGTCCGTCTGTGCCCCCGCCCCCGCCGGTCCAACCGGAGGCGCGAGCTGCCGCGCGTCCTCGTACAGGTGATCTGACCCGGCCGATGGATCGAGGACCAGGGGATAGCGGGTGTCCCGTCGCCGCCGCGGATCGCTGAACCGCCCGTCGTCCATCGCCACGCCCGCGCACGCCCGCGGGAGGTCCTCCGCGCCCACCACCGCCAACACCGGCCGGCACGCCTCCACCTCCTCGAGCGCCCCCGGCAACGCGTCGCGCGCGCCGTCGCGGCAACGGTCGTAGGCGGGCCAGGAGAACGAGGCGAGGGACTGCTCGAGCGCCGCGCGGCACCCGCCGTCCCCGCCGGCCTCGCGGAGCTGGGCGAGGAGCGTCTCCCGGTCCAGCGCGCGCCCCTCCAGGATCTTGAGCTGCTGGAACAGGCGCTCCCGCCGCGCCGGCTCGCGGTCCACCGGATCGGCCCGGCCCAGCAGGACCGCCGCCTGCGGGAGCTGCGACCAGGGGCGCAGGCTCAGCTCGGCGATCTTCCCGCGGTCGGCGCCGAAGCTGGCCTTCAGCGCCTGGCCCACCAGCGCCCCCGCGCCTCGCCCGGGGCCGCGCCCGGCCCCGTGCACCTCGAACGGCTGGTCGGCGTCCGCGCGGATCGCCAGGAACGCCCGCCGCGTCCCCACCAGCGCGTCCAGCGCGGTGAGCGTGAGCAGGTCGTCCGCGGCGAGGCCGGCCCGCTCGGCGATCTCCTTCTCCCAGCGCGCCCGCTCCGCCGCGTCCGCCGGGTAGAGCGCCAGGTAGATCAGCGCCACCGGCTCCCGGCGCGCGGCCTGGACATAGTGGGTGCCGCAGCGCTCGAAGAACTCCCACAACCTCCCGGCGGCGAGCGGACGCCGCGCCGCGTCCGTCAGCTCGGCCGCTCCCTCGTGCAGGGTGGTCCACTGCCCGCTCGACGTCACCACCAGCAGCGCCGCCGCCGGCGCCGGGCCCGTGCGCGATGGCCGCGCCTGCTCCGCCCGCCGCGCGCAGCGCTCCACGAAGGCCCCGGTCTCCGCGTCGCCCGAGCGGACCGCCTCCTCCGCGGCGAACACCTCGACCGAGTACGCCCCGGTCGCGATCGACGTCTCCGCCTTCGCCAGGCAGCGCTTCGGGAGCAGCCCCCGCGTGGAGATCTTCGCGCCCAGGCCCACCACCGGCGCGCCGGCCGGCACCGCGAGCAGCGCGTCGGACGGAGCGATCGACGGCGCCCATCGCCGCCCCGCGCACCCCTCCCCGAGCACCACCAGCGCCACGGCCGCCCACAGCGCGCCGGCCCGGGCGCGGCGGCTCACGGCGCCTTCCTGTACTCCCGGCGCACGGGGGTGGGCAGGCAGAAGTTCCGCAGGAAGCGGTCGTGGATGGTGCTGTCCGTCATCACGTCCACGCAGGCGGGGATGGTGGTGAAGTCCGCCGTGTCCAGCCCCTGCTTGAGCAGCGCGTTGATGCAGACCTCCGCGCCCTCGTGCCCGCCGCCGCCCTTGAGGTACTTGTCCGCTCGCTCCAGGAACGTCCTCGGCGACGTCTTCTCGAAGTACTCCCGGAACTGCTTGAGGGTGATCCGGCGCTCCCGCTCCGTGCGGTGGCGGTGGTTCTCGAAGATGGTCTTCTCCGGGTCGTAGATGGCGTCGAACTCCCCGGAGACCTCGGACCTGGAGATCGGGTAGTACTCGAACAGGTTGTTCCGGCAGAGGTTGGCCAGGTAGTAGTCCTCCAGCAGGTCCGCTCGGGTGGCGTTCACCGCGGCGATCACCTGCGAGTTGAGCTCCAGCTTCTGCGTCTTGCCGAAGGTGGACTCGCCGGGCGCCACCTTGCTGAAGAAATAGGACCGCAGGTCCGGGTGCTGGGTCCACGGCGCCACCTCCATCGAGGTGATCAGCCCGGACTGCGCCACCTGCATCAGCTCCGCCGCCGCCTCGATGGACTGGCGCAGCTCGCGCAGCGACGTCGGCACCAGGTTGGCCAGCTTGCTGGCGCGTCCCAGCCCCGCCCCGCGGACGTAGATCTTCAGCCCGCGCGCCAGGCCCATCCGCTCCACCTCGTCCGCCTGGGCGCCGGCGCCCAGCTCGAACATCCGGGTGCGCAGCAGCTGCTCGAAGCGCGCGTCCTCCTCCTCGCTGGTGCCGCGGTTGAACTGGAACAGCGCGATGAAGGTCGACGAGTAGCGCAGCGAGCGGACGTAGAAGAAGCCGCAGGCGTCGAAGAACGCGGTGTAGCGGCCCTCCTGCACCAGCGCCTTGGCGCTCGGGCTCACCGGAGAGCCGGACTCGTCCAGCGTCCGGAAGTACGACTCCAGGGTGATGCGGGCCACGATGTTGACCTGCTGCTGGTCGCCCGGGGCCGGGGACCCGTCCGGGCGCCGCTGCCGGTGGTCGCGGAGGAAGTCCTCCAGCTCGCTGTCCACCGCCCAGCTCGTCTCCGCGTTGGTGGACAGCCGGCGGATGAAGTCGTCGTCGACCTTGTCGAACTCGTAATAGAAGTCGAACACCGGCTCCGAAGCGGTCACCTTCTCGAAGCAGACGCTGTGCAGGACGTTCTTGTTGAAGTCGTAGCCGCGCCCCAGGCTGGGCAGCCCGTCGAACTGCTTGAGGCGGTTGTCGTTGACCGTGCCGGCGAGCGCCGCCCCCGCGGCGAGGACCGCCGCGACCCCCACCCGCGCGCGCCGGCCTGGATTCACGGAGCTACAGCAGCTCCGGCATGCAGTGGTCTTCGATCTTCTCCGGCAACGTGGCCGCGAACTGCTTCTGCAGGTCCGCGCACTGCTTCACCGCCGAGAAGCGCTGGAGGAACAGCCCGCGCCCGGTGCCCGAGCTGGTCGCCGGCGGGGCCGGGATGTTCGTGTCCCCCGTGCCCGGCACCGTGGGGGGCTTCACCGGGCCGCCCGGCTCCTTGAGCAGGTTGTTGATGCAGGCCGTCATGTTGGGCGTGCCCTTGTAGAGGTACTGCTCGTACGAGGTCCACAGCTGCTGGATGGCGGCGGGGGTGAGCAGCCCGTCCAGCTCGGCCAGGGTGATGCCGGGCTTGGCCAGGCGGTGGTTCTTCAGCTTCGCCTTCGACACCGCGTCCTGCAGCTTCCCGTTCGCGTAGTAGTTGCCCTCGATCTGGTTCTTGCAGACCTTGGCCTTGTAATACATGTTCAACCGCAGCCGGGCCGCCCGCTCCGCCTCGGTGAGGAACTCGCCGTTGAAGGTGAGGATGTCCTTCTTCTCGTAGAGCGGGACCTCCGCGCCGTCCACCACGTCGGTGCCGCGCAGGTTGAGCGCGGTCTGGAACTCGGTGTTCTCCACCCACGGCACCACCTCGATGGAGGTGACGCGGCCGGAGAGCGGGTTCTGGGTGGAGATGTACGCCTCCTTCACGGCGGCCTTGAAGGTGTCGAGGTCGTAGGAGACCAGGTTCGCCTTCTCGTCCTTGCCCAGGCCCCAGCCGCGGGAGGTGATGGTGAGGTTCTTGGAGCTGGCCTCCGAGGAGAACTTGCCGCTGCTGGAGGCGCCGAAGCTGCCGCTGCCGAAGCGCTTGAGCTCCAGCTGCAGCGTCGCCTCGAACGAGGTGTCCCGCTTGCTGGTGGCGGTCTCGTAGGTGAAGAGGGAGACGAACTGCGCGTTCCGGGTGATGCCGCGCGTGTAGTACGGGCCGCAGGCGGAGAAGAAGCCCGGCACGTCGTTGTTGGTGAGCAGCGACTTCGCGGAGTCGCTCAGCGGGGTGCCGGCCTCGTTCACCGAGGCGTAGTAGGTGTCCACGTTGAGCGTCACCACGATGCTGTGGGCGCTGCGCCCCTGCTCCGCCGCCGCGGTGGAGGTGGCGCTGGCGGTGGCCTCGATCCAGAAGTTCGAGTACGAGCCGTTGGCGGACACCGTCACCGTAGAGTTGCTGGAGGACGAGGCCTCGTACTCCTTGAAGACGTACTGGAAGTCGTACGACGGCTCTGTGATCACCACGTCCTTCAGGCAGGCGGACTGGAAGGTGTTGGTGGACAGCGAGTAGCCGCGCCCGAGCACCGGGGTGGTGGAGAGGTCCTGCACGCGGCTGTCGCGGATGAGGACCGGGCCGGCGAAGGCAGGCACGGCCAGCAGCGACAGGCCGAGGGCCACGCGTCGAATGTTCATGAGGAGCGCCTCAGGGGAAGGGAACCGAGAACGAGTCACACCGGGGATGTCAAAGGCTGGCACAGGGAGCGTCGGAAAGACAACACACCCCGCGTCAACGAGGCTCTCCTGCCTACTTCCCTCGCCCGAGGAAGTCCTTGATCGACTGGTAGATCGCGTCCTTGTCCGCGATCTCGGAGAGGGCGACGTTCTCGTTGTCGCCGACCGCCTCGCGCAGGTCCTTGATGAACTGCCCGGACCCGTAGGGGCTCTCCACCTGGCCGTAGGCGAACTGGTTCACGCTGGGCAGCACGTCCTGCTTGAGCATCTCGATGCAGTGGCGGGTGTCGTCCGCGCTCCAGTTGTCTCCGTCGGAGAAGTGGAACGGGTAGATGTTCCACGCGTTGGACGGGTACTCCGCCTTGATCAGGTCGCGGCACAGCTTGTACGCGGAGGAGATCATCGTCCCGCCCGACTCGCGGGTGTGGAAGAAGGTCTCCCGGTCCACCTCGCGCGCCACCGCGTCGTGGATGATGTAGCGCGTCTCCAGGCCCTTGTACTGGTGGCGCAGCCAGGCATCCAGCCAGAAGCTCTCGATGCGGACGATCTCCTTCTGCTCGTCCCCCATCGAGCCGGAGACGTCCATCATGTAGATGATGACCGCGTTCACCTCCGGCAGGTCCTGCAGCCGGTAGCTGCGGTACCGGCGGTCCTCGCGGGTGGGGATGATCACCGGCTTGGCCGGGTCGTAGGTGCCGGTGGCGATCTGCCGCTTCAGCGCCTGCTTGAAGGTGCGCTTGAAGTGCCGCAGCGACTCCGGGCCGGTGGTGTTGACGCCGGTGTAGCGGATCTTCTGGGCGACGATCTTCTCGTTCCCCTTGGCCTGGATGTTGGGCAGCTGCAGCTCCTCGCCCAGGATCTGCGCCAGCTCGTCCAGGGTGACGTCCACCTCCAGCGCGTGCTCGCCCTCGCCCTGGCCGGCCTGGTGGCCCTCGCCGGGCTGCACCGCCCCCGGCGCCAGCTGCTGGCCTATCTCGCCTTCGCCCTGGCCCACCCCGCCCTGCTCCTTGTGGCCGTACTTGAAGTGCGGGATGTCGATGAAGGGGATGGGGATGGAGATGGCGTCCTTCCCCTTCTTGCCGATCATCTCGCCCTTCTGCACGTACTTGCGCAGGTTGGCTTTGATCTTCCCGCGGACGATCTGCTTGAAGCGGGAGTGGTCCTGGTCGATCTTCAGCGGCACCGGCGCTACTCCTTGGCGTCTCCGCGCGCGAAGATGGACGCCACGAAGTTCAGCACGTCCGTGGAGCAGATCTCGCAGTAGCCGTAGTTCTTCATCATCCGGTCCTTGACCAGGTCGATCTTCTCCTGGGTCTCCTTGTCCACCACGGAGGAGACGAGGTTCTTGAGCTTGATCGAATCCTTCTGGTCCTCGAACAGCTTCAGCTCCAGCGCCTTGTGGAGCCGCTCGTTGGTCCGGTAGTTGAAGCTCTTGCCCTCCACCGCCAGCGCGCCGATGTAGTTCATGATCTCGCGCCGGAAGTCGTCCTTGCGGCTCTCCGGGATGTCGATCTTCTCCTCGATGGAGCGCATCAGCCGCTCGTCCGGCTCCTCGTACAGGCCGGTGTACTTGTTCTTCACCTTCTCCTTCTGGGTGTACGCCTTGATGTTGTCGATGTAGTTGCCGCACAGCTTGGCGATGGCGTCCTCGTCCGCGCTGATCGCCCGCTGCACCTCGTTCTTCACCGTGTCCTCGTACTCCTGCTTCACCGAGGTGAGCAGCTCGCGGTAGCGCTTGCGGGTCTCCTCGCTGGAGATGAGGGAGTGGGTCTTCAGGCCCGCCTCCAGCTCGTTGAGCACCATGAACGGGTTGACGCAGCCCTCGCCCTTGTCGCTCACCAGCGCGTTGGAGATCTTGTCCTGGATGTAGCGGGGGGAGATGCCCTCCAGCCCCTCCCGCTGCGCCTCCTTGCGCAGCTCCTTGATGTTGTCCTCGGTGAAGTTGGGGAGGGTCTTGCCGTTGTAGAGCTTGAGCTTCTGCAACAGCGTGAGGTTGTGCTTCTTCGGCTCCTCCAGCCGCGTCATCACGCCCCACATGGCCGCCATCTCCAGCGTGTGGGGAGCGATGTGCTTGCCCTTGATCTTGTTGGCGTTGAAGTCCTTCTCGTAGATCTTCACTTCCTCGGCGAGCTTGGTGATGTACGGGATGTCGATCTTCACCGTGCGGTCCCGCAACGCCTCCATGAACTCGTTGTTCTCCAGCTTCTTGTACTCGGGCTCGTTGGTGTGGCCGACGATCACCTCGTCGATGTCCGTCTGCGGGAACTTCTTGGGCTTGATCTTGTGCTCCTGGGACGCGCCCAGCAGGTCGTAGAGGAAGGCCACGTCCAGCTTCAGCACCTCCACGAACTCGATGATCCCGCGGTTGGCGATGTTGAACTCGCCGTCGAAGTTGAAGGCGCGCGGGTCGGAGTCGGAGCCGTACTCGGCGATCTTCCGGTAGTTGATGTCGCCGGTCAGCTCGGTGGAGTCCTGGTTCTTCTCGTCCTTGGGCTGGAAGGTGCCGATGCCGATGCGGTCCTTCTCCGAGAAGATCAGCCGGTGCACGCGCACCTGGTCCACCACCTTCGCGAAGTCGCCCTTGTGCTCGATCATCAGCTCGCGGAAGACGAAGCGGCAGGCCGGGCACAGCTCGCTCCCCTCCGGGATGCTGTAGCCCCCGTCCGGCGGGACCAGGTCCCCGAGCACCTTGGGCCGCCACTCGCGCGGGATGATGTTGAGCGGCTCCTCGTTCATCGGGCAGCGCATCCGCTCCGCGTGCTTCTGCCCGTCCGCGCCCCTCCGGTCGTAGATCCAGGAGAACGTGTACGCCGCGCCCTCCGCCGTCTTGGAGTACTCCTCCATCCCCTTCTTCAGCAGGCGGGCGATGGTGGACTTGGAGGACCCCACCGGGCCGTGCAGCAGGATGACGCGCTTCTCCGTCCCGTACGCCTTGGCCGCCGAGTGGAAGACGTTCACCAGCTTCATCAGCGGCACGTCCAGGCCGTAGATGGCGTCCCGGCCGCCGAAGCGCTCGTCGGAGAAGAAGTGGTAGCGGATCAGCTTCTTCTTGTTGTCGATGTACTCCGTCTTCCCGTGGCTGAGGATCATGTCGTAGATCCGCTGGAAGGCGGTCCGGGTGACCCTCGGGTTCTGGCGGACGATGGCGAGGTAGTCCTCGAAGGACCCTTCCCAGTTCAGCTCGGCGTACGTCTTGGCGTCCTGGAGCGCGGCGATCTTCGCCACGAGGCTGCTGGTGGTCCCGGCGGTGGTCATCTTCGGAGAGTCCTCGTCTTCGGTGGTCCGGCGCTCTGACCCCCGGGGCGGGCTGGGACCGCGCGATTGCGCACGGGGTGGAGCGCCAGACATCCATTATAGAGAGGCGCCCGGAAGTTCGCTCAGCCCTGCACCCTCATGCGCCCACACGCCGACCCGGCCGCTTCCGCTCCTACCGTCCAGTCGAAACCTGAGCCGCGTCTCACCTGGCGAACGGTCGTCGCTCTCCTGGCGCTCGCGCTGGGCGCGCGGCTCCCCGCGTACGCGGTGAACGAGAACTGGCTGGGGGACGCCATCCCGCGGACGGACCTGGCCCAGCAGTGGGCGGCCGCGCCCCACTGGATTTCCTCGTACGCGGACGGGGCCGCCCAGTTCGGGCCGCTCCACCTGTACGTGGTGGGAGCAGCCCTGAAGCTCGGGGTGCCCCGGCAGCGGGCGGGCCCGTTGACCAGCCTGGTGTTCGGCACCTTCACCGTGCTGCCGCTGGCGGCGCTCTCGCGGCGGCTATTCGGGCGGACCGCGGCGGTGTGGAGCGCGGTGGCGCTGGCCTTCTGGGGGCTGCACATCCAGATGTCGACCACCGGGGCCAGCGAGGCGCTGGCGCTGTTCCTGATGCTGTGGGCGCTGGCGCTGTTCGACGCCGGACGGACGCGGTCGCTGGTGGCGTCCGGGCTGGTGCTCACCGTGGCCGGCGCGGTCCGCTACGACCTCTGGCTGCTGGTGCCGCTGCTGTCGCTGCTGGCGCTCCTGCACGGGGACGACCGGCGGGCGGCGTTCGGGCGGGCGGTGGCGTTCGGGCTGGCGTGCGCGCCCTTCCCGGCGGTCTGGCTGTACGGCAACTGGCGGGCGATGGGCGACCCGCTGTACCCCATCCGCTTCGTGGACTCGTTCCACCGGGGGTGGGTGGCGGACGGCCTCCGGCTGTGGGGGGAGGCGAGTTTCCGGGTGCAGAACCTCCTGTTCTGGCCGGGGACGGCGGTGATGACGCTGGGGGTGCTGGTGTCGGGGGCGGGGATGGGCGGGATGATCTGGGCGTTCCGCGCGCGGCGCGACGTCCGGTGGCTCCTGTGGACGGCGTGGGTGCCGGCGGCCTATTTCACGTTCCGCGGCGCGGTGCTGCTGGACTTCCAGCCGCTGGCGCGGTTCACGGTGGGGCAGGTGGCGCTGCTGCTGCCGTTCGTGCGGCCCGGCGCAGAGCAGATCCTCCGGGGGCTGCCGCCCAGGGCCTGGCGCGCGGCGGTGGCGGTGGGGGCGGCGTCGCTGGTGGCGCTGACGGGGTGGCTGGCCTGGTACACCAACGACACGCGGAAGGAGCCGGCGCACTCGTTGCTGCCTTTGAGTCCGCTGTCCCGGAACCCGCCCGAGGTGCGCGCGATGCTGGCGCTGTTCGACGCGCAGCGGCTGGAGGGGTGGGAGATGGTGCTGGTGGACGCGGACCCGGGCGATTACTACCGGGACATCCAGGTGGCGTTCGGCCTGCGGCACCCCGACAAGCGCGTCGTCCGCCGCCGCTGGGACGTGTGGGAGGAGTCGCTGGGCGGGGCGCTTCCGGACGTCGTCATCCGCTTCGAGGGCGGCTGGCTGGAGAAGACGCCCGGCGTCTCGGTCGAGGGCGGCGAGCTGCGCTTCCGCGGGCGCGCGCTGGAGGAGGTGCCGGGGGCGCCGGCGCCGATGCACCTGTACCGCGCGAGGCGCTGATCAGCCGCGGCGCTTCTGCTGCCGGAAGTATTCGATCTGCCACTTCTGCACCGCCTTCTCGTGGCAGGCGAGGTCCGGGCAGAACTCGTGCGTCCCGTTGTTCTTCGAGACGAAGAACAGGTCCGTGCAGGTCAGCGGGTGGAGCGCGGCGGCGATGGCGGCCGCGCCGGGGTTGGCGATGGGCCCCGGCGGCAGGCCTCTGTTGATGTACGTGTTGTACGGGTGCGCCGTGCCCAGGTCCGACCTGGTGATGTTCCGGGTGAACGTCCCGCGCAGCAGGTACATCGCGTAGAGCACCGTGGGGTCGGTGGCGAGCGGGATCTTCTTCTGCAGCCGGTTGTGGAAGACGCAGGAGATCCTCGGGCGCTCGTCCGGGGCGCCGGTCTCCTTCTCGATGATCGAGGCCAGCGTCATCGTCTGCATCAGGTCCAGGGTGACCTTGGCCGAGCGGTCCGCGTCCGCCTTCCGGTACTCCTCCATCGCCCGGGAGATCATCTTCTTCAGCACCGCCTCCTCCGAGAACGGGCGGGTGAAGGTGTACGTGTCGGGGAAGAGGAAGCCCTCCGGGCGGTCGGCGGGGATGCCCTGCGCGCGCAGCCAGGTCCGGTCGTGCAGCAGCCCGTCCAGCCGCCGCGCGTCCAGCTTCAGCTCCGAATCCGCCAGGATGGGGACGATCTCGTCCGCGCGCAGGCCCTCCGGCACGGTGAAGCGGTACGTCTTCACCTTGCCCTCCTCGATGCGCTGGAGGACGTCGAGCGGGGAGAGCGGGCCCTTGAACTCGTACTCGCCGGCGCGGAGGCGGAGCGCGGCGTCCTCCAGGCGCACCAGCTTGTAGAACTGCTCCGCGCTCTTCACCGCGCCGCCCTGCTGCAGCAACGCGCCCAGCACCTTCGGGTTGGTCCCGGGCGGGACGAGGACGACCTTCGCCTCGTCGGTGCCGAACGGCTCCTTCGCGAACTCCAGCAGGCGCTGGTGCTCCAGGTAGAGGAAGCCGCCGACCGCCGCTCCGCCGAGCACCAGCAGCACCAGCAACGCCACCAGGACCTTCTTCACGAATCGCTCCAGTCGCCCCCGGAGGCCGGGTCCTCCGCGCCTCCGCGAGCGTGCGCCCGCGCGTCGAGCCATCCCTGGAGTATCAGCGCGGCAGCGACCTGGTCGACCACCTTTCTCCGCCGCGCGCGCGAAACGTCCGCCTCCAGCAGGGTCCGCTGCGCCTCGCGGGTGGTGAGCCGCTCGTCCCAGTAGGCGACCGGCAGGGAGGTCCGCTCAGCCAGCTTCTCGCCCAGGGCGCGGGCGAGCGCGGCGCTGGGGCCTTCGGACCCGTCCATGTTCATGGGCAACCCCACCACCAGCTGGTCGACCTCGCGCTCGACGGCGAGCGCCGCCAGCGCGTCCAGGTCCGCTCGCAGGTTGGTCCGCCGGACGGTGACGACGGCCTGGCCGGTCATCCCCAGCTCGTCCGAGACCGCCACCCCCACGGTCTTCGTCCCCACGTCGAGCCCCATCGCGCGCACGGCCCCCACTCTATCCTTTGACGCGGACGGTCCATCTCGCGTGAGGGACCCCGCGCTCGCCCGCCTCCCGCGCAACCCGCTGATCTCGCGGGCCGGTCCCGACGGCATCGTCGCTGCAATGCGACCGCGCCACACGAGGGAGGCACGCACATGGCGGTGAATTCGGTCGGCATTGCCGGCACGGGGGTGAGCGTTCAGCAGGTCGAAGGGATGGTGGCCGGCCTGGACAAGGTGGCCAGCACCATCACGGGGGTGTTCAGCCCCACGGCGGGGATCGTCGACGGCATCGGCAGCGCCCTCGGACTGCCGGATCCCATCAAGCAGGTCGCGAAGATCGCGGTGGGCGTCGGGACCGGCGACGTGATGGGAGTCGTCTCCGGCGCGTTCGGGCTGGCGGGCGACCTGATGGAGGTGATCGCCGCCACGCAGTACCACCCGAACCCGGACCCGGCGAAGTGCGGCGCCGGCTATGCGCCGTCCACGCCGCGGGCCAAGCATCAGCACCATGCGCATCCGGCGCCGCCGCCCGGGCAGGGTCACTGCGCGCCTCCGGCCCCGCCCCCGCCGCCGGGCTGCCACCCGCCCGTGCGCGCGGACCCGGACCTCGTCCAGGAGCGGCAGGCGATCCAGACGCTGCTGCAGGACTTCGACGCCATCGACAACGCGGGCGGGCTGTGGTTCCGCGACGGGAAGTTCAGCGGGCTGGACATGAACGCCGTGATGAACGGCGACTTCCCGCCGGAGATGAAGCAGGCGGTGCGGTACTTCCAGGAGCACCCGGAGAAGTACTGCCGGATGGATCGGTCGGACGGGTTCGACGGGCTGGTCACCCGCGGCGCGTTGCAGCAGGAGCTCTGCCGGGTGAATTCGCAGATCGAACTGCAGGGGGGCGCGCCCGCCGCGCAGGTGCCGTCGCCGGCGCCGGCGGCGGAGATGTCGGTCCAGTCGACGCTCGACCAGTGGCTCCCCAAGCTCGGCTCCGCCCAGCAGGAGGTGGACTCGCTGATGCAGCAGGCAATGAACAACCCGGACGACAAGAACCTGCAGCTCAAGCTTCAGCAGGCGCAGGAGCGGCTCAAGGAAATGTTCACGTTCCTCTCCGACATGCTGAAGCTCAAGCACGAGATGAACATGACCCCGATCTCCAACACCCGATAGCCCATGGCTCGCATCCTCCGAGGAGAACCCATGTCCGTAAACGCAACGCAGTCCGCCAGCACCCTCGCCGAGATGGTCGGCTTCACCTTCGAAGAGGCCAAGGCCGTCGGCGAGATCGGCTGTGACCTCGCCGCGGTGGGGAGGCTGGACGAAGCCCGCCGCGTGTTCGAGGGCATGATCGAGATGAATGCCCAGGACGCGGCGGCGCGCGCCGCGCTGGGGACCGTCTACCAGAAGCTGGGCCGCCTGAAGGACGCCATGGCCATGTACACGACGGCGCTCGGGGTGGATCCGACCCAGCCCATCGCGCTGGCCAACCGCGGCGAGCTGCGGATGCGGCAGGGCGACCAGGGCGGGATGGAGGATCTGAGGTCCGCCGTCCGGAACGATCCGACCGGCATCACCACCGGCGGCCGGCGGGCGCGGGCGCTGCTGAGCGCGATGGCCCAGGCCGCCCAGGCCGTGACGCAACCGTCATCGTCGCAGTCCTCGTAGCGGGGAAGGGGCGCGGCACCGGTTCGAGCACCGGTGCCGCTGGAGGCCGCCGGCAGGCGGGTGAGGGGCTCGCCTGCCGGTGGCTTCCATTTTGAGGGATGACTCGACCGCGGGTCGAAGCCGGAGGTCGGGCCAAGCACCTCCTCAGGAACCGCGCCCCTCGAGCCCCCGTTTCGAGAAATAGCGTTCCAGGCGCGCGGCGCTCGCCTCGGCGTCGGCGAGCGCGACGTAGCCGTCCGGCCGCACCAGGTAGAGCGCGCTCCGGCGCAGCCCAGCCCGGTCGGCATCGGGGTGCCAGTCGAAGCGGTGGAGCGGCACTCCCAGCGCCGCGCAGCGCTCGGCCAGGGCCGGCGCGGCGTCTCCGTACACGTGGACCTGCCAGCTCCGCGAGGTGAGGGGCCGGAAGTTGTCCAGGGCGGCGACCCACGGCAACCGGTCGCCTCCGTGCACCGCTCCGGCGCGGCCTTCGCTCAGCGCGCTCTGGCGGTAGCGGATCCGCGTCTGGGAGACGGTGAGGAACACCAACCGGCGGACCGACTCGCTCCGGAAGAGCAGCGGGAAGAGGCGCGGCGCGACCTGGAGCCGGATCCGGCGGGCCAGCGGGCCGCTGCGGCTGGCGAAGGAGAAGGCGAAGTCGGTGGTCGCCACCAGCCGCCGCGCGAAGGCGATGCGTTCCGGCTCGTAGGTGTCGAGGAGCGAGGTCGCCGCGCGGCCGGCGATCACCTCGGCGAGCTTCCAGGCCAGGTTCACCGCGTCCCCGATGCCGGTGTTCATGCCTTGCCCGCCGGCGGGGCTGTGGATGTGCGCCGCGTCGCCGGCGAGGAAGACGCGGCCCTTGCGGAAGCGGTCGGTCACCCGGTGGTGGACGCGGTAGGTGGAGAACCAGTTCACCCGGTCCACGGTGAGGCGCAGCCGCTCCAGCACGCTGGGGCTCACGTCCTCCCAGGTCGGGTCGGGCCGCTCCCCCGCCTCCTGGCGCACCGTGCCGATGAGCCGCGCCTTGTGATCGCCCTTCATGGGGAAGACGGCGATGAGGTCGGCCTCGTCGAGCGCGACATGGAGCTCGTGGTTGTCCATGGGGCCATGCATCTCCACGTCGGCCACGTAGAACATGCGCTCGTAGGTGCCGCCCTCGAAGGTCGCGCCCATCGCGTGGCGGACCTTCGAGCGCGCGCCGTCGCAGCCGGCGAGGTAGGCGGCCTCGATCTCCTCCTCGGAGCCGTCAGGCCGGCGCACGCGCGCGCGCACCCGGTCCGCCGTCTCCTCGTAGCCGAGCAGATCCACCCCGCGCTCCACCTCCACGCCGAGCGGGCGGAGTTGGTCGATCAGCAGGCGCTCGTGCAGGTCCTGGGGAAGCGTGAGCATGTACGGGTAGGGGCTCAGGCCGACGCCCATGTCGCCGATCTCGACGTGGCCCACGTGCTGGCCCCGGACCCAGAGGTTGATGCCCTTGAACGGGGTGCCCGCGCTGACCGCGACCTCGTCGAGCCCGAGTTGCCGGTACAGCTCCAGCGTGCGCGCCTGCACCCCCAGCGCGCGGGACGTGGTGCCGGGCTCGGCCGCCTTGTCGATCAGGCGGAGGCGGACGCCCGCCCGGGCCAGCCAGTGCGCGAGGACCAGCCCGGTCGGGCCGGCGCCGGCGATGAGGACGTTCTCCGTGGTCATGGATCACCTACCCGCGTTCCTGCGCGAACCTTCCCAGTGCTTCCTGCAACCCTCGCGGCTCCTCGCGCTGCGAGACCGCCGCGTGCACCTGCTCCCGGAGCCCGCGCTCGTCCGCGCGCGGGGCCAGCGCCTCCAGCGCCACCCTGGCGTCGGCCAGCGAACCGGCCGCCACCACCTTCATCAGCGCCGCCAGGGCCCGCTCGCTGCGGTGGAGCGCGAGGGCGCGGAGGAGGACGGCGCGGCCCTTGGGCAGCACGCTCCATTCCAGCGCCTCCAGCAACCGGTCCAGCGCGTCCTCCCGCCGCGACTCACCCAGGGCGATGGCGCCCAGCTCCCGAGCGCCCGAGTCCTCGCCGTGGAGCCACGCCTCCGCCACCCGCAGTCCGGTCTCCGGCGCCAGCGCCAGCAGCGCCTGGAGGCAGGCCAGCAGCACGGGGGGCTCCGGGTCGCCGGTGCGGAGCTTGAGCAGCGCCAGGGCCGCTCCTGCCGGGTCGCCGCGGTGGGCGAGCGCGTCGGCGGCGGCCTCCCGGACCATGGGCTCCGGGTCGGCCAGCAGCTCCGCCATCAGCAGCGCGTGGTCCGGGTGGCGGAGCCGGGCGAGCGCGAAGGCGGACCGGGAACGCACGCCGGTGGCGGTGTCCACCGGCGGGCCCCACTGCTTCTCCTCCTGCACGTAGCGGACGCCGCGCAGGAAGGGCGCCGGGTCCATCCACTCCAGGAAGTCCAGCGCCTCCAGGAGGGCGACCTTGGCGTGGCAGCTGGGGTCGGTCCGCGCCGGGTCCTGGAGGAAGCGGTCGAACGCGGCGCGGAGCGCGTCCTCGAACCCCTCCAGGTGCTGCTCTTTGATGATGGCCGCGGCCCTGGCGGCGACCACCCCCGCCCCCTTCTCCAGGGCCTCCACCAGCGCGCGCCGCCCCTCCGGCGTCGAGGCGCCGGCGCGGACCGCGGCCAGCGCCTCGAGCGCGTCGCGTGCGTCGGTCTTGCGGCGCCGGGTGGCCATGGCCGGCGACTCAGTACCGCGACCAGGCGCCGCTGAATACCTGCTTCCACCAGGTCGCGCCGTCCCCCATGCCCTTGGCGAACACCCAGTCGTAGGGCGACATCCCGCCGGTGATGAACGACGGCCGCGCGGTGGTGATGCCGTTGCCGGGCAGCTCGGTGAGGGTGCTGGTGCCGCCGTTGTCTTGGGAGAGGCGGTAGTCGCCGCCGACCACGAACGCGTGCGGGCGGAGGTCGCCGTGGAGGCAGGCCGCGCCCACGCTGGTGCGCGAGGTGAACGGGAGCATGGTCCAGCCCTCCCAGTACCCGGAGGGGTGCCGCGCGTTGACGTTCACGGACCCGCCGGCGTCGACCGAGTAGAAGAAGATCTTGCCCGCGCAGGCGGCGACCGTCGGCGGGAGCGACGTGCGGGGGCCGGTGGGGACGTACGTCCACGGCGCCCACGACTCCGCGCCGTTCAGCGTCGTCCAGTAGAGGTTGCCGTCGTTGCCGGTGACGGTCACGTAGGCTTGTTCGAGGGTGGCGGTGGCGCTGATCCCCTTCCGCGGGCGGATGCCGGACGGCTCCCGCGCCCAGGTCGTGAACTGGCCGTTGGACGCGACCTTCATCCAGTACAGGTATTCGTCGTTGCCGATGGCGAAGACGTAGAGCGCGTTGTTGAACGCCGCGGCGGCGAGGCCCTCGCGGGTGATGCCGCCCGGCGGCGGCCGCAGCCACCCGCTGCTCCCGTTGTTGAACCAGACGGCGCCGCCCGCTCGGACCTCGAAGGCGTAGAGGCCGCCGGTGGTCGGGTGCTGCGCCACCACCGGCGCCGGGTCCTGGTGATCGACGACCTGCGCCAGGTAGTCCATCTTGGCGAAGAGCACCGGGTCGTTCGCGGCGTATTGCTGCAGCGTGGAGAGGCCGTCGAAGTAGTAGGCGAACGTCTCCGCGAAGTTGTCGTTGCGGTTGCAGGCGGCGTAATAGCTGATGTAGCCCGCGGGACCGGGCGCCTCCCAGGTGGAGTCAGGAGGGCAGCCGGGCACCGCATCGTTGAAGCGCGCCGCCGTGAGCGCGCTCTGGTCGGCGGCGGTGAACGGGCCGTCGGCGTTGTCGATCAGCGCGTTCTCGACGAAGTGGCCCATCTCGTGGACCACGTTGTGCGTCGAGTTGTCCAGCGCCAGCGCGATGAACTTGCTCACCGTCCCCACCTCGTTGGAGGTCTGGTTGCAGCCGCTCGTCCCCACGCTTCCGACGACGGTGGTCGCCGCGTCGCCCCCGTAGTCGGCCCAGGCGTTGAAGCCGGGTCCCACCAGCAGGTCCGGGTTCGACTGGATGGAGGCGGAGATGACGCTCCCGCCGGGCCGGACCAGGGTCGCGGCGGTCCCGTTGTAGGAGGAGACGGTGAGCGCCTCCTCCGGACCGTTCTTCCACTGCAGCACGCCGCTGAGCTGGGGGCAGCCGTTGGTACACGACACCGCCGCGGGCCAGATGCGGAGGACGCCCTCGGCTCTGCCATCCCCGTTGGTGTCGAACCACCAGTTCTTCGCCAGCCGCCCCTGCGCGCGCATGAAGTAGAGCTTGAAGCCGCGCTGCCCGAGGAAGCGGAGGTACTGCAGCGGGACCTCCTGCAGCCCCTCCACCACGGTCTGGAGGTTGCGGACCAGCCGGGGCGGGAACTGCTCCGGCGAGACGCTCGGCGGGAGGCACTCGTCGGCGTACATCTTCACCGCGTAGTCGCCCGGGCGCCGGATCAGCGCGGTGCCCGGGTTGTACTGCTCGTCGGTGACGCCGTAGGTGCGGATCTGGATCCCGAACGACTTGATCCAGTCCACGTTGTCCTGCCCGTCCACCACCCCGTCGCGGTTGAAGTCGCCCACCGGCCGCGCCTGCGCCGCCCCCGCGCTCACCAGCATGGCCAGCGCGATCCCGAATGCTCCTCTCATCATGGTTTTCCCCCGTGCTGCGTTGTGCGCGGCGGCCCTGTTCACGCGCCGTGCCGGGAGGGCGCGCGGCGTCGTTCCGGCACCTTGGGCGCGGTCGGGAGGGCCGCAGCGCGTCGCGGACGTCGGCGGCCCGACGGCTCCTGTCGGTCGCCCGACAGGTCCTCAGCGCAGGCCCAGGCGGCGCAGCTTGTCCAGCAGCGTCACCCTCGACAGGCCCAGGCGGCGCGCGGCTTCGGACTGGTTGCCGCCGGACTCGGCGAGGGCGCGCTCGATCAGCTCGCGCTCGAGGGCGGCCACCTGCTCGCGCAAGCCGCCGGGGGTGGGAGGCGGGCGCTCCGGAGCACCGTCCAGCAGGGCCACGTCCTCGGGGCCGATGAAAGGCCCGGTGGCGAGCGCCACCAGCCGCTCCATCGCGTTCTGCAGCTCTCGCGCGTTGCCCGGCCAGTCGCGCCGGACGAGCAGCTCCATCGCCTCCGGGTCGATCTCCGGCGGGGCGGCGTTCGGGCCGTTCAGCTTGAGGGTGGCCAGGAGCAGGAAGCGGCGCGCCAGGGGGGCGACGTCCTCGCGGCGCTCGCGCAGGGGCGGCACGCGGAGGTGGACCACGTTGAGCCGGAAGTAGAGGTCCTCGCGGAACCGGCCCTCGGCGGAGTCGCGGGCCAGGTCGCGCCGGGTGGCGGCGATCAGCCGGACGTCGACCCGGACGACGGCCTCGGCGCCCAGCGGCTGCAGCTCGCCCTGCTGCACGGCGCGCAGGAGCTTGCCCTGGACCGCCGGCGGCACGTCGCCGATCTCGTCCAGCAGCAGCGTGCCGCCGTGCGCGCGCTGGAAGGCGCCGCGGTGCTGGCGGTGGGCGCCGGTGAACGCGCCCCGCTCGTGGCCGAACAGCTCGGACTCGGCGAGCGTCTCCGGGATGGCGCCGCAGTGGAGCTTCACGTACGCCGCGCCGGCGCGGCGGCTGCGCGACTGGACCAGGTCCGCCAGCACCTCCTTGCCGGTGCCGGTCTCGCCGGTGATCAGCACCGTGACGTCCTTGTCGGCCACGCGCTCGGCCAGCTCGCGGAGCTTGAGCATGGCGGGCGAGGCGAGCACCGCCTCCGGCTCGGCGCGCGATTTGAGCCGGGCCAGCTCGCGGCGCAGCGAGGCGGCCTCGGCGGCGCGCTCCACCACCGCCTCCACCTCGTCCAGGTCGAACGGCTTCTTGAAGTAGTCGAGCGCCCCGGCCTTCATCGCCTGCACCGCCCTGCGCTCGTCGCCCACCGCGGTGATCAGCACCACCGCGAGGTCGGGCCACGCGGCGCGGACCTCCCCCAGGAGTTGGAGGCCGTCCAGCCTGGGCATCATCAGGTCGGTGATGACGACGTCGAACGACTCGCGGGCCGCCTTCAGCGTCTCCAGCGCCGCCAGGCCGTCGGGTCGCCACTCGACGGCGTGGCCCGCGCCGGTCAGACCGGCCCGCAGCGTGTAGGCGACGCCGGGGTCATCCTCGGCGATCAGCACGCGCGCCATCAGGGCGAACCCTCCCACCGCGGCAGCCAGATCTCCGCCCGCGCGCCCGCGCCCGGGCTCTGGCCCAGGGTGAGCGTGCCGCCGCACGCGCGCACCGCCGAGCGCGCCACCACCAGGCCCAGGCCGGTGCCGCGCGGTTTGGTGGTGGCGAACGGCGTGAACAGCTTCGCGGCGGCCGCGGGTGCCAGGCCCGGGCCGGTGTCGGTGACGGACGCTTCCACGCCGCCGTCGCGGGCGCGGGCGGCGATGCGCAGCTCGCCGGGCTTGCCGTCCAGCGCGTCGAGTGCGTTCTGGATGAGGTTGAAGAAGGCCTGCGTCAGCCGGCGCCCGTCGCCGCGCGCGGGCGGGAGGTCGCCGGGGAGGTCGCGGACGATGCGCACCCGCCCGTCGCCCAGCCGAGGGGAGAACGCGGCCAGGAGCTGGTCCAGCAGCGGTGTGAGCTGGACCGCCTCCAACTGGGCCGGCTGGGCGGGCCGGGCGAAGGCGAGGTACTCATCGAGGACGGCGTTGAGGCGGTCGGCCTCGCGGGTGAGGACGTCGAGGTGCTCGGCGGATTCGCCCACGGCGGAGCGGCGGAGGAGCTGGGCCAGGCCGGTGATGGTGGAGAGCGGGTTGCGGACCTCGTGGGCGATGGTGGCGCCCAGGGCCTCCAGCGTGCGGATCCGGTCCTCGTGGCTGCGCAGCACCTCCTCGCGCGCCGCGCTCAGCTCGGCGCCGGCCGCCTGGTACATGGAGCGGGTGAAGGTGGTGACGGCGGTGGTGAAGAAGCCCAGGGCCGCCAGCACCGACCACCGGACGAGGACGTAGGTGCCGTCGCGGTAGGTGGCCTCGGTCAACCCGTAGAACGCGACGCGGCCGTGCGGGATGGCGCCGCGCGCGTCGAGCAGCCAGGCCAACCCGAACGACGCGACCACCACGGCGGCGAGGAGGAAGGCGGGGCGGGCAGGGAGGCTGGTCCCGGTGACGACGGTGAGCGCGACGATCATGACCGCCAGCGGGCTCTCGATGCCCCCGGTCGAGTGGATGATGACCAGCGCCATGCCGGTCATCAGCAGGATGTTGGTGGCGATGGCGCGGTCGTCGATCCGGCGGTGACGGTAGCGCCAGAGGTAGTAGGCGAACGCGAGGACGGTGACGGCCAGGGTGATCCCCAGCGCCCACAGCCGCCATGGCTCCGGGTCGTAGGCGGCGAACAGCCCGAGGAGCAGGCCGAGGACGAGGAAGGGCGGACCCAGGCGCACCCGGAACAGGAGTTGCAGGAACCGGTCCAGCCGCTGCGCCGCCAGCTCGCCGTAGTGCGCGGTCATGGGTGGGGCGGGAGGATGCGGTCGCCCTCGAGGCGCCGGAACCATGGAGCGGCGCTGCGCCAGCGGCCGGGCGGGGAGAAGCGGACGATGAGGAAGGTCCTGGTCTCGCTCGGGGTCTGGTTGATCAGGGTGATCGCCAGTGGATCGCCGAGAGGGTCGATGTTCGGGACGTCGATGGGCAGCCACTTCTGGTTGGAGGTGTCGAACGTGGTCGCCGTCCAATTCACCTGCCACCGTGCGGGGGCGGTGGAGCGCAGCCACAGCTTCGACCCGTGGGCGACGACGTCTCCATCCACCGGCCCGGCGTGTAGCAGCAGCTTGGTGGTGTCGTCGCCTTCGGGGAGCACCGGGAGGATGGAGACCGGGCGCCCGTCCGGGAAGGTCCTCGTCAGGCGGACGTAGTCGAGCTCTATCCAGATGTTGGAGCGGGTCAGGAATCGCTCGGCCCTGACCACCGGCACGCCCTCGCGAAAGTCGAAGAGGAGGTGGTGCCGGAGCACGGTCTTGTCCGGGATCGCGACGCCGAACGCGGCCTGCAGGGGCTCCGTTCCATCCGGGTATGGCCCGTAGGCCCAGCGGACGCCTCTGTGTTCCATGACGCCCGTGGGGCCGAGCGGCGACCGGAGCATGAGGTAGGGGGAGAGCAGGACGTAGGGGGAGAGCGTCTTGTCCGGCATGGCGAAGTTGCCGCCGTTGTCGACGTTCAGGTTCTCGTGGGCGGCCTCCTGGTAGACCCACTTCCGGAAGGCGTCACCGTCCGCCGTCAGGGCCAGGCCCAGGATCAGTGCGAGACAGGTTCCGGACATGTGAGCACCTCGTGGAGGTATTCGATGCGCTCTTCGCAGGTGAAGTCACGGCCGGGGTCGCGCGCGAGGAGGCGCTCCGGAATGTGCCCGGAGACATCCCAGACGTGGGCGGTGTTGTCCTTGGAGGCGGTGAGGACGCGGAGGCCGTCCGGGCTGAACACGGCGCTCCACACCGGACCGGAGTGGCCGCGAAGCTCGGCGAGGAGCTTTCCGGAGGAGGCGTCCCAGATGCGGGCGGTGTTGTCGTCGGAGGCGGTAAGGACGCGGAGGCCGTCCGGGCTAAAGACGGCGCTCCGCACGAAGC
>DASRBA010000341.1:0-11387 GCA_035637895.1 Myxococcaceae bacterium
CTCCTCGATCTCCTGGATCTCGTTCTTGAACTCGTCCCGCTCGCCCAGCTCCTTCTGAATGGCCTGCATCTGCTCATTCAGGTAGTACTCCTTCTGGGTCTTCTCCATCTGCTTCTTGACGCGGGTGCGGATCTTCTTCTCCACCTGGAGGATCTCGATCTCGCCCTGCATCAATTCGTAGAGCTTCTCCAGCCGCTTGGCGGGGGCCTCCGTCTCCAGGAGCTGCTGCTTGTCGTTCAGCTTCAACGACAGGTGGGCGACGATGGTGTCCGCCAGCCGCGCCGGGTCGTCGATGCTGGCCACCTGCATCAGCATCTCCGGCGGGATCCGCTTGTTCAGCTTCACGAACGCTTCGAAGACCGAGTGGACGGAGCGGACCAGGGCCTCCAGCTCCACCGACTTGTCGACCTGCTCCTCGACCTCCTCCACCTCCACCATGAAGAAGGCGTCGTTGGGGAGGAAGCGCTTGATGCGGGCCCGCCGCACCCCCTCCACCAGCACCTTCACCGTGCCGTCCGGTAAAGGCAGGAGCTGGATGACGTGACCCAGGGTGCCGAAGTGGAAGACGTCCTCCGGCGTGGGGTCGTTGGTCTTCGCCTTCTTCTGCGCGGCCAGAAGGATGATCGCCTTGTCGTCCGGCGCCTTGTGCGCCATGGCGTCCTTCAACGCGGCGATCGACTTCTCCCGGCCGACGAACAGCGGCACCACCATGTGCGGAAACACGATGATGTCGCGCAAGGGAAGGAGCGGCACCGTCGCGGCACGCTTCGGTGCTTCCTTCTTGTCATCCCGTCCGAAGAACATGAAGTCCACCCGTGAAGGGCCGCGGAGGCCCCCCTCGGAAGATTTATAACACCGCCCCCCCAGGGGGCCGCTTCCCTGCCCCCTCTATCCTGGACACGGCCCGCACCGGCCTGGACAGGCGCCAGGCGGGCCTGGACTTATTTCTTGGGCGCCGCTTGCGCCTTGGCCGGCGGCTGAATACCGAGCTTCTGGAAGAGCCACGCGTACATGTCGGCCTGCACGTCGACGGTCTTCTTGAGCAGGTCCGCGCCGCCGTGCCCGGCGTTGGTCTCGATGCGCAGCAGCGCGGCCTGGGCAGCCTGCCCAGGGGGCGCGTTGGACTGCAGCTCGGCGACGAACTTGCGCGCGTGCAGGGGGTCCACCCGGTCGTCCTGGTCCGAGGAGAGCATCAGTACCGGCGGATACTTCTTGGCAGGGTCGACGTGGTGGTACGGCGAGTACCCGTAGAGGACCTTGAAGTCCTCCGGCTTGGAGGGGTCCCCGTACTCGCCGATCCAGGTCTTTCCGCTCCCGAACATCGTGTAGCGGACCATGTCCAGCAGCGGCACCCGGCAGACCACCGCGCCGAACAGGTCCGGGCGCTGGGTCATGACCGCTCCCACCAGCAGCCCGCCGTTGCTGCCGCCCACGATGGCCAGCCTGGAGGGCTGGGTGTACTTCTCCTTCACCAGGTACTCGGCGGCGCCGATGAAGTCGTCGAACACGTTCTGCTTGTTCAGGCCGCGCCCGGCGTCGTGCCAGGCCTTGCCGAACTCCCCGCCGCCGCGCAGCTGCGGCATGGCGAGCACCCCGCCCGCCTCCAGCCACGGGTAGTCGATGGGGGAGAACTTGGGGAGGACGGGGACGTTGAAGCCGCCGTAGCCCCACAGGTACGCCGGGCTGGAGCCGTCCTTCTTGATGTCCTTGCGGTGGACGATGAACATGCTGATCTGCGTGCCGTCCCTGGACGGGTAGAAGACCTGCTCCACGTCGTAGACGGAGGCGTCGATGGGCACGTTGGTCTTGGCCCAGGTCTCCGTCTGCAGCGTCTTCACCGACATCTTGAAGACCTCCCGCGGCGTGATCAGCGTGCTGAAGGAGAAGTACGCCTCGTCGTCGTTGGGCAGGCCCTGAGGCTCGGAGGCCACGCCCAGGCCGGGGAGCGCCACGGTCCGCTGCTTCTTGCCGTCCAGGCTGGAGAAGCGCAGCTCGCTGTGGGCCTTCACCAGGTAGGAGAGCGCCAGCTCGCCGCCGACGACGTCCATGTTCTCGATGGTGGCCTCCTTGTCCTCGGGCACCACCAGCTTCCAGGCCTTGCGATCCAGCTTGTTGGCGGGCGTCTTGAAGATGCGGCGGTGGGTCGCGCCCTCGTCGGTGAGGATGTAGAGCTGGTCGTTGAATTCGTCCACCTGGTAGGTGGCGTCCTGCCCCTGGACGAGGACCTTGAAGTCCTTGTCCTTGTCCAGCCGCTTCACGGAGACGTCGTTCGCCGACCAGCCGCGGTTGCGGAAGACGAAGAGGTACTTCCCGTCCGCGGAGAGGCGCTGGTTGAGGAAGATGGTGGGGTCACCCAGCTTGGGGTGGACCACCTCGTCCGGGGTCTCCACGCCCAGCTTGTGGTAGCGGATCTCGGTGAAGCCGGGGCGGTCCGTCACCGTCACCTCGGGCGACACCGGCGGGACCCACTCGTAATAGAAGCCGGAGTTGTCCGCGCTCCAGGACGGGGTGGCGTACTTGCCGCCGTCGATCTTCACCGTGGTCCAGCCGCCGCCCTCGGCCTTGGCCACCCTCAGGAGCGCCTCGTCCGAGTTGTTGGCCTTGTACTGGAACACCACCCACTGGCCATCCCAGGAGGGCACCCAGGTGCCCAGCGCCACGCTGCCGTCGCGGCTCCACTTGTTGGGGTCCAGCACCACGCTCTCCGCGCCGTTGGCGTCCTTCATGAAGAGCATGGCCTTCTCCTTCTCCGGCAGCTGCTTCATGTAGAAGAGGCGGCCGCCGCGCTTCATGGGCGGGGCGGACTGCTCCACGTAGAGGAGCTCGGCGACCCGCTTGTCCAGCTCCTTGCGGCCGGGCAGCGACCGGAGGACGCGGCGGGAGTACTCGTCCTCCGCCTTCACCCAGTCCTTCACCTCCTGCGACTGGGCGTTCTCCAGCCACCGGAACGGGTCGGAGACCTGCACGCCGTTGATGGTCTCCACCACGCTGTCCTTCCGGCTCTGCGGAAGCGCGATGGGCGCCTTGGCCGTGCCGGCGTCCGGAGCGGCGGGAGGGGGAGGCTTGGGTTCAGGGGTCGTCGCGCAGGCGATGACGAGCCCGGCGATCAGGGGAAGGGCCAGGAGTCGGGTCATGAGGCACGCCTCATTAGCCCAACTTGGCCCTCCCGTGAACGAGGAAGCCGGAGGGGGATGCGGCTAGTAGTCCATCCCCGGCGGGCCGAAGCCGCCCTCGCCGTGGCCGTGCATGGACTCGATCTTCGCCTTGAGCTGGGCGCGCTGGTCCGGGGTGAGGACGGCGTTGACCTCCACCAGCGCGTCGATCACCTGGTGCGCCATGGACTTGAATTCGTCGGCCTTGGCGTCCGCCTTGGCGTAGAGCGCGGCCTTGTCCGGGTTGGCGGAGGTGAGCTGGTCGATCGCCCACTGGCGGTCCCCCTGGCGCTGCTGGGCGCCCTGCTCGAAGTGCCCCTTGGCCTGCTGGAGCACGCGGTCCTTGATGGCCAGGATCTTCGCCCGCTGGTCCGGGGTGGCCTTCAGCTCGTCCAGCTGCTCGTTCAGCCGGGAGGTCATCATCTGCTGGACGCGGGCGAAGCGCTCCTCGGGGTTGGGGGCGCGGCCGCAGCCCGCCGCCGGCCCGAACCCGGTCAACATCACGAACGCCGCCACTCCAGCCACCAGCGCCATCAGCTTCGTCTTCATGGTTTCTTCTCCTGTGGTCCCCGCCCCTTTTGGCCGGCGGTGCAGGGTGAGAATGTCCAGCGCTGGTTTCCAGCGACTTTCAGCACTGTGAAGAAATGTTGCCGTTGAAGGGGAGCCCCCGGCCCGCTAGACCTTGGGCCAATGAGCCTGTTGCAGCGCTTCGTCGAGTCGCAGGCAGCCCTCGAGGCCGCCTGCGCCCCGCTGGCGGTGGAGGACGTCGTCGTCCAGGCGTTCGAGGACGCCAGCCCGGTGAAGTGGCACCTGGCGCACGTGGCCTGGTTCTTCGAGACCTTCGTGCTCTCGGGCGCCGTGGCCGGGTACCAGCCCTTCGACCCGGATTACCGTTGGCTCTTCAACAGCTACTACGAGGCGGTGGGAGACCGGCACCCCCGCCCGGACCGCGGCCTGCTCTCGCGGCCCACGCTGGAGGAGGTGCGGCGCTACCGCCGCCACGTGGGCGAGGCGATGGTCCGGCTGCTGGAGGACGCCGGCGCGGTGACGCCCGCGGTGGCCTTCGCGGTGGTGCTGGGCGCCAACCACGCCGAGCAGCACCACGAGCTGATCGCCACCGACGTGAAGGCGGTGCTGGCCCGGAACCCGCTCCATCCCGCGTACGCGCCGCGGCCTCCGCGCGCGCCGGCGGCGGAGGTACCGCTGGGATGGGTGCCGCACGAGGGCGGGCTGGTGGAGGTGGGCCACGCCGGGGAAGCCTTCGCCTTCGACAACGAACGGCCACGCCACCGGGCGTTCCTGGAGCCGTTCCAGCTGGCGAACCGCCTGGTCACCAACGGCGAATGGCTGGAGTTCATGGAGGCCGGCGGCTACCACGACCCCATGCTCTGGCTCTCCGACGGGTGGGCGGTCCGGCAGCAGCGAGGCTGGGAGGCGCCCATGTACTGGGAGCGGGCGGAGGGCGCCGGCGCGTGGGTGGTGGCGTCGCTACACGGGAGCGCGCCGGTGGACCCGCTGGAGCCGGTTTGCCACGTCAGCCTCTACGAGGCGGACGCGTACGCCCGCTGGAAGGGCGCGCGGCTGCCGTCGGAGGAGGAGTGGGAGGTGGCGGTGGCCAGGCAGGGCCCGCCGCGGCAGGAGCGCTGGGCGGTCCACCCGGAGCCGCTCGCGCATGAGCCCGCGCCCGGCGAGGTGGCGCAGGCCTTCGGCGCGGTATGGCAGTGGACGCGCAGCCCGTACGTCGCCTACCCCGGCTTCCGCCCCTTCGACGGCGCCTTCGGCGAGTACAACGGCAAGTTCATGTCCAACCAGCTGGTGCTGCGCGGGTCGTCCTGCGCCACCCCGCCCCGCCACTCGCGCGCCAGCTACCGGAACTTCTTCCGGCCCGACGCGCGGTGGCAGTTCACCGGCCTGCGGCTGGCGCGCGACGCGCGGTGAGCGAGCCCCGGCGCGCGCCTACTGCCGGATGAACGAGAAGAGCCGGTTGTCCCCGGCCACGTAGAAGCGGCCCTTCGCGAGGATGACGAACGTGTTGTACGCGTGCACGCCGGTCACCGCGTCGGTGGACTGGAAGAGGCGCGTGCCGGTGTCGCCGTCGAAGGCGCGCAGGCGCCCGTCGCCGCTCCCCACGGACCAGACGATGGCCTCGTGGAGCCCGTCGGTGGTGGTGACGATGGGCGAGCCGCGCCCAGGGGGGGCCGGAGGCCCCGCGCTCTGCAGGGCGCACCAGGCGCTGGCGAGCTGCGGCGGCGATCCGGGGTTGACCTTGAGCACGTGCAGGTCCCCGCTGCCCGACGCGCAGTTGGCGCCGTTGGCCGACATGGCCACGTAGGTCGCCGCCGGCGTGCGGTAGACGGCGCCGGCCTGGATGATGCTGTTGCCCGCGACGTGGAGGTTCTGCAGCTCGCCGCCCTGGCCGCCCATGTTGGATCGGTTGACCAGGTATGCGTTGCCGTCCTTGCCGAACTGCACCAGCAGCGCGGAGGGCGTGGAGCCGGGCATGTCCACCAGCAGCGGCCCGGAGCCGGAGATGTCCGTGTCTCCGCTGTCCAGGCTCTGCCAGTTGGACGGCACGTAGTGGTCCGCGTTCGCCTGGCTGTACGCCGGACCGGGCGCGAAGCGGATCACCGACTCCTGGTCGCCGTAGCCGGTGGCGCCGATGGCGTTCCCGGTGGCGCCGTAGAGGTTGGTCCCGTCCGACGCCAGGCCGCCCACCGCCCAGATGCCCGAGGCCCCCGCGCGCGTCGCCCACGAGGTGACCGAGGACGGGTTGGACGTCGAGATGCCCACCACCCAGCCGTGGTAGCTGCCGCAGTCGCCCGCGCGCCCGCCGAAGGGCACGTAGAGCGTCCCGTTGAGCAGCGAGAGGGCGGAGCGCTGGCCCTGGGGAGGGGCGTTGAAGGTGACGCTCCCGGCGACGGCCTTGGTGTTGATGTCCACCGGCCAGCCCGCGACCGTGCTCCCGTCGTCCAGCGACAGCGCGAACACCTGGTGGTGCGTCGCGGGGCCCGGGTTCACCGCCACCTCCGCGTCGAGGTAGACCACGCGCGCCGCCGGGTCGATCACCGGGGTGCCGGTGATGCCGTTGGTGGTGCCGCTGATGTTGCCGCAGGGGAGCCCGGACTTCGGCATGGCCGTCCCCACGTTCTTCTGCCAGACCACGGCGCCGGTGGTGGCGTTGAAGGCGTAGACGTTGTTGCTCTCCGTGGCCACCACCACCAGGTCCGGCTGCCCGCCGGTGTTCTCGAAGTAGAGCGGCTGCGCGTAGACCGCCCCGGACGCGGCGCCGCCGAACGCCGGGTCGAGGTGGAAGCCGCTGGTGGGCACGTAGGCCCGGGTCAGCGTGGGGTCGACGAAGTTGCCCGCGCGGGACGCGCCGCCGTGGAACTCCAGCACCTGGTTGGTGATGCCGGCGTCGTCACCGCCGTCCTGCCCGCCGTCGTCACCGCCTCCGCCGCCGCAGTTGCACGAGGGCCCGGCGAGGGCCAGCGCGAGCGCGGCACCGCCCGCCACCAGGGTGGAGAGAAAACGCGAGTTCTTCACGAGAGCGCCTCCGGAGGGGTGCCGGCCCGGGGCGCAGGATACGCGAGGACCGCCTCGGTTAGGCGGACTCCTTCACCACCTTCGCCTCCAGGTCCTTCTCGGAGGCCAGCAGGACCACCGGCTCCTGCTTCTTGAGGATGACCTCCTCGGAGATCATCACCTCGCGCGCGTTCTTGCGGGAGGGGATCTCGTACATCACCTCCAGCATGGCGCCTTCGAGGATGGAGCGCAGGCCGCGGGCGCCCGCCTTGCGGCGGATGGCCTCCGAGGCGATGGCCTTGAGCGCGCCGTCGGTGAACTTGAGCGACACGCCGTCCAGGTCCAGGAGCTTCTTGTACTGCTTCACCAGCGCGTTCTTCGGCTGGGCCAGGATGTCCACCAGCGCGGCCTCGTCCAACTCCTCCAGCGCGGTGACGATGGGGAGGCGGCCGATGAACTCGGGGATCATCCCGAACTTGAGCAGGTCCTCCGGCTCCACGTGCCGCAGCAGCTCGCTCAGGTTGCGCTGCTTCTTGGACTGCACGTCCGCGCCGAAGCCCAGCGACCGCCCGCCCAGCCGCCGCTCGATGATCTGCTCCAGCCCGCCGAAGGCGCCGCCGCAGATGAAGAGGATGTTGGTGGTGTCGACCTGCAGGAACTCCTGCTGCGGGTGCTTGCGGCCGCCCTTGGGGGGCACGTTGGCGATGGTGCCCTCGATGATCTTCAGCAGCGCCTGCTGCACGCCCTCGCCCGACACGTCGCGGGTGATGGACGGGTTCTCGCTCTTGCGCGCGATCTTGTCGATCTCGTCGATGTAGACGATGCCCCGCTGCGCCCGCTCGATGTCGTGGTCCGCGGCCTGGAGCAGGTTGACGATGATGTTCTCCACGTCCTCGCCCACGTAGCCCGCCTCGGTCAGGCGGGGGGCGTCCGCGATGGTGAAGGGGACGTTGAGGATGCGCGCCAGGGTCTGGGCCAGCAGCGTCTTCCCGCTCCCGGTGGGCCCCAGGAGCAGGATGTTGGACTTCTGCAGCTCCACGTCGTCCATCGAGACCTTGGACTCGATGCGCTTGTAGTGGTTGTGCACCGCCACCGCGAGCACCTTCTTGGCCCGCTCCTGGCCGATGACGTACTCGTCCAGGATGGTCTTGATCTCCGACGGGCGGGGGATGCGGAGCTTGGTGTCCTTGGTCTCCTCGCGGTCGATCTCCTCCGCGATGATGTCGTTGCACAGCCCGATGCACTCGTCGCAGATGTAGACGGTCGGCCCGGCGATCAGCTTCTTCACCTCCTTCTGCGACTTCCCGCAGAAGGAGCAGCACAGGGTCTGGTTGTCCCGCTTCTCGATGTTGCCTTTGCCCGCCATTGCGCCCTCGTGCCGCCGTTCTCTCGACCGCTCTACAATCTAGTCAGCGCGCCTTTCCGGCGTCCATTGACCGACCGCTGCTTGACAGTCACGTGGCGGCCGGCTGACGCGGCGCGCCTACCGAACGGCCTACAGCTCCGTCTTCTTCCGCTCCTCGCGGTTCGCGGCCTTGCGGTTGAGGGTCATCATCTCGTCGATGATCCCGTACGCCTTCGCCTCGGTGGCGCCCATGAAGTAGTCGCGGTCCGTGTCCTTCTCCACGCGCTCGATGGTCTGGCCGGTGTGCTTGACGATCAGCTCGTTGAGCTTGGCCTTCATCCGCAGGATCTCGCGGGCCTGGATGTCGATGTCCGTGGCCTGGCCGCGCGCCCCGCCGATCGGCTGGTGGATCATGATGCGGGCGTTCGGCAGCGCGATGCGCTTGCCCTTCGTCCCGGCGAGCAGCAGCACCGCCCCCATGGACGCCGCCTGCCCGATGCAGATGGTGGAGATGGCCGGCTTGACGTACTGCATCGTGTCGTAGATGGCCAACCCCGCCGTCACCGACCCGCCGGGCGAGTTGATGTAGAGGTTGATGTCCTTGTCCGGGTCTTCCGACTCCAGGAACAGCATCTGGGCGACGATGACGTTGGCCACGTCGTCGTCGATCTCGGTGCCGAGCATGACGATCCGGTCCTTCAGGAGCCGGCTGTAGATGTCGTACGAGCGCTCCCCGCGGTGGGTCTGCTCGATGACGTAGGGGACGGGCATATAGGGCATGGTGGGACTCCTCTAATCGGACCGGACGCGCGGCGCCGCTAGGAATACTTCGCGCGCCCCTTCAGGAATTCAATCGTCTTCTCCTCGCGGAGTTTCTCGTAGAACTGCCGCTTCACGCTGGGGTCGTCCAGGGCGTTCTGGATGGTGTCCACCGTGTTGGAGGTCTCCTTCGCCAGCTCCTGGATCTTGGCCTCCACGTCCGCCGAGGAGACGTCGATGTTCTCTTTGCGGCAGATCGCCTCCAGGGCGAGCGTCCCCTTCACCTCCAGGGACGCCTTGTCCTTCATCTCCCCGCGCAGGGCCTGGTAGTCCATCCGCAGCTGGGAGGGGTCCAGCCCCGAGCGCGCCATGCTGCGCAGCGCCGACTGGAGCATGCTGTCCACGGCGTGCTCCACCATCGCCTCCGGGACCTCGAAGGGGTTCCGCTTGAGCACCTGGGCCACCACCTCGTCCCGGTCCTGCGTGCGGAGCTTGTTGCGCTCGGCGGTGAGCAGGTCGTTCCGCACCTTCTCCCGCATCTCGGCCACGGTCTGCCCGCCGCCGATCTCCTTGGCGAAGTCGTCGTTCAGCTCCGGGGTGATCTGGGCGCGGAGGTCCCTGATGGTGATCTGGAACTGCGCCGTCTTCCCCTTCACCTCCGCCACCTGGTAGTCGGCGGGGAAGGTGTAGTCCAACGTCTTGGTCTCCCCGACCTTCACGCCCTCCAGCGCGGCGCACTTGGAGTGGATCATCTCGCCGGGGGCGATCTCCACCTTCACGTTCTCCGCCTTGTTGCCGGGGAACTCGGCGCCGTCCACCGTGGCCGTGTAGTCGATCATGGCGTAGTCGCCCTGCTTGGCGACGTCGCGCCCCTGGATCGGCTCCAGCTTCACCATCCGCTGGCGGATGGCCTCCATCCGCTCCTCGACCTGCTGGTCGGTGACCTTGGCCTCGCGCTTGGTGAGCTCCAGCCCGTCGTAGTCGGTGGGGTCCACCTTCGGGCGGACCTGGACCCGGGCGGTGAAGGTGAAGGGCTCGTTGGCCTTGAAGCCGCCGTTGGAGAGGGACGGGCTGGCCACCGCCTCCACGCTGTGCTCCTCGATGGCCTCCAGGTACGCCTTCTCCAGCAGCTCGCGCACCACCTGGTCCTCGACGCTCTGGCGGTAGCGCTGCTCCAGCATCCGGCGCGGCACCTTGCCCTGCCGGAAGCCGGGCATGCGCACGGTGGCGCCCAGCGACCAGTAGGCGTTGTCGATGCGCTTCTTCACCCGGGAGGCGGGGACGGTGATGGAGATGGTCCGCTCGATGGGCGAGGACTCCTCCACCTTGACTTCCAGTTTCTCTTCAGCGGGCATGTTGCCGTTCGCCTTACCACGGATTTCGCGCCCGTCATCAGCGGAGGCGTTCGCGGAGCTGGGTCAGGTCCTTGCCCATCCGGACCAGCTCCTTGCGCAGGTCGTTGACGGTGGAGCGCAGCTCGGAGATCTCCTTGCCGCGCCGGTCCGACTCCTCCGCCACGTCGGCGAGCTTGTTGGTGAGCCGGGTGATCTTCGCCTCCCGGTCCAGCGAGGCCAGCTTCATCACCTCCAGCTCCTGGTCGATGGAGGACGCCTGGTCCGAGGCGGCGGCCGCGCGGGCGCTCACCTCGTGGTGCGACTTGCGCAGCGCCGCCACCGCGCCCAGGTTCGCCTGACCGCCGGCCACCGGGCGGACGTGGCGCACGGTGCCGCCCGCGTCCGTCACCAGCTCCACCGCGGTGCCGGGGGCGAGCCGGGTGGGCGCCAGCGCCGCGCCCAGCGCGCCCAGCGGGTCGGCGACCGGGTCCAGCCTCCGGGCGCTCACCACCAGCAGGCCCGAGCTTTCGGCCTTCGCCTCCGCGTCCGGGATCGTCGTCCCCACCAGCGCGTCGGTGCTCACCGTGTTGGCGGTGGGGCCCACCTTCGCCCGCTCCACCTGCGCGCCGTACCAGGCGGAGGCCACCTGCTTGACGCCGAGCCACCGCCCGAGCTGCGCGGAGAGGAGCGCGCGCAGGCCGAGCCCGGTGGCGGTCTGGTACGCGGCGCGCGCGGCGGAGGTCTCCAGCAGGGTTTGGCGATCCGCGCCGCCCGGTTGGAGCCGGTCGAAGAGGGCCGGGAGCGCCCAGGCGGCCGCCTTCTCCAGCGCCAGCCCGAGCGCCGGCACCGCCGGCACCAGCGAGAGCCAGTACTGGATGGACGGGAAGCTGTAGACGTACCGGCGCCGGTCCAGGCCGCAGATCTGCCAGACCTTGCCGTCCTTGAAGCTCACCGCGCCCAGGGAGAGCTGCTGCCCCACGTCCTGGGGGGATTCGATCAGGAAGCGCTCCGCCGCGGAGTCCTTGAGGTACTGCGCCAGCCGCCCCGCCAGCCCGATGAACGCGCGCAGCGCGGCCTGGCGGTAGGCGATCAGCCGCGGCTGGTCGATGACGGATTCCTCCACCTGCGACGCGCCGTCCGCGGAGGTCCACTGCGCGGGGATGGTGGTCAGGGTGCGGGAGAAGAAGTTGAGGGCCACCCAGCGCTCGCCCTTCTTGGCGGCGCGGACGGCGACGGGGCCCAGCTGCAGCGGGTGCGGGTCCGCGGAGAGGGAGC
>DASRBA010000342.1:0-4826 GCA_035637895.1 Myxococcaceae bacterium
ACCGTGTTCTCCTGGGCGCTCGGCGCCGCCTTCCTGGCCGAGGGACTCAGCCTCCGCGCCTTCGCCGGCGCGCTCCTGTGCGCCGCCGGGATCCTCTTCACCGCCCAGAGCGGCTGATCCCGCCGCCGCCGTATCCCCCAAGCGCCCACCTCGCATCGTTTGCGAGGCATCGTTTGCGGGCGCGCCGTGGAGCGCCCGCGAGCGGCCCGCCATGCGCCTGGATTCCGGTGGTGTCGAATGGGGAACGGTTCTTGCTCAGGCGGGGACCGCCATGTCCAGGTCTTCCCGGAGGCAGGGCTTCACCCTCATCGAGCTGGCGGTCACGCTGGGCGTCATCGCGACGATCGCCGCGCTCGCCATCGGCACGGTCAACGCGGTGCAGCGGCGGGGGACCCTCGCGTACGCCCACCACACCGTCGCGCAGGCGTTCGACCAAGCCAAGTCCTACTCCTACAGCCGCGCCAACGACATCGTGTTCGTCATCGTGGGGAACGACACGCCGGTCAACGCGGCGAAGTGCGGCGCCGGCACCTTCCAGCCCATGCTGGACGACCGCTGCGTGCGCTACTGGATCCTGGAGGACATCGTCAGCACGGGTCCGCCCGGCCCGCCGCCCAGCACGAAGTTCGACGACAATGCGCTGGCGGCGTTCACCCCGGCGAACCCGGCAGCGGCGGGAGACGTGCTGTTGGCCTCGGGGTACCTGGGCAAGGGCGTGATGATCGGCACCGCTCCCAACTACGCGCCCGTCGCGCCGGTGGCGGGCTCCATCTTCGAGGGGATGACCCTCTCCATCAGCGACATGCCCTGCAGCTTCTGCAGGGCCGGCACTCCGCCCAGGCGCGGCTTCATCCGCTTCGGCGCGGACGGGCAGGTGAAGATGGGGAACGAGGCCGCCTTCCCCAAGAGCCGGATCGGCGGCTTCATCGGCTTCACGGGCTACGACACGGGCGGCACGCAGATCCCCTCCACCAACTGGGTGGCGATCAGCGTCCCCGCGGGCCTGGTCACCGAACGCTTCAGCTCCTCGGAGAAGTGATCATGCGCGCGAGACGAGACAACCGGGGCACCACCCTGATCGAGGCGATGGTCTCCATCGCCGTGCTGGCGACCGGCGTGGCGGGCATCGCGGCCGCCATGGTGGCCGTCTCCGGGCAGGACCGGCGCAACAGCGCGCGGGCGGCGGCGATGACGGTGGCGAACGACACCGCCCAGTCGCTGGCGAAGCTCCCCTGGAACAACGTCAACCTCACCCCGTCGAACAGCTACGTCGGCAACGTGTTCGGCGCGCCCCGGGTGGTCAGCGCCACCCAGGTGCCGGGCCCTCCGCCGGCCGCGACCGACACCTGGTTCAACGCGAACGCGGAGCTGCCGACCTACGGGGAGATCCAAGCGGCCGCGATCGCCGGGCTGCGCAGCCAGGCGGAGCTGAACTCCAACTACCCGGGGAAGATCTACGTCTTCAACCGCTACTGGAACGTGATGACCGATCCCAGCAACACGTGCCTCAAGATGATCGCCGTCCACGTCACCTACAACGCGGGCAGCAGCACGGGGGGCATCAAGAACCGCCGCGTCGTGTCCGTCTACACCTCCGTCTTCGATGAGGGCTGCCTCGCCGATGCGCTCACCAACTAACCGGAGGCGCGGCGCGCCGCGCGCCCGCGGGATGACCCTGGTGGAGCTGATCATCACCATGGGCATCCTCGCCATCGTCGCGCTGGCGGTCTCGCAGGTCTCCATCGGCTTCCAGTCCCAGTTCGCGGCGGAGAGCCTCAAGCGGCAGGCGGCGGACAACGCGCGCACGGCGCTGATCTGGATGGAGCGCGACCTGCGGACGGCCGGCTACGGGATCGAGCCGGCGCTGACCTTCGACTTCAACATCTTCCAGGGCACCACCGCCATCGGCGTCACCTACTGCAACGCCATGGGCGGCAACATCGCCAACACCAACTGCAAGAGGGACAACGGCGCCGCCGGAATAGACGAGATCGTCTTCTACGCGCGGAACCCCAACTACTGGGGCCAGGACCTCCAGAACGACCCGGAGGGGCAAGCCTGGATCGTCACCGCCGCCGCCGCCAACAGCCTCACCCTCCGGACCCACGGGGCGGAGTCGTTCCCCAAGAACCAGATCCTCCAGATCGTCTGCCCCTCCGCCTCCGGGGTGACCTACGTGTCGGTGCTGAACACCGTCACCGCCACCGTCGGGCTCCCGACCAACCTGACCACGCAGGCGCCCCAGCTGACGGACCCGTTCCGGCAGGATCCGGGCGCGCTGCCCTGCATCACCAGCGGCGGCGCCCGCGCCTTCCTGGTCGAGCGGTACCGCTACTACGTCGAGCCGAACATGCTCCTGGGGGACAACACCGTGGGCTCGAAGGTGCCCACGCTGGTGCTGGACAAGGGCGTGGACCGGAACCTCGACGGGGTCATCGACGGCAAGGACACCATCAAGGTGGCGGCCGGGATCATCGACCTGCAGGTGGCGTACACCCGGCCGACCGCGCCGCCCAACGGCTCGCCCAACCCGACGCTCGGAATCCCCGCCCGGGTGGGCGCGTCCGCCCCCATCGCGTACTGCCGCCAGCAGAACTGGCCGTTCCTCACGGCCGCCCCGATCGGCTGCGCCGGCCTCAGCATCCTCGACTTCACCACCGGCCAGGGCGCCAAGCAGTACGCGGGCCCTCCCGGCGGGTACGGGTTCATGGACCTCCCGGTCAACGACCTGCGGCGCCAGTCGCCCTTCAACGCCACCATCAACGAGGTCCAGCTGTCCGTGGTGGCGCGCTCCATCCCGCAGTGGCGGTCCCGCCAGACGCCCACGGGGCCCGTCAACGTGCTCCCGGCGCTGCTCAACCGGCCGGCGGGCAACGTGCCGCTCCCGTACGAGCTGTCCGTGGGCGACACCACCGTTCCCGTCCGCAACATGCGCACCCGCGCGCTCTCCTACTTCTGATGCCGAGGTCTCCGCCCATGCGCACTCGCGGCAGCGCCATGTTGTTGACGATGGTCATCCTCGCCGTGCTCACCCTGGTGGCGGTGGGGTCGCTCCAGCTCGCCCAGGGCGACTCCGTCGTCGTCAACCGCCAGCAGAACTACCGGATGCTGGCGGCCTGCGCGGAGGCGGCCAACCGCAAGCTGTGGGCCGAGTACGGCTCCTCGCAGGGCCAGGTGCAGCAGATCTTCCCCGTCGTGGTGTCCGGGACGACCAACGCGGCCGGGAAAGGCGTGCAGCTCGCGGTGGGTCACTACGATTCGGACCAGAGCGGCCCCCTGGTGTCCGTCACCTTCGACGACAAGGTGTGGCAGCGCCTGGGCGCGTCCGCCATGAGCGGCGGCATCGCCGACCTCGACACCACCAACACCTTCCGCCTCCCGCTGCTGGGGACGCCCTTTCTGCTCACCGCCCATTGCCGGGACGCCGCCGACCGCCAGTACGAGATCGAGATGGCCGTCCGCTTCGGCCTGTAGCCCTCCGGGAGAAACGCGATGACGCGCTCCAACACCATCCGCCGCCTCGCCCCGCAGCTGTGGGGCGCGCTCTACCTGCTGGGGGCGCTGCCGGCGCTGCCCGCCCTGGCGCAGTCGCCGGTGAACAACGCCAGCTGCTCGATGCCGGCCACCAGCCGCAAGGAGGGGTTGATCAACCTCCCCGTCGGCGAGGACGAAGGCTTCTTCGGGTCGAAGTCCATCGGCCAGCCGGCCATCGCCTTCGTGATGGACAGCAGCGAGGCGATGCGCAGGCTGCCCATCGACGTCACCGACGTCTCGATGGTGGGGGTGGCGGCGGTCCCCGGCAACCCGGCCGGGCCCACCGCGCGCGGCTGCGTCAACACCCAGCTCGACCAGCTCAAGTACTCCGCCAACCCCTGCAAGGACGACCACGACAACCCGGTCAACGGCGGAGGGTGCAACCAGGGGGTGCCGAACAAGCCGCTGCTCACCGTGTACGACCCGCTGTACACGTACCGGAACTACGGCTCTCACGGGAACATCTTCGACGCCAACTCGTACTACGTGCACGACCTGGGCTGGGGCGCGGCCGTCGACACCCCCACGCCGTGGTCCGTCAACACGGGGGCCTGCACCGCGGCCGGAGTGCCGGCGGCGGAGACCGCCGCCTGCGGCACCTGCCTGGACACCAAGGGGTACTACCTCCCGCTCACCATGTCGGTGACGCCGTTCTACCGGCCGGAGATCGGGCCTCGCCCGGTGTTCAAGGGGAACTGGCTGAACTTCAACCCGCCGCGGGGCCTGATCGCCCGCACCGTCTTCCTCCAGCTCTACGGCTCGTTCCAGACGCAGAACCTGGCGCACCAGGCGCAGTTCCGGACGGCGGGCCGGCACGAGGCCGGGAACCAGTCCTGCTACAGCCGGAACCTGGGCACCGCCTTCGACGGCGCCCTGGACGGCCTGACCAACATGGGGCCCGGCAACGGCACCACCAAGTACCGCGGCCTGTGCGGCGGCGGCCCCGCGCAGTCGTACTGGCCGGCCACCTACGGCGTGGACGACATGTTCAGCAGCCCCATCGCGCCGTGTCCGGCCCCGCTGGTGGCGCCGTACATCCCGGCGGACGCGCCGCTGGGCACGACGCAGATCGTCTTCAACGCGGACGCGGACCAGCAGTGCCACGCCTACTACGCGGACGCGGGGGGCGTGCTGCTGGGGCGGGCGATCTGCGCGCCGTACGCGGAGGCGCTGCTGCAGGCCGGCTCCACGCTGGCCAACAGCATGAACATCTACGACACCGCCATGACCACCTCGCCCCCCGGCACCTGGGTCCCGGTGGGCGGCACCGCGGGCGGAGGCATCTGTAACAA
>DASRBA010000343.1:0-22262 GCA_035637895.1 Myxococcaceae bacterium
CTTGAGCGAGAAGGTGGAGACGCGGAAGGCGGTCATCGCGCTCTCCCACGGGGTGTTGAGGAAGTTCCCGCCCAGCGCGTCCTCCGGCGCGAAGGCGATGGCGTGGAGCGCGCCGTGGATCACGCCCATCTTCGCCTTCAGCTGCTCGGTGAGCTTCTTGAAGTGGTCCGGTTGATTGACGTCCAGCTCCAGGATCTCCGGGACCGGGCTCAGCCGCTTGGCGGACCGTTCGGTCAGCGACATTCCGCGGCCGAAGCCGGTGAGGATGAGCTGCGCGCCCTCCTTCTGCGCCAGCTCGGCGATCCCGAAGGCGATCGATTGAGGGGTGAGCACGCCGGTGATGAGGAGCTTCTTGCCCTGGAACATCATGGGCGCGTGCTTTAGCACACCGCGTCGGCTAGGAAAGTGAGACGACCATGCCCTCCATTCACGAGTCTTTCCTCTCGGGCGCCAACATCGACTTCATCGAGGGGCTCTACGAGCGCTTCCTCCGCGACCCCTCCTCCGTGGACCCCAGCTGGCGCGAGGTGTTCGAGAAGAACGGCGGCGGCAAGCCGATCACCATCGCCTCCAACGGGAACGGCCACGCGGCCCCGCCCCCGCCCGCCGCCCCCATCCCGTTCGCCCTCCAGCCCTCCACCGGCGGGATGACGCTGGCGGACCTCGCCCTCTCGCAGATCATGGGCCTGCAGTCGCGCGTGGACCGCACGGTCTACGCCTTCCGCCTCCGCGGCCACCTCCTCGCCCAGCTCGACCCGCTCGGCCGCCCGCGCCCGGAGCTCAACCACGTGGCGGACATCGGGATGGTGAACCGCAACCACTTCTCCGAGCAGGAGCTGCAGCAGTACGTCGACCCCTCCGACGTCTTCCCCGACAAGCCGGTGCGGCTGCGCGACCTGATGGAGCGCCTGCGCCGGACCTACGCGCATCACATCGGCGTGGAGTTCATGACGCTCCAGGACTCCAACCGGCGCCGCTGGCTGCAGCCGAAGATGGAGCACAGCGAGAACCTGCTGGCGCCCTCCGTGGAGCAGCAGCGCCACATCCTCACCAAGCTCTCCTACGCCGAGTGCTTCGAGAGCTTCCTCCACACCAAGTACGTGGGGGCCAAGCGCTTCTCGCTCGACGGCGGCGAGAGCCTGGTGCCGATGATCGACGTGATGCTGGAGGACGGCGCGCGCCTGGGCCTCAAGGAGGTCGTCATCGGCATGGCCCACCGCGGCCGCCTCAACGTCCTCTGCAACATCCTGGGCAAGTCCCCGGACCAGATCTTCAGCGAGTTCGAGGGCCCGGACGACGCGCACGGCTACCAGAACCGCGGCGACGTGAAGTACCACCAGGGCTTCTCCTCCGACTTCGTCACCTCCGGCGGCCTGAAGGTCCACCTCTCGCTCGCCTTCAACCCCAGCCACCTGGAGGCGGTGGACCCGGTGGTGGTGGGCCGGGTGCGCGCCAAGGAGGACCGCTTCGACGACCCGGAGCGCGGCAAGGTGGTCCCGCTGCTCATCCACGGGGACGCCGCCTTCGCCGGCCAGGGCGTGGTGACGGAGACGCTCAACCTCTCCGCCCTCCCCGGCTACAACGTGGGCGGCACCGTCCACATCGTCATCAACAATCAGGTCGGCTTCACCACCGACCCGGAGGAGAGCCGCTCCAGCATCTACTGCACCGCGGCCGCGCAGATGCTGGACATCCCGGTGTTCCACGTGAACGGGGACGACCCCGAGGCGTGCGTGCACGTGATGAAGCTGGCCATCGAGTACCGGCAGGAGCTCAAGAGCGACGTGGTCATCGACCTCGTCTGCTTCCGCCGCTACGGCCACAACGAGGCGGACGAGCCGACCTTCACCCAGCCCAGGATGTACGAGCTGATCAAGGCCCACCCCACGGTGCGCCAGCTCTACGCCAACCAGCTGGCCACCCAGGGCCGCATCACCAGGGAGGAGTCGGAGCAGATCCGCCAGGAGGTGATGAAGGAGCTGCAGGAGGCGCACGCGCGGGTGAAGGAGCACAGCGCGCTCAAGGAGCCCTCCGCGATGGAGGGGCTGTGGAAGACGTTCCGCGGCGGCGCGGACAAGGAGATCACCCAGCCGGAGACCGGCGTGCCGAAGGAGAAGCTGGTCCGGCTGCTGGAGACGCTGGCCGCCGTGCCGGAGGACTTCCACGCCCACCCGAAGATCGGCACCTTCCTCGAGCGGCGCCGCGCCATGGCCCGCGGCGAGCACCTGCTGGACTGGTCCGCGGGCGAGACGCTGGGCTACGCGTCGCTGCTCACCGACGGCTTCAACGTCCGCCTCACCGGCCAGGACACCGAGCGCGGGACGTTCACCCACCGGCACGCGGTGCTGCACGACGTGAAGACCGGCGGGCGCTACGTGTCGCTGGACCACCTGGCGAAGGCCCAGGGCGCCTTCCAGGTCTACAACAGCCCGCTCTCGGAGCTGGGGTGCCTGGGCTTCGAGTACGGGTACTCGCTGGACTGCCCGGACTGCCTGGTGGTGTGGGAGGCGCAGTTCGGCGACTTCGCCAACGGCGCGCAGGTGATCATCGACCAGTTCATCGTGGCGGCGGAGCGGAAGTGGCGGCGCCTCTCCGGCATCACCCTGCTGCTCCCCCACAGCTACGAGGGCCAGGGGCCGGAGCACTCCAGCGCCCGGCTGGAGCGGTTCCTCCAGCTGTGCGGCGACGACAACATCCAGGTCTGCTACCCCACCACGCCGGCGCAGATCTTCCACGTGCTGAGGCGGCAGATGGTGCGGCCGGCGCGCAAGCCGCTGATCGTGATGAGCCCCAAGAGCCTGCTCCGGCGGCCGGAGGCGGTCTCGCCGCTGGAGGACCTCGCCTCGGGGCGGTTCCAGCGCGTGCTGCCGGACCAGGCGAACCTGGACGGGGCGACGGTGGAGCGCGTCCTCTTCTGCACCGGGAAGGTGTACTTCGACCTGGCGGCGGAGCGGGCGCGGCGGGTGGAGGAGCGGGTGGCCGTCGTCCGGCTGGAGCAGCTCTACCCGTTCCCGCGCGAGGAGGTGGCCGCGGAGCTGGCCCGCTTCCCGTCCGCCCGGGAGCTGGTCTGGGTCCAGGAGGAGCCGAAGAACATGGGCGCCTGGCAGTTCGTCTTTCCTTTGCTCCAGGAGATGGCATCTTCCCGCGCGCTGTCATTCGTGGGGCGCGACGCGGCGGCCAGCCCGGCGACCGGCTTCCACGAGGCGCACGAGCTGGAGCAGCACCGCATCGTCGAGGACGCGCTGTCGAGGGTGAAGAATGGCTGAGGTCAGGGTTCCCCCATTGGGCGAGTCGATCACCCAGGGCGTGATCAGCAAGTGGCTGAAGAACGTCGGCGAGGCCGTGAAGGCCGACGAGCCGGTCGTCACCCTGGAGACGGACAAGGTGACGGTGGATGTGCCCTCCCCGGCGACCGGGGCGCTCACCGAGGTGAAGGCGAAGGAGGGCGAGACGGTGAAGGTGGGCGACCTCCTCGGCGTGGTCGATGCCGGGGCGGCGGCCCAGGCGGCTCCGCCCACCCCGGCGCCCGAGAAGCCCGAGAAGAAGGAGGAGCCGCAGGAGCTCCTCGAGTCCGGCGCCTACAAGCTGGTCCCCGACGCGGCCGAGGAGTCGCAGCGCGCCGTCCCCATCACGCCCGTGGCGAAGAAGATCGCCGAGGAGCGGGGCGTGGACACCACCCAGATCCAGGGATCGGGGCTGGGCGGGAAGATCACGAAGGAAGACGTCATGGGCGCGGGCGCGCCCGAGAAGCCCGCGGCGGCGCAGGCGCCCGTCCCCGTCCCTCCACCGTTGCCGCCGAGGCGCGCGGAGCTGAAGCTCCCCTCCGGCCCCCGCCCCAACGCCGCGCGCGAGGAGCGCGTGCGGATGACGCCGCTGCGCAAGCGCGTGGCGGAGCGGCTGGTGGCGGTGCAGCAGACCGCGGCCATCCTCACCACCTTCAACGAGGTGGACATGAGCGCGGTGATGGCGCTCCGCAAGCAATACGGGGAGAAGTTCCAGGCCAAGCACGGCACCAAGCTGGGCTTCATGAGCTTCTTCGTGAAGGCGTCGCTGGAGGCGCTCAAGGCGTTCCCGCAGCTCAACGCGGAGATCGAGGGCGAGGACGTCGTCTTCAAGCACTACTTCGACATCGGCGTGGCGGTGTCCGGCTCGCGCGGGCTGGTGGTGCCGGTGCTGCGCGACGCGGACGGGCTGTCGATGGCGGAGATGGAGAAGCAGATCGCCGACTTCGCCGCGCGCGCGCGCAGCGACAAGCTCACCCTCCCCGAGCTGCAGGGCGGCACCTTCACCATCACCAACGGCGGCATCTTCGGCTCGATGATGTCCACCCCCATCCTCAACCCGCCGCAGACCGGCATCCTGGGGATGCACAACATCGTGGACCGGCCGGTGGTGCGCGACGGCGCGGTGGTGGTGCGGCCCATCATGTACGTGGCGCTCTCGTACGACCACCGGCTGGTGGACGGCCGCGAGGCGGTGCAGTTCCTGGTGCGGATCAAGGACTGCATCGAGGACCCGGAGCGCCTGCTTCTGGAAATCTGAGCCGGCGTCCGACCGGGCGCGACTTGACATTCGCAGTGCAGATTTGCCGGGTGGCGCCGATGAAGGGTGAGCTCACCCTTGAGTGGGCGCTCGCTCGCGTCTAAACACTTTCCCCGTCTTCCTCGGTTCAGGCAGGGAGACCGGGCGGCGCGTTTGTCGTCCGAGTGGAAGGAAAGAAGCGGCAATGCCAACTGGTACCGTGAAGTGGTTCAATGACGCGAAGGGGTACGGCTTCATCACGCAGGACGGCGGTGGTGAGGACGTGTTTTGTCATCACACCGCGATACAGAGCCAGGGTTTCAGGACCCTGTCCGAAGGGCAGAAGGTCGAGTTCGAGGTCGCGCGTGGGCCCAAGGGGCTCCAGGCGCAGAACGTCAAACCCATCTAGCGGTTTCGTCTCGTAGACCTCCTGTCCGGGCACGGCTCGCGCGTGCTCACCCCCGCGCGAGCCTCCACTTCCTCCCCACCACCGCCATCACCACCGCCGCCCCCGCCGTGATCGCGGCCGCGCGCGCCAGCCGCACGCGCACGGACGGCGCCACCTCCGGCACCGCGAGCGCGCGCGCCTCCTGGTGCCGCGCCAGCCACGCCACCTCCGCCACGTGCAGCGGGAGCCGGCCGGTGCCCTGGTGGATCTGCTCGCGGCAGGAGAAGCCGTCCGCCACCAGCAGCGTGTCGGGCGCCGCGTCGCGCACCGCCGGCAGCAGCGCCCGCTCCCCCAGCTTCACGCTGATCTCGTGCTTCTCGCCGCGCTCGAAGCCGAAGGCGCCGGCCATCCCGCAGCAGCCCGGCTCGGGAATCGAGGCGCGCACCCCGAGGCTCTGGAGCATCCGCTGCTCGGGCGCCAGCTTGAACAGCGACTTCTGGTGGCAGTGGCCGTGGAGCAGCGCTTCGCGCGCGAACGGCAGGAGCTGGAGGTGCTCCTGCTCCAGCAGCTCGGCGAAGAGCACGGTCTGCTCGCGCAGCCGCCGCGCGCGGCCCTCGTCCGGGTAGAGGTTGCGCAGCTCGTCGCGGAAGACGGAGGCGCAGCTCGGCTCCAGGACGAGGAGCCGCGTGCCCGCGTCCAGCTCCGGGCCGAGGACTCGCATCGTCCGCTCCAGGAGCTTCTTCGCGGTGGGGATCATCCCCCAGTCGTAGAGCGGCCGGCCGCAGCAGAGCGCCTGGCGCGGGACGACCACCTCGAAGCCCTCGCCCTCGAGGAATTCCAGCGCCGCGCGCGCCGTCTCCGGGTGGAAATGGTTATTGAAGGTGTCCGGCCAGAGGATCAGGCGGCCCCGCGGGCGCGCGCCAGTGGTGCCGACCGGGAAGGACCGCCCGCGGCGCGCCCACCATCGCTGGAACGTCTCGGGCGCGAAGCGCGGCAATGAGCGGCGCGGCGAGATGCCGCCCACCCACTTGAGCGCCCGGCCCAGGAGGGGCACGCGAAGGAGCGCGTTCACCACGCCCGGCACCAGCGACGCCGCGCGCGCCCACAGCATGATCAACCCCATGGAGTACGCGGCGCGGGGGCGGAGGCGGCCCTGGTGGTAGTGGGCCATGAACTCCGCCTTGTACGTGGCCATGTCCACGTTCACCGGGCAGTCGCCCTTGCACCCCTTGCATCCCAGGCACAGGTCCAGCGACTCCTTCACGGCCTCGTCGCGCCAGCCGCGGCGGCCCACCGCCTCGCCGCGCATCAGCTCGAACAGCAAGTGCGCGCGGCCGCGGGTGGAGTGCTCCTCCTCGCGGGTGGCGAGGTAGCTGGGGCACATGGTGGCGGCGGGGCCCTCGCGCCGGCACTCGCCCACCCCGACGCAGCGCTCGGCGGCGCGGAAGAAGTGGCCGGCGTCATCCGGGTAGCGGAAGTGGGTGGGTGGGACGCGCGGGTGGTACGCGGGGCCGACCCGCATGCTCCGCACGTCGTCCAGCGGCGGCGCGTTCACGATGCGGCCGGGGTTCATCAGCCCGGCCGGGTCCCAGAGGCGCTTGTACTCCTCGAACGCGCGCACCAGCTCCGGGCCGAACATGATGGGCAGCAGCTCCCCGCGCGACTGCCCGTCCCCGTGCTCGCCGGAGAGGGAGCCGCCCATCCGCGTCACCAGCGACGCCGCCTCGGTGACGAAGCGGCGGTAGCGCTCCAGCCCCTCGGTGGTGTGGAGGACGAAGTCGATGCTGCAGTGCACGCAGCCCTGGCCGAAGTGGCCGTAGAGCGACGCGTGGTAGTCGTAGCGGCGGAACAGCTCCGACAGCGCGCGCAGGTATTCGCCCACGCGTTCGGGCGGGACGGCGGAGTCCTCCCAGCCGGGGAAGGTGTCGCGGCCGCCCGGCACCCGCGCGGTGGCGCCCAGCCCGGACTCCCGCACCTTCCAGATCCCCTCCGCCTCCTCGCGGCTGCCGTACACGCGCGAGCCCCTGGGCTTCGCCTCGTGCACCAGCGACGCCAGCGCCGCCCGCGCGTTTCCCTCCGCCTCGTCGCGCGTGGCGCCGCCGAACTCCACCATCAGCCAGCCCTTCCCCTCCGGGAGCTCGTCCAGCGCCTCGTCGTGCATCCCTGACGGGTGGAGCCGCTGTCGCTGGAAGTCCTTCGCGAACCGCCGGATGAGGTCCACCAGCAGCTCGTCCAGCCCCTCCAGCCCCATCGGCTTGTAGGGCAAGAGGACCGGCACCGCGTCGCCCGCTGCCGCCACGTCGTCGAAGCCGGCGACGAGGAGGGCGCGGTGCTTCGGCTCCGGGACCAGCCGCACGGTGGCCTCGAGGATGGTGACCAGCGTGCCCTCGCTCCCCACCAGCGCCTGGGCGACGTCCATCCCGTTCTCGGGGAGGAGCGCGTCCAGGCCGTAGCCGGACACACGGCGCGGGATGCGCGGGTAGCGCCGGCGCACCTCGTCGCCGGAGCGCTGACGGAGGGAGAGCAACCCGCGGTAGATCTCCGCCCGCCGGCCGCCCGCGGCGAGGATGCGCTCCAGCTCGCCGTCCGGCGTCTTGCCCACCTGGAAGCGCGCCCCGTCCGAGGTGAGCACCTCCAGCTCCACCACCTGCGCCGCGGAGCAGCCCGTCCACTGCGCGTGCACGCCGCAGGAGTTGTTGCCGATCATCCCGCCCAGTGTGCAGTGGGTGTGCGTGGCCGGGTCGGGGCCGAAGGTGAGGCCGTGCTCCTTGATGGCGCGACCGCGGAGGTCGTCCAGCACGGTGCCGGGGAGGACGCGGGCGGTGCGCGCGGCCGGGTCGATGGAGAGCACCCCGCCCAGGTGCCGCGTCCAGTCGATCACCACTGCCACGTTGGTGGTCTGCCCGGCGAGGCTGGTGCCGCCGCCGCGGGAGAGGATGGGCGCGCCGAATTCACGGCAGAGGCGGACCGTCTCCACCACGTCCTCGATGGACCTCGGCCGCACCACGCCGATGGGGAGGTACCGGTAGTTGGACGCGTCGGTGGCGAAGAGGGCGCGGTTCTTGGCGTCGAACAGCACCTCGCCCTCCAGCGCCCGCCGCAGCGCCCGCTCCAGGCCGGGCCGCACGTCAGGACCTCTTCCGCTTGCCGCCCAGCCAGTCGCGCAGGGTCTGGCGGATCATGTGGCCCGCGTCCGGATCGCCGCGGATGACCGAGGAGGCGAACGCCTTGGCCTCCTGCACCGTGATGTGCGGCGGCAGCGGCGGCACGTCCGGGTCGACGCGCGCCTCCACCACCACCGGCCGGTCGCTGCGCAGCGCCTGCTCCCAGACCCGGACCACGTCCTTCGGCTTCTCCATGGTCAGCCCGCGGAGGCCGATGGACTCGGCGTAGGAGGCGTAGGGGAAGTCGGGGATGGACTGCGACGCCTCGAACCTGGGGTCGCCGGCCATGGCGCGCTGCTCCCAGGTGACCTGGTTGAGGTCCCGGTTGTTGAGCACCAGCACGCACAGCCGCGGGTCCTTCCACCGCTTCCAGTACTTGGAGGCGGTGATCAGCTCGTTGAGGCCGTTCATCTGCATCGCCCCGTCGCCCACGAAGGCGATGACCGGCCGCTCCGGCCAGCAGAACTTGGCGGCGATGGCGTAGGGCACGCCGGAGCCCATGGTGGCCAGGCCGCCGGACAACGAGGCCATCATCCCCGGCCGCACCTTGAGGTCGCGCGCGAACCAGTTGGCGCTGGTGCCGGAGTCGCAGGTGAGGATGGCGCCGTCAGGCAGCCGCGGCGACAGCTCCCAGAACACCAGCTGCGGGTTGAGCGGATCCGCGGGCGCGCGGGCGCGGCCCTCCAGCGTCTTCCACCACTCGCGCACGCTGGCCTCGATCTGCTCGCGCCACCGGCGGTCGTCCTTCCGCTTCAGGAAGGGCAACAGCGCGCGCAGCGTCGGCCGGGCGTCGCCGTTGAGGCACACCTCCATCGGGTAGCGGATGGAGAGCATCCGGCCGTCGATGTCCACCTGGACGCCGCGGGCCTGGCCCTCCTCCGGGAGGAACTCGGAGTAGGGGAAGCTGGTGCCCACCATCAGCAGCGTGTCGCAGCCCTTCATCATCTCGTAGCTGGGGCGGGTGCCGAGCAGGCCGATGGCGCCGGTGACGAACGGCAGCGCGTCCGGGACCACCGCCTTGCCCAGCAGCGCCTTGGCCACGCCGGCGCCCAGCTGGTCCGCGACGGCGACCACCTCCTCGGTCGCGCCGGCCGCGCCCGCGCCCACCAACATCGCCACCTTCTGGCCGGCGTTGAGCGCCTCCGCGGCGCGGCGGAGATCGTCGTCGATGGGGATGATCCGCGGTGCGGAGTATCCCGATCCGGAATGAACCGTGCCGTGCTTGTGCGGCGGGTCCTTCACCGCGTCCAGGTCCTGGAGGTCGCGAGGGAAGATGAGGCAGGTGGGCGTGCGGGAGGCGAGCGCGGAGCGGAAGGCGCGGTCCACCAGGTGGCGGACCTGCGCGGGGTCGGACGCCATCTGCACGTACTCGTGCGCCACGTCCTTGAAGAGGGAGAGCAGGTCCACCTCCTGCTGGTAGTCGCCGCCCATGGCCGAGCGATCGGTCTGCCCCACGATGGCCACCACCGGCCGGTGGTCGAGCTTGGCGTCGTAGAGCCCGTTGAGCAGGTGGATGGCGCCCGGCCCGGAGGTCGCCATGCACACGCCGACCTCGCCGGTGAACTTGGAGTGGGCGCAGGCCATGAAGGCCGCCATCTCCTCGTGCCGCACCTGGATGAAGTCGATGCGGTCCGCGGCGCGCTCCATGGCTCCCAACAGGCCGTTGATGCCGTCGCCCGGGTAGCCGTAGACGCGCTTCACCCCCCACGCCAGCAGCCGCTGCACCACGTGATCTCCGACCGTCTCCGCCATCGCCGGACGCCCTCCTTGGGTCTGAGGTGGGCACTGGCGCTCAGCGCGCATAGGGCTCGGCGTCGGCCCGTTTCAGCTCCACGCCGAGCCCCGGCCGGCTCGGGTCCGGCACGAGCGAGCCACCCTCGGGCACGGCCGCCCCGTCGAGGAACAGGCGTTCGAGGCGCGCGTGGTCCGCGAAGTACTCCAGGTGCGCCAGCCGCGGCACCGCGGCGCAGAGCGGCGCGTGCAGCGACGGCGCGCAGTGCGCGGAGAGGGGGAGTTGGAAGGCGTCCGCCAGCTCGGCGGCGGCGAGGAAGCCGGTGACGCCCAGGCAGCGGGTAGCGTCCGCCTGCAGCACGTCCACCGCGCCCGCGCGCAGCATCCGCAGGAAGTAGCGCGGCGAATCGCCGTACTCCCCGGCCGCGACGTCCATGCCCGCGGGCGCGCGCTCGCGCACCAGCGCCAGGCCCTCCAGGTCGTCGCTGGACACCGGCTCCTCGAACCAGACGACGCCGGACTCCGAGAAGCGGTCCGCCAGCGCCAGCGCCTCCTTGGCGGTGTACGCGCCGTTGGCATCCACCATCAGCGCCACCTCCGGTCCGACGGCGGCGCGAGCGAGGCGGACGCGCTCCGGGTCGGCCTCCGGGTGGCGGCCCACCTTCATCTTCACCATGCGCAGGCCCTGCATCGCCCAGTCGCCCAGCTGCCGCTCCAGCTCGCGCGGGGAGAGGGAGGTGAAGCCGCCGCTCCCGTACGCCGGCACCTTCGCGCGCGCCTGCCCCAGCAGCTTCACCAGCGAGACGCCCAGCAGCTTGGCCTTCAGGTCCCACAGCGCCACGTCCACCGCGGAGAGCGCCATCGCCGCGCCCCCGGTGAAGCCGGCGTTCCGCGCGTGGCGGACCAGCTTGGAGAGCAGCGCGCGGGTGGCGAACGGATCCTCGCCGCGGACCAGCGGGCCGAGCACGCGGTCGATGAACGCGGCCGCCCCCGCGTCCGCGTAGGTGTAGCCGAACCCCTGGAAGGTGCCGGCGGTCAGGTGGCAGGTGACCAGGGTGGTGGCGGACCACTCGAGCGTGCCGTCGCTCTCCGGGCGCTCGGTGGGGATCTGGTAGGCGCGCGCTTCGACCTTCTGGACGATGGCATCCATCCCACGTTGGACGTGGGGACGGCCGGCGGTTCCGTCAACCTCGGCTTTAGAGCGCCTGGCGGAAGAAGTCCGCGATGGACTGGTGCAGCCGCTCCGTCGCCTGCGGCTCCGGCACCATGTGCGTGAAGCCGGCGAGCGGGAGGAAGCGGTACGGGCGGCCGGCGCGGAAGAGCGCGTCGGAGAGCTTGAGGGAGTGGAAGAAGTAGACGTTGTCGTCCGCGGTGCCGTGGATGATCAGCAGCGGTCGCTCCAGCTTCGGCGCCCAGGTGAGCAGCGAGCTCTGGTCGTACCCGGCGGCGTTCTGGCCGGGCAGGCCGAGGTACCGCTCCGTGTAGAAGGTGTCGTAGTCGCGCCAGTCCACCACCGGCGCGCCGGCCGCCGCCGCCTTGAAGACGTCCGGTCGCTCCATCACCGCCAGCGCGGAGAGGTAGCCGCCGAAGGACCAGCCCTGCACGCCCACGCGCTGGAGGTCCATCTCCGGGACCTGGGCGGCCAGCGCCTTCAGGCCGGCGACCTGGTCCTCGACGATGACCTTGGAGAAGTCGTGGTGGATGGCCTTCTCCCAGTCCGAGCCGCGCGCCGGGGTGCCGCGGTTGTCCACGCTCACCACGATGAAGCCCTGGTCGGCGTACCACTGGCGGAGCGGGTCCAGGGCGTGGACCACGAGCTGCGCGGTGGGGCCGCCGTAGACGTCGAGGAGGACGGGGTACTTCTTGCCGGGCTGGAGCTGGCGCGGGCGGGTGATGGAGACCCAGAGGCGGGGCTCGGGGCCGACCGCGCGGATCTCGGTGGTGGGGGTGACGGGCGGGGGGATGGCGACGGTGGGCAGGTCCGCCAGCTTCTGGAGGTCGCGGGCGCGGTAGATGGAGGTGGCCAGCGGCGCGCGGAGCGTGCGCGACGTCACGACGAGGGCGCCCGCCTCGGGCTCCAGCTCCGCCTCGACGGTGGCGGGCTGCGCGCCGCCGATCTGGAGTGGCTCGGGGGCGCCGCCTTTGAGGACGCGGCTCGGCTGGCGGCGGGTGGGGTCGGGCGCGGCGACGAAGTAGAGCGCGCCGGTGGCGTCGTCGTAGCCGGTGGGCGGCTCCGGGTGGACGGAGGGCGGGACCCAGGACGCGGTGAGGGCGCCGGCCGCGTCGCGGAGCTCGATCTCCGGGCCGCCGTTCCGCTCCGTCTTCCAGAAGAACCCGGAACCGTCCTTCTTCCAGAGCGGGAAGGACTGGTCGAGGTTCAGCCAGTGGTCCGAGGTCTCCGTGAGCAGCGGGGTGGTCTTGCCGGTCGCGGGGTCGACGCGGAGCAGGGCCTCCTCGTTCTGCTCGCGGTTCATCACCAGGATGGTGAGCGGCGCGCCTTCGCTCCAGCGGACGGTGTTGAGGTACGGGTACTTCGCGGCGTCCCATTGCGCCCAGACCGCTGCGCTGCCGGAGGTGATCCCGAGGCGGACGATCGCGTTCGCCTTCCCGGCGCGCGGGTACGGGAAGACGTTCCCGCTCTGCTCGGGATGCATGGGATCGACGATGGTGAAGGGTTCCAGGGGGCGGTTGTCGACCTCCTCGAAGGCGATGCGCTTGCTGTCCGGGGACCACCAGTAGCCGGAGAAGCGCTCCATCTCCTCCTGGGCGACGAACTCCGCCAGCCCGTGGGAGACCGCGTCGGTGCCGCCGCGGGTGATGCGGCGCTCGCGGTTGGTCGCCAGGTCCACGGCGTAGACGTCGCCGGCGCGCGCGTAGGCGATGGAGGCGCCGTCGGGGGAGAACTGCGGATCGACGGGGGTCTCACCGGTGTGGAGCGGGGTGACCTTCATCTCCGGGCGGGTGACGAGGTAGAGGCGGCCGCCCAGCGTCACCGCCAGCTTCCGACCGTCCTTGGAGAGGGAGAAGGCGGTGAAGCCGCGGGCGCTGATCCGCTGGCGCTCCAGGCGGGCGGCCTCCGCGGCGGTGAGCTGCTCTTTCGCGCCGGCGAGGAGGGTCTCGGGGCTGAGGACCTCGCGAGTCTGGCCGGCGGAGAGGTCGGTCATGAACAGCGACTGCGTCGCCGACTTCGGGCCCGAGCGGAGGAAGAACGCCGCGGCGCCGTCATGCGACACCTTCGGCGCCACCGGGTGGCCGCTGCGGAACCGGCGCGTCTCCGCGTAGAGGCGGAGGAGGTCGTCCTGCGGCGGGGGCCCGGCCAACGCGGAGTGAAGGGAGAGCGCGCACAGCGCGGCGCAGAGCGGGCGGTTCGGCATGCGCGCGTCCATAAGCCAGCACCTGACGGCGCGCCAGAGCCACCGCAGCGAGGGGCTGCTCCCTGGACGGACGGGGCCGCACGTCCCTCCCGAGGGCTTCAAGCGGGTCATCGACGTGCGGTTCGACCCGCAGTCCAGCCATCCGCTCAAGGGGGGCGACCGGAACGCCGTGCGCGCCGCGTTCCCCGACCGTGACAAGCTCACAGGAGTTGACCGCGTTCTCATCACCACCGACAAGAGTCCCAACGGCCGCCCCTTCGAGTTCGACCCTCCGTTCCCCCTTCACTGAGGCATGCCATGTCGACCGACAGGAATTACTGGGCGACCTACCGAGATAGAATCACCCTCTGGGGGGGCGATCTTCCGCCTCCAGCCAAGCTGGGGATCGACCGCGTATTCGAGTTCGCGCGCCACGTCCTCGACACCGCCGAGCGTGCACAGGTCGTGCGGGTTGTCGGCGTTCCTGCCCTGCTCACGGGAAGGAACAAGGATGAGCTGTCATGGCTCGCCTTCACCCGCGCCTGGTTCGAGCAAGAGGGTCGGCTCAACCTCTTTCCAGGTCACGGATCCATGCCGGACCGGTTTGGCGGAGGAGCGCTGAGAACGCCGACCCGTCTCGCGTACTACGAGGGAGACCGAATCGTCGAAGAGGACGTCGAGGATGTAGGGGACCTCGAAAAAGCCCTGGTCAAGGCGAGGGGCGACGATCCGCAGGGCATCCGGTCCGCGCTGCCCATCGTGCTGAGCGGGAGTGCTTACGATGAGGAGGGCGAAGCACCTGGCCGTCCCCCCGCCCGAGAGCTCCCCATCTACGTCGCCCTTTACACTGACATCTGGTTCCCGCGCGTCATCGGATATCGCATGGGCGATCTCTCGGGCCGCGCGGACGAGTGGCACCCCGCTCGCGGCCGTGATCGCTTGATGGACAACTCCGCGCTGGCAGCGCGTCACACGCCTCGGCTCAACCGCTTCATCGAGACCCTTCGTGACGCCATCGTTGAACTCGGAGGGACGTGGGATGAGCCGGACGCGTACCCGAGCTACGAACCCATGGTCCACAGCCGTGGAATTCTCCTCGACTACCCCGCCGCCGCCGCGTAGCCGCCTGCTGGAGCGCCTCCCGAAGCGTTCGCGCTCCCGCGCGCCGTCGGGTGGGAGCCGGCCTCAACGGAGGAACGTGGTCCCCAGCGGATGGCCGGCGGTGGCGCACGCGGAGCAACTCCACGACTCCAGGTGCGGACCTGCGAACTACCAGCGCGTTCCATCTCCCCGCAACGACAAAGTGACCCTGCCGGGATTCGAACCCGAGTTTGTGCCGTGAGAGGGAGGGGAGGGGCGTCGGACGGGTTGGCACCGGGTGCCAGCGCTTCGCAACCCGTCGGAAATCCTCGGGGCGGGCCGGACGCCGCTGTCCACCCGTTGGCACCGGATGGCACCGTGACGACCCCGCATGGTGCGCCGGTGGTGCGGAAATCCGAGAGCGCGAATGGCGCCGCGCGGCTCCTGACTGTGCGCGAGGTGGCCGAGCGCCTCGCGGTCTGCACGGCAACGGTCTACGCGCTGTGCGAGCGCGGGGAGATCCGGCACCTGCGGGTCTCGAACGCGATCCGGATCCACCCGGATGACCTGGAGGCGTTCATCGTCGGCAAGCGCGGATAGGTGCTAAGCCGGTGTTTTCAAGCCTCCCGGCTCGAACCCGCGACCCGCGGCTAGAAGAGGATGCTTTGAACAGGCCGTCGCCGAGCTGCACGAGACGCAGCGGGCGTTGGTTAAGTCTCTAAACCGAGACGGGATGGCCCGACCTCGCAGATCGTGCTCCGCTGCGGCGCTGGAGACGGGCAACGACATCCGATTCATCCAGGCACTGCTGGGCCACTCCTCCATCCGGACGACGGCGCGCTACGCGCAGGTGAGCCAGAACCTGGTCGCCCGGGGAAGAGCCCGCTGGACCTGCTGGGGAAGAAGGAGGGCGCCGCCCTCGGGTAGTCGGTGGCCTCGTGCGAGGTGCCCCGGCCCGGCGACGGGCAGGGGCCGCCTCGGCCGACGGTGGGCGGCATTGCGCGCGCCCACGGTGAGGACTTCAAGAGGCAGCACGCGCTGACCGCGGCGCAGCGGAATGTGCTGCGCGCTGTCTCGGCCTGCAGCGCCGCTGGCCACCTCCTCATCGCGGGGCCTCGGCGCCGGCGGCTGCTGGAGCTGCGGGCGGCGGCGATGCCGGTGAGCGCAGTCGAGGACTGAGGGCGCGCCCCCGAAAAATCCGGAGAAATGCCGCGGGTACTCCCGAGCAGGCCGGCACACCAGCCGGCGAGGAGACAAACCCATGGCATCGAAATTCGTACCGATTCTGTTGGCGGCAGGGCTCGTCCTGGCAGGGTGCAACGTCGAACCGACGTCCACCGAAGGTGACCCGCTCACCTCCTCGCGTCCTCCCAAGAAGGACACCATCGGCGTCTTCCGAAACGGCGCGTTCTATCTGCGATACACGAACGATGCCGGGACCGCGGACGCTCAGTTCGCGTTCGGTCAGCCGGGGGACCTGCCGATCGTCGGCGACTGGGACGGAGACGGCATCGACACGATCGGCGTCTACCGCAACGGGGTGTTCTACCTTCGGGACACGAACACCATCGGGTATGCGGACCACAAGTTCGCGTTTGGACCTCCCGGGGGCCTGCCGGTCGCCGGCGACTGGGACGGCGACGGCGTCGACACGGTCGGTGTCTACCTCAACGGGACGTTCTACCTCACCAACTCTCGGACCGGCGCCGACTCGCTCCCTCCGTTCGCCTTCGGCCTCCCGGGAGACTTGCCGATCGCCGGTGACTGGACCTGCCGCGGGATCGACACCATCGGAGTCTTCAGACCTTCCACAAACGGTGCCAACGGCATGATGTACCTGCGCAACAGCAACACGACCGGAACCGCCGACCGCGCGTTCCCGGCCGGCGCCCCCACCGGCTACCCGGTCGCTGGCAACTGGAACGGCAACTGCGGGAACCAGACGGGCGATACCACGGGGGTCTACTACAATGGGCAGTTCTACCTGCGGTACGTCAACGCGCTCGGCCCGGACCAGGTCTTCACGTATGGGTTGCCCGGGGATCTTCCCATCGCCGGCCAGTGGCAGTGGCCGTGAGGTGGCCTGCCTACGCCAGATCCGGCGTGCTGCTCCTGGCGGCCGCCGGCCTCTTCGCCTGCCAGCAGCCACACCCACCCCAGACGCTCGGGGAGTTCGACCCGGCCACCGCCACGTTTCACCTGACGAACCCGGACGGAACGGAGCTCTCGTTCGTGTTCGGCCTCCCGGGGGAAATCCCTCTCGCCGGCGACGTCGACGGGGATGGCGTGGATACCGTCGGCGTGTATCACGATGGTGAATTCGCCGTGCGAACCGCGAACAGCGCTGGACTCGAGGCCCTGGTCGGCGCTCCGTTCGGGAAAACCACAGTCGCGCAGCCGCTCTTCGGCAAATGGTTCGGCCAGGGGAAGCCGCCGGGGAAGACGCACGACGGGGACATAAAGCCGGATTTCCCTGCGCTCTACGAAGCCGGACAGGTGTTGCTGGCCAGCGGGGAAATCTGGACCGGCCCGGTGACCCCGTTTACCTACGGGAACCCTGGCGATGTCGCGTTCAGCGGCGACTGGGATGGTGACGGGATCGACTCCCTCGGTGTGTACAGGCCGAGCGATGGCTGCATCTTCCTCCGCAACAGCAACACCACCGGGATTCACGACATCAAGTTCTGCGTAGTGGGAGGGGGCCAGCCGGTCCCCGGCGATTGGGACGGCACGGGGATAGAGACCGTCGCCATGTGCGCCCCCACGGACTCCACGGACCCCACCAAGGGCACCCTCACCGTGTACGATCATGATGGAGGCGCCGGTCCAACCCGCCCCTGCAATCCCCAGCACATCCAGATGGCGGGTCACTGGGTCCAGTGAAGCTCCTCGAGCCAGCTCCGGATCTCGGCGGCTGTCCCGCCGGCACCCGGACCGACGGCCTCTAGATCCTTCAGCGCCTCCTCGGCCAGCTCGCGCGCCCGGCCGAGCGAGGCGGCCGGCGGGTGCGACACGACCAACGCCCGAGCGAGGAGGTACCGCGCCCGGGCGCGCTCGATCCTGGGCCCTCCTCGCGAAGCGCGGATCTGCACCGCGCGCTCCAGGAGGGGGATGGCCGAGGCCGGGCTCCCCTCCGCGAGGCGAAGCTCGCCGAGCCCGGTGAGCGGATACGCCACGTCCGGGTGCTGGGCGTCGTACCCCCGCTCGAGGATCCCCAACGCCTGCTGGTAGCGGGAGGCGGCCTCCGCTCGCCGGCCTTCCCCCCGCAGCGCGTCTCCCAGGCAGGACAGCGTCTCGCCGGCCAGTGGGCTTTCAGCGCCCTGGATGCGGGTCCGGATCTGCAGCGCCTGCTCCAGGTGGGTCCGGGCATCCTTCCACCGGCCCAGGCGCAGCAGCGCCCACCCGAGTCCTTGATGGGTGAAAGAAAGGTGGAGCTCATTGGGGCCTTTGAGCCGCAGCGCGCGGCGGTACTGCTCGAGCGCTTCCTCGGGACGAGCCGCATCCAGCAGCGCGTCTCCCAGGTTGTTCAAGGTGCTGGCGAGATTGGAGTTCTCCGGACCGAAGGCCTTCTCCTTGATGTCCAGCGCGCGCCGTAGGGCCTCGAGGGCTTCGCGGTGCTCGCCCTGGTCCAGCAAGACCATGCCGAGATACGTCAGGTCGGTCGCCACCCAGGGATGTTTCTCGCCCAGCGAGCGCTTGTCGATCTCGAGGATCCGCTTGTACTGCTTGAGCGCTTCGCCGAAATCGCCTCGCTTGTAGACGAGCTGCTCGAGGTAGCCGAGGGGAACCCCGATGGCCCAGTCGTCCGGGCCGTGGGCCGCCTCCAGGATCGAGACTGCCTTCCGGTAGTCGTCCTCGGCCTCCGCGTCCTGTCCTCTCTGTTGGCGCACCTGGCCACGGCTGGTGAAGAAGTCGGCTTGGAGCCTGCGATCGTGCGGTTGCCGCTCCACCAGCGCGCGGGCGTTTCGCTCCCACGGCTGTGCCTCGTCAAAGAGATCCTGACGGGACCCGAGGACCATCAGCAGCTTGATCGCGGCCTGGGTCGCCAACCAGTCCTGCTTCGAGGCCAGCGCCCCCCAGTAGGCTTCCTGCAAGGAGGCGCTCGCTTCGGGCGCCCGTCCCAGCGCGCTCTGCGCCCACCCGCGCTGGAAGAGCGCCAGGGTCTCCAGCGACGGATAGGGCTTGGCGTCGGCGGCGATATCGCCGGCTTCCTTCGAGGCTTGTTCGTACCAGCCGGCCAGATGGTCCGCGCGGGCGGCCGCGAGGCGTTCGCGGAGCCGTTCCCCGTCCTTGGCAGCGGAGGGCCCCAGGGGCGTGCTCTCTGCCCGGAGCCGTTGGGCATCCGCGCACCGGTCGACCGGGTCTAACCCCTCCGCCGCCCGGACAGGTTGCTTGACGGCGTCGTCTCCAGTCCGCCCGAGCAGTTGGACCAGGGCGCTCATCTCCCTGCGCCGATCCTCCAGGCATGCCTCCTGGAGGTCGAACAGCTCGTCGGGCTGTTCGCCGCGCCGATGGGCGAGGCACGCCTGCCGCCGCGTCTCCACCCAGGAGCCGGCGTACTCGTCGAGCCTGTGCTTCACGCTCTCGGCGAGGTCGGCCGTGTAGGCCAGGCCGGGCTGGCGCAGGGCATCGTCGACCTTGGCACGCTGCGCCTCGCCCCACACCTCTCGCATTCGCGCCTGCCCTCCGCTGCACGCGCGCTCCGGCGCCGTGACGGCGAAGCTCGTCAGCCAGGTCGCGACCGCGGCCGCGGCGACGGTCCCGGCGGCGAAGAGCCACCTCCGCCGGGTCGCGCCCCGGTCCCGATCCAGCTGGGCCAGCAAGGCGTGCATGGAGGGCCAGCGCTCCGAGCGAATGGGATGCAGCCCGCGCACGACGGTGGCTCGCAGCCACGCAGGGACCTCTCGCCCCGAAGGCGTGGACCGCAGCTCGCCGGTCGCCACGCGCCGCGCCAGCTCCTGCCGATCCTGCCCGTCGAATGGGCGCTCCCCGAACAGCGCTTCGTACAGCGCCACGCAGAACGCAAACTGGTCGGCCCGGGCATCCACCGGGCCACTCGAATGCTGCTCGGGTGCCATGTAGGCGGGAGTCCCGGAAGGAAGCCTCTCAGGAGCAACGGCGCGCTCCGGCGGCCCGGGGTCGCCGCCGGCCCTCGCCAGCCCGAAATCCAGCACGCGCGCGCGGCCGTCATCGCCGACCATCACGTTCTCGGGCTTGAAGTCCTTGTGGACGATCTGCTGATCGTGCGCCGCGGCCAGCCCGCGCCCGGCCTGGATGAAGGTGGAGAGCACCGCCCGGAGGTCGCGGGGGGCCGCGTCCAGCCACGCTCGCAGGGTCTGCCCGCGGACGTACTCCATGGCGATGAAGACGCGCCCCTCATAGACCCCGACGTCGTAGATGGTGACGACGTTGGGATGCGACAGCCGGGCCAGCGCCTGGGCCTCGCGCAGCAGGCGCTCCTGCCCTCCCGGGTCCCGCTCCGCGCCCGAGGACAGCAGCAACTTCAACGCCACCTTGCGCTCGAGCTGCTCGTCGTACGCGGCGTAGACGATGCCCATCCCGCCCGCGCCCAGCCGTTGCAGCGGCGCGAACCGGCCGACCTTGACGGGTCCCGGCGCCTCTCCGAACAGGCGCGCCCGGATCAACTCGCGCCGCCGCTGCTCGTCGAGGTCGTCGAGCAGGCGAGGCGCGGGGCCCAGCTCGTCTCGGGGCGCCTCCTCCTTCGTGCCGTCCGTCGAGGGCGCACCACCGTCATGTTCGCTCGGGGGCACGGAGCGGTGAGCGTACGCCGGGCCCCTGGGTTCGACTAGGTTGGAGAGCCACGGTGAAGGACGATCTCCAGCTCCATGACGCCTGGCGCTCCGGCGATCGCCGCGCGGGCGCGGAGCTCTTCGACCGGTACTACGAGCCGCTCGCGCGGTTCTTCCGCAACAAGGTGGAGGAGAGCGCCGGGGACGACCTGTTGCAGTCCGTGTTCCTCGCCTGCGCCGAGGCGCGAGACGGGTTCCGCGGCCAGTCCAGCTTCCGCGCCTACCTGTTCGGCGTGGCCCACAACCAGCTGTACAAGCTCTACCGGAGCCGGAAGCGTTCGCCGGAGCTGGTCGACTTCGAGAGCGTCTGTACCGGCGAGCTGGGTGTTTCACACGGCGCCGGCCTCCAACTGCGCGAGGAGCAACGGCTGCTGCTCCGGGCGCTGCGACACATCCCGGTCGAGTACCAGGAGGTGCTGGAGCTTCATTACTGGGAGCAGATGGAGACGGCGGAGATCGCCCAGGTCATGGGCTCGCCGCCGGGCACCGTGAAGTCCCGGCTGCGGAGGGGACGCCAGCTCCTCGAGGAACAGCTCCGCACCCTGGCCCCGACCCGCGAAGTGCTCGAGAGCACCCTCGGTGGCCTCGAGCGCTGGGCTGTCTCGGTCCGCGAGCGCATGCCGCCCAGGGAGGGGAACGAGCGGCCTTGAGCCATGGCCAGGCCGCTGGAGCGCAGGCCCCGGTCAGGGATGCCGGGAGCGCCGCCACACCAGGATGGCGAGCGCCCAGCCCGCCAGCAGGTGCTAGAGCGCGATCCAGACCCACCTGCCCAGGCACCACCACCTTCCACACCCGCTCGCAGCCGTGGTGGTGGCCGCAGCCGTGGTAGGGGTATCCGGCGACGTGCCGCCTCCACGCCTCTTTCGAGGGGAACGTGGCCGTCAGCGCCTCGAGTGCGGCCTGGACCTGCTGGTCGCCGGCGGTGACCTGGCGCCTTCGCGCCGCCTTCTCGACCATCACCTCCGACGGATTCGAGACGGAGCGAAGCAATGCCCACAGCCATCCGAGCCGGCAGAGAGGTCCCGGATGGCGGGAGTGCAGGAGCTGCGCCGCTACGAGGCCGGCGGAGGCGCCGCGTTCGACTCCTGCGCCCCGCGCGCGGCGAAGTAGCTCACGCAGCCGCCGAGCGTCCCCAGCTTCGGGTAGTCCGCCTCCGGCACGTCGGCGCCGAATTCGCGGCTGAGCGCGATGGCGAAGCGGAGGAGGTCCACCGAGTCGATGTCCAACTGCTCCTGGAGCGGGGAGGTCGTCCGAGAGCGTGGCGGGGTTCGCCTCGGGGGCCACCTCGGAGAGCGCGCGCAGCACGCGGGTCCTGATCTCGTCGCGGGTCATGTGGGAGGTACCTCCTGCAGGTGGCGGTCGACCGCGGTGAGGAAGAGGCCGCCGCGGTGGCCGTCGCTCACCCGGTGGTCGGCGGCGAGCGAGGCGGTCACCACCGGGCGCGCGACCACCTGCCCGTCGCGCACCCACGGCGTGGAGGCGATCCGGCCGAAGCCGACGATCGCCACCTGGGGCGGGTAGATCACCCCAGCACCGACTCCACCCCGAGATCGCCCAGGTTGGTGACGGTGATGGTCGGGTCCGACAGCTCCGATCCCTTCAGGCCACCGGAGCGGGCGCGCTTCACCAGGTCCAGCAGCGCCGCCATCAGCGCGTCCACGCTCAGCGTCGGTGGTCCCGACCAGCGAAGCCGTGGTCCACGACACCGAAAACGGGTCGGAAGAACCCCTCCCCCACCCCCGATGAAACACCCGAAACATTTGGGCTTTCGGGGAGCGCGCCCGGAGGGAATCGAACCCCCGACCTTCGGATTCGAAGTCAGAGGCGATAACGGTCCACCGCGTAGCACCGAGTCGCAAACCGTGGTTTCTCCTCAGGTTTCAGAGGCGCCGCCAGTCCATCCGTCCCACCCTGTGGGTCCGCTTAGCACGCCGTGGGGTCCAACTGGGGTCCAAGCCCAGCAGGACCCGAACGCAGCGCTCGGCTCGGTCGCCGGCGGGGCGGACCGTCTCTTGACGGTGGCTGAAGTCGCGGAGCGGCTCGGTGTGTGCCGGGACACTGTGTACCGGATGTGCGATCGCGGCGAGTTACCGCACGTCCGAGTGGCCAACGCCATCCGGATTGCCCCGGCCGATTTGGCGGCGTTCCTGGCGGGACAACGCTCCGGGGGGCACTGACCCGGCCAGAACGGAACCGGAAACGGCCCTGGCGTCGC
>DASRBA010000344.1:0-19880 GCA_035637895.1 Myxococcaceae bacterium
GGGCCGCACGACGCACGGTACCTGTTCCGGCGGTTCGCCGACCTGATGGCTTCCTGATGGATCTCCCGTCGTACCAGCCCTACTTCGACCAGCTCATCGCCTACGCCGGCGCGGAGCCGAAGAAGCCCGCCCTCCTGGAGGCCAAGGCGGAGTACTTCCAGCTCACCGGCGAGGTGTTCGAGGACGACAAGGTCTTCGAGCAGCGCATGGCGTCGTTCCTGGACTACTACGTGTTCGACCGGCCCTCGCCGCAGACCGGGAAGACGCCCGCCCAGGAGCTGTACGAGGAGCAGCGGGAGAAGGTGGGCCCGGAGGCCGCCGTCCCGTTCCGCGCCTTCACCGAGACCATCCACGGCCTGTTCGAGGTGCGGAAGCTCACCGACGACGGGGTCCGCCTGCGCGAGCTGTTCTCCGCCAAGGAGCTCCAGGTCTCCGAGCGGCGGAGGCTGGCCGGCCTGGAGAAGGGCGACATCCTGGAGGCGCGGCTGATCCCGTTCTCCGGCTTCCTGCTCTTCTCCTCCGCGTTCGTCTTCCACCCGCGCGAGGCGTCCAAGCTGATCCTCAGGCAGGTGAAGAAGCTGAAGAAGGCGGCGCCGGAGACCAACCCGCGCGAGCTGGCGTGGGACTGCTCCCGCCGCGCCCTCAAGACGGAGCGGTACAAGCAGATCGCCGTCGAGAAGATCTACGACTTCGAGAACAACCCGATCTGACCCGGGTCAGGACGCCTTCTTCTCGTCCTTCTTCTTCTCGAAGGGCTTGAGCGCCGCCTCGTAGGCGGCCAGGTCCCCGTTGGCCCGGAAGTCGGCGATGGAGATGTACGTCTCCTCGCCGCAGGTCTTGCAGCCCTTCCCCATCAGCCGGTCGTGCGGCTTGTCGCAGCGGTACCACTCGTGCTCCAGGTGGGGGCCCAGCTTCTGGGCGAACTCGGCGGCGGTCTTCACCAGGACGGTCGAAGGCATCGGGGGCGCAATCTACGGGGTCCCGCGGGCGGTCGCCAAGCTCAGGAAGAGGATCGCCAGGTAGCCGGCCATCGTCAGGGCCACCAGCACCCCCGGCACCAGCAGCGCGCCGGCGACCGCCTTCCCGGTGCTGATCCGGTGCAGGCCGCGGTAGGCGAAGACCCGGACGACGATCGCCCACACCGGCACTACGTAGATGCCGCAGCCCGGCACCAGGCCGGCGATGCAGGGGGCCATGGAGAGCGCGTGGGCGCGGAGCGTGACCGCGTACGGCCGCGGCCGGGCGCCGATCATCCTCAGCACCAGGTGGTCGAGCGCGGAGAGGAACAGCGCGGCGCCCATCCCCATCACGATGACCATCACCACCATCGTGGCGATGAACGCCCCGGCGATCCCCGCCGTGGTGGCCGGGGTGAGCGTCTTCTCGTTCTTGTCCGCGCCGAAGAGGTACGCGCCCATGATCACCGCCGCCCCCATGGCGTAGATCAGGCCGGTGGAGAGCCAGGTGGTGATCTGCGCCAGCACCACGAACCAGAGCGAGCTGCCCATGCCGCCCTGCGGGGTGGCGCGGTCCAGCGTCCGGGCCGGGTGCCAGATGATGGCCCAGCACGTCTTCACGAAGCCGGCGATGGTCCCCAGCTTCTCGCGCAGGTCCCAGGGCAGGTGGTCGGAGCCCTCGCGCTCGTCGCAGGTGACGCACAGCGGTCGCCCCTCGGCCGTGGTGCGCACGCAGGCGAAGCAGGCGAAGGCGCCGCAGCGCGAGCACGCCTGCTCCGCGCGCACGCTGGGGTGGACGGCGCAGGTGGGCGCGGTGTCCAGCAGGGAGGAGGGCGGGGCGGGCTCCACGGAAGGTCAGATCCGATGCACGCTCATCATGTTGGTCTTGCCGGGGTGGTTGAGCGGCACCCCGGTGACGATCACCACCGGCCTCCCGGCGGCGCACAGCCGCTGCTCCAGGCAGAGGTGGCGCACCTGGCGGATCATCGCGTCCGTGGAGTGCACCCGCCCCACCTTGTGCCCGGAGACGCCCCAGTAGAGCGCCAGCCGGGGCAGCGTCTCCGGGTTGGGGGTCAGCCCCAGGATGCGGGCGCGGGGCCGGTACTCGGAGATCAGCCGCGCGGTGTACCCGGACTCGGTGTAGGCGACGATGGTGTCCACCTGGAGCTGGGTGGCCGCCGCCACCGCCGCCGCCGCCACGCCGGTGGAGATCTCCTCCGACCGCTGCGCGAAGGGCGAGTAGCTGACGCCCGTCGGGGCGCTGCTCTCCGCCGCCTCCACCACCTCCGCCATCGTCTCCACCGCGCGCACCGGGTTCTGGCCGGCGGCGGTCTCGCCGGAGAGCATCACCGCGTCCGCCCCGTCCAGCACGGCGTTGGCCACGTCGGAGACCTCGGCGCGGGTGGGGCGCGGGTTCTGGATCATGCTCTCCAGCATCTCGGTGGCGACGATCACCACCCCGCCCATCCGGTTCACGGTGAGCACCGCCCGCTTCTGGATGAGCGGCACCTGCTCCAGCGGCATCTCCACGCCCAGGTCGCCGCGGGCGATCATCACCCCGTCCGAGGCGCGGGAGATCTCCTCCAGGTTGGCCACCGCCTGCGGCTTCTCGATCTTGGCGATGATCGGCCGCCGGCGCTGGCCCATCAGCGCCCGCGCGCGCTCCACGTCCTGCGCGGACCGCACGAAGGAGAGGGCCACGTAGTCCACGCCCAGCTCCAGCCCCTTGGCGAGGTCCGCCTCGTCCTTCTCGGTGACGCTGGGGACGGAGACGTGCGCGCCGGGGAGGTTCAGCCCCTTCTTGTCCTTGAGCAGCCCGCCCACCACCACCCGCGCGCGCACGTCGCGCCCGCGCACGGACAGCACCTCCAGCCGCACCCGCCCGTCGTCGAGGAGGATGGGGTCCCCGCGCTTCACGTCCCTGGGCAGGCTCCGCACCGGGGTGGGGATGACGTCGCCCTTCCCCAGCACCGCCCGCGTGGTGACCGTCACCTGCTCTCCACGCCGGATCAACAGCTGCCCGCCCTCGAACTGGCCCAGGCGGATCTTCGGGCCCTGCAGGTCCTGCAGGATCGCCACCGGCCGCCGCAGCTTCCGGCTCAGCGAGCGGATCAGGTCCAGCCGCCGCGCGTGCTCCTCGTACGTGCCGTGGGAGAAGTTCAGCCGCGCTACGTCCATGCCGGCGCGGATCATCGCCTCCAGGACCGGTCGCGCGTTGGAGGCCGGCCCGAGCGTGCAGATGATCTTGGCCTTCCGCATGCGGCGCGCATCCTAGGCCTTCTTGACAGCGCTCTGTTGGAGGGAATACGAACCGCTCCATCCCCCTTGCAGGAGTGAACGAGCGCGCATGAGGCCGGAAGATCAGGTCAAGGACGCAGCGCCTCCTCCACCGCCACCGCCGCCGCCCCGGGCTGGAACGGACGTGGTCCGGGAGCAGGACAAGCTGATGCTGATCCTCTCGTACCTGTGGCTGGCCGCGCTCGTGCCGCTGCTCACGGTCAACGACTCGGAGGCGGTGCGCTGGCACGCCAAGAACGGCCTGGTCCTCTCGATGGGCGGCTTCCTCGCCGCGTGGATCTTCGGCCACATCCCCTTCATCGGGTGGTTCGCCTGGATCCTGGACCTGGTGACCCTGGTGCTGATGGTGGCCTCCATCTACCGCGCGCTGGAGGGCGTCCGGATGCGCATCCCGGTCGTCTCGGACGTCGCGGACAAGCTCTGACGCCTCGCTGAACGCAGGACGCAGCTCGCGAGAAAGCCCGGCTTCCCTCGGGAGGGGGGGCCGGGCTTTCTCCTGTCAGAGGCGGATGGGCTCGTTCTTCTTCCCGGTGGGGAGCGCGTGGGGCGCCTCGCCGCCGCTCTCGCTCCCGTCGCCGTCGCCCTCACCGTCCAACCCGGAGCCGCCCTGGCCCTTGTCCCCGTCCACCAGCGGCGGGCGGCCGCGCGGGAGGTGCCGGCGCAGCCGGTCGATCTCCGCCTGCGAGATGCCGGCGCGGGTGAGCACCTGGCGGGAGGCGAAGATCTTCACCCCGTGCGCCAGCGCCAGGGCGATGGAGTCGGACGGGCGGGCGGGGATCTGCAGGTGCTTCTCCCCCTGGGTGACCAGCATCTGCCCGGTGAACACCGCGTCCTCCACCTTGTCGATCCGGACCTCGGTCAGCTCGCCGCCCAGTTGGGAGAGCATGGAGTCCAGCAGGTCCGGCGCCTGCGGCTGGGGCGAGGGCCGGTGCGCCAGCCGGAAGGCGATGGCCACCGCCGACCCCTCGTCCACGAAGATGGGGAGCACCGTCCCCCGGTCCTTGGTCACCAGCACCACCGCGTGGCTGTCCGTCTCCAGCGGGACGACGTCGCGGACCTCCATCTCCACCAGCTCCGCGCAGGCCTTCCCGCCGCAGACCGCGACGGCCGCCACCGGGACCTGGACGCGGACCGGCGCCGGCCCGCGTTCGGCCCTCCACGACGCGATGGCCGGGATGAGCAGCAGCCCGGCGCACGCGACCAGCAGCGTGAGGACGGGCCGGATCAGCGGCGACGTGCGGAGCGGTAGGTTCACCCCGGTGAAGCTAGGCACCATGGCCCGGGCTGAAACGGCGCCAGGTCCCAGGCGCGGGCGGGGCGGGGAGCGGACGGCCGGGCGGCGGGGGACCTAGCGGTCTTCCTCGGCGTCCTCGTCGCCGTCCTCATCACCGTCTTCGTCGTCGCCGTCCTCGTCCTCGTCGAGGTCGTCGTCGTCGCCCTCGTCGTCGTCGTCGGAGTCCTCTTCCTCGTCCTCGTCCAGCTCGTCCTCGAGGTCCTCGGTCTCCACGGCCATGTTGACGGCGAACTTCTTGCTCAGCGCGGCGACCTGGGCGCGCATCTCCGACAGCGCCGCCACGAAGTCCTCCACCAGGTTCGTCGGGGCCTTGGCGTCACAGTGGGGGCACGCCAGCTTCTCCGTCCCGTCGAGCAGGTCCTGGGCGTCCAGCTCGAAGGACGCCTCGCACTTCTGGCAGGTGAAGTCGATCGTCATGACCGGGGCGCCAGATAGTCAGCGGTCCGCCCGGTGTCAATCCAAGATGGCCCCGGTTTCCTGGTACGGTCCGCCGGAGACTCCAAAAGACCATGTCCAGGCCGCTCCCCACCTCCATGCTCCACGTCCTGCACGACCAGGCGGCGCGCATGGGGGACCGCCCCGCCCTCTGGTCCCGGCGCGGCGGCTACTACCTGCCCACCTCCTGGCGGGACTACGCGGCGCGGGTGAAGCACTTCGCCCTCGGGCTGCACCGCTTGGGCTTCGGGCGCGGGGACGTGCTGGCGGTGCTCGCCTTCAACCGCGAGGAGTGGGTGGTGGCCCAGCTGGCCGCGATGGCGCTGGGGGGCGTGGCGGTGGGCCTGTACACCACCTCCAGCTCCGAGCAGCTGGCCTACGTCCTGGGCCACTGCGAGGCGAGCATCGCCCTGGTGGAGAGCGAGGCCGCCCTGCAGCGGCTGCTCCCGCTGCGGCCCGGGCTGCCCCGGCTCCGGGCGTTGATGGTGATGGACCCGCCCCCGGTCCGGTCCGACGAGGTGCCCTCCTTCGCGGAGGTCCTCCAGGGCGGGATGGGCCGGGACGAGGGGCCGTACTGGGAGGCGGTGAACGGGCTCCAGCCCGACCAGCTGGGGACGCTCATCTACACCTCCGGCACCACCGGGGACCCCAAGGGCGTGATGCTCAGCCACCGGAACCTGGTCTGGACGGCGCGCACGCTGATCGACATGGGGACGCTGGAGGAGGGGGAGATCCTCCTGTCGTACCTGCCGCTCTCGCACATCGCCGAACAGCTGGCGACCGTCCACTGCGCGCTCACCGCCGGGATGCAGGTGTACTTCGCGCAGAGCCTGGAGAAGCTGGCGGACGACCTGCGCGAGGTCCGGCCCACCGTCTTCTTCGGCGTGCCCCGCGTGTACGAGAAGCTGCGGGCGCGCGCGGAGGCCCGGCTCCAGGAGCTGCCCGGGCCACGGCGCGCGATGCTCCAGTGGGCGCGCGAGGTGACGCTCCGGCGCAACCTCCGGGCGCTGGCCGGCGAGCACGTCCCGCCGGCGGTGGAGGCGCAGTACCAGGTGGCGAAGCGGACGGTGCTGGTGCCGCTGAAGGAGCGCATCGGCCTGGACCGGGCGCGGATCCTGGTCACCTCGGCGGCGCCCATCGGCAAGGACGTGCTGGAGTTCTTCGCGTCCGTGGACCTGATCCTGCGGGAGATCTACGGGCAGTCGGAGGTCACCGGCCCCACCAGCAGCGCCGCGCTGGACTTCACGTGCCTCGGTGGGCTGGGGCGGCCGCTGCTGGGCGTGGAGGTGCGGATCGCGCCGGACGGGGAGATCCTCGTCCGCGGCCCCAACGTCTGCCTCGGCTACTACCGGGACCCGCAGGGGACGGCGGAGCTGTTGAAGGACGGGTGGCTCCACTCGGGCGACCTGGGCGCGCTGGAGCCGGACGGGCAGCTGCGCGTCACCGGGCGGAAGAAGGAGATCATCGTCACTTCCGGCGGGAAGAAGACCGCGCCGGCGGCGATCGAGGCGATGCTCAAGGCGCTGCCGCCTCTGGGCAACGCGATGCTGGTGGGCGAGGGCCGCCGCCACCTGGTGGCGTTGGTCCCCCTGGACCCGGAGCGGGTGCCGGCGTTCGCGCGCGAGCGCGGCTGGCCCGAGGACCCGGAGCAGCTGGCGGCGCACCCGGCGTTCCTGCAGGACCTGGAGCGGCGGATCGAGGCGCAGGTGAACGCCAAGGTGGCGCGCTTCGAGACGGTGAAGCGCTTCGCCGTGCTGGCGCGCGACTTCTCGGTGGAGGAGGGCGAGCTGACGCCCACCCTCAAGCTGAGGCGCACGGTGATCGAGGCCAGGCACGCCGCCCGGATCGACGCGCTGTACGGCGCCGCCGCCGAGGACTACGCGCGGCGGTCGATGGGGACGTAGTCCCGGCGCTTGAGGCCGGTGTAGATCTGGCGCGGGCGGGCGATCTTCTGCTCCTCGTCCGTCACCATCTCCTCCCACTGGCTGACCCAGCCCACCGTGCGCGGGATGGCGAACAGCACCGGGAACATCTCCACCGGGAAGCCCATCGCCTCGTAGATGAGGCCCGAGTAGAAGTCGACGTTGGGGTAGAGCTTGCGCTTGACGAAGTAGTCGTCCTGCAGCGCGATGCGCTCCAACTCCAGGGCGATGTCCAGCAGCGGGTTCCTGCCGGTGACCGCGAACACCTCGTCCGCCACCCGCTTGATCACCTTCGCGCGCGGGTCGTAGCTCTTGTAGACGCGGTGGCCGAAGCCCATCAGCCGCTTCTCGCCCGCGCCGTCCTTCACCTGCTTGATGAAGTCCGGGACCTTGGAGACGTGGCCGATCTCCCGGAGCATGCGCAGCACCGCCTCGTTGGCGCCGCCGTGCAGCGGGCCGAAGAGCGCGGTGATGCCCGCCGTCACCGCCGAGTACGGGTCCACCTCGGAGGAGCCGACCAGGCGGGTGGCGGTGGTGGAGCAGTTCTGCTCGTGGTCCGCGTGGAGGATGAAGAGGACGTCCAGCGCCCGCTCCAGCGTGGGGTTGAGGTTGTAGGAGGTGGTGCCGATCTTCTTCACCATCGCCAGGAAGTTGCCCACGTAGGACAGCTCGTTGTCCGGGTAGACGTAGGGCAGGCCCATCACGTGCCGGTAGGAGAAGGCGGCGATGGTGGGCATCTTGGCGATCATCCGGATCATCTGGATCCGGCGGACGGTGGGGTCGCGGGTGGCGCGCGCGTCGGCGTAGAAGGCGGAGAGCGCGGCCACGGTCGAGCCCAGCATCGCCATCGGGTGCGCGTCGTAGCGGAACCCGTCCATGAACGCCTTGATGTTCTCGTGGACGTAGGTGTGGTGGGTGATCAGGTACTTGAACTCTTCGAGCTGCGCCTTGGTGGGCAGCTCGCCGTTCATGACCAGGTACGCGACCTCGAGGTAGGTGGAGCTCTCCGCGAGCTGCTCGATGGGGTAGCCGCGGTACTCGAGGATGCCCTTGTCGCCGTCGATGAAGGTGATCTTCGACTTGCAGTTGGCGGTGTTGAGGAACGCCGGGTCGTACCCCATGAGCCCGAAGTCCTTCTCGTCGACCTTGATCTTCCGCAGATCCATCGTCCGGATGCAGTTGTTCTCGATGGGCAGCTCGTAGGTCTTGCCGGTACGGTTGTCGGTGACGGTGAGCGTGTCCTTGGCCATGACTCCGGATTGCACTCGATGAAGGGGCCTTTCAACAAGAAAATTGGCGCGGTGCTGCTCGCGGGTGTCGCGGTGGTGGCGCTTGTGTGGCTGCGGGTGTCGGTGGGGGAGGTGAACGCCGCCCGGGCGCTGGGCGAGCTGAGGCGGGTCCAGGGGCAGTGGTGGGCGCTGCCGGCCTTCTTTGGCGCCTACCTCGCGCTGACGACCGCGCTGGTGCCGTCGGGGTTGCTGCACATGGCGTCCGGCGCGGCGTACGGGTTCCGGGAGGCGATCTGGATCAACCTGGCGTACTTCCAGGCCGCCGCCAACCTGCAGTTCTTCGCGGCGCGGCGGGCGGGGCGGGAGCGGGTGGCGGGCTTCCTGGAGCTGCGGGGGATCCGCGCGCTGGACGAGGTGTCGAAGACCCACGGGCTGCTGGGGGTGGTGCTGATCCGGTTCCTGCCGATTCCGGGGATGGTGGTGGCGACCGGGCTGGGCGTGTCGCCGGTGCGGTGGCGGGACTATGCGGCCGGGTCGCTGATCGGCGGGTTCCCGTACATCGTGGTGTACACGTACTTCGCGGCGGCGCTGGTGGAGGGCACGGCGGGGGCGGAGCGGGAGGCGCGGTGGCGGGTGGCGATCGCCACCGCGGTGGTGCTGGCGCTGGCGGTGGGGACCGCGGCGGTGCGGGCCCGGGTCGCGAGGTCCGCGAGGTCGAAGGCGTGACGGCGAAGGGCGTGGTGGTGAAGAGCCAGCTGGTGGGTGGGGCGGTCGCTGGAGCGCGGGCCGCCGCGGATGGGGGCGGTGGCGCTGAGCGCGCGGACGCTGCAGCGGCGGCTGGCGGAGCAGGGGACGACGTTCCAGGAGGTGGTGGACGAGGTGCGGCGGGAGCTGGCGCGGAAGTACCTGCAGGACCGCGCGTTGGGGGTGACGGAGGTGGCGTACCTGCTGGGCTTCTCCGAGCTGTCCGCCTTCGACCGGGCGCACAGGCGGTGGACGGGGAAGGCGCCGAGGCGTGGCCCGTGAGGTCATGCCTTTGGCGCGATCGGTCAGGCGGCGCTGGCCGGGGTGGCGTAGGTTGGGCACCATGAACGCACGCACCCTCCGGCTGTTCGACGAGTACGCCGCCTCCCACCAGCACCCGACCAACCGGCTCACCCACAAGATCGCCATCCCGCTGATCGTGTTCCACATCCTGGCGATGCTGGACTGGGTGCGCCTGGTGTCCGTGCCGGCCATTCCGGGTGGGGTGCTGACGCTGGGGATGGTGGTCTACGCGGCGACCGCCGTCTGGTACCTGCGCGCGGACGTGAAGCTGGGGCTGCTGGTGATGGCGCTGTCCGCGCTGTCCTTCCCCATCGGGCGGATGCTCCCGTGGTGGTCGGTGGTGGCGCTGGCGGTGGCGGCGTGGGGCATCCAGTTGGCGGGGCACCTGGTCTGGGAGAAGAAGCAGCCGTCTTTTTTGACGAACATGGTGCACGCGCTGGTGGGGCCGCTGTTCTTCGTCGCGGTGCTGACGGGGGCGTACCGGATCGGGGCGCGGGTGCAGGCCCAGACCCAGACCGCCTGATTTTTTGACGGGGCGCTACGCGTCTGTAGCGTCCTGTTCGTGATCCCCCCACGCCCTGGACCGTTCCGCGAGTGCCGCCACCTCTTCGCCCGCGGGGAGTGCCGCTTCCACGAGCGCGCGCAGCGGGGTGAGGTCCCGGAGCGGGTGAACTTCGGCGGCGGGAGCAACCCGCACCTGGTGCGGCCGGCGTGGGTCGACGCGGCGCCGCGGTACCGGCCCGTGACGCCGCGGCGGCGCCGGTGGCTGGAGGCGCTGGCCGGGTGGGTGGCGAAGTGGATCCGCTCGGTGACGATGGAGCAGGAGCCGTTCTCGGCGCCGTGGATGGCGTCGGAGGCGATCGCGGGCGGCGAGTCGCTCTGGCCCGCGCCTTAGCGGGGCTTGGACTCAGGCTCGGGCTTGGGCTTGGGTTTCGGCCTGGCTTCTTCGAGGGCCGCGGCGACGCCGACGAGCACCGCACCGAGCAGGAGACCCGCGCCGAGGAACTTCCACCAACTGCCCCGCTTCTGGCTCGTTCCGGGGCCGAGCTTGGGGACGGCGGCGCTGGCGGCCTTCCGCGCGATCTCCAGGGCACGCTCGACCTGAGACCGGAGCTCGTCCAGTGACATCCCGAAGGCCCGCGCGAGCCGGGTGAGCGCGAAGAAGTCCGGTTGCGTCTTCCCCGCCTCCAGGCGGGAGATCTGGGGCTGGGCCAGGTCGACGCGCTCGGCGAGTTGTCCCTGGGTCCACTTCCGGCGCTCCCGCAGCGTCTGGATCACCTTGCCCAGCGCCAGGGCGTACAGATCGTTCTCGGCGAGGGGTTTCGGCGCGCCCATGGGGTTATTCAGCCTCGCATAACATGCCGGTCTTCTGGAGCTCGCCCCAGAAGCCGGGGAAGCTCTTGCTGACGCAGTACGGGTCGGTGACGCGCACCCGGCAGCGGCCCAGGATCGCCAGCGTGGTCGCCGCCATCACCATCCGGTGGTCGCCGCGCGAGTCGACCTCGAATTCCTCGGGTGGGCGGATGGCGGGGTGGATGCGGAGGTCGTCGCCTTCGCGCTGGGCGCGGGCGCCGAAGGCCGTGACCAGTGAGGTGATCCCCGCCAACCGATCCGACTCCTTCGCCTGGAGGATAGTGACGTCGCGGAGGAGGGACGGCGCCTGGAGGACGCAGGCGATGGCGGCGAGGGTGGGGAGGAGGTCCGGGCAGCTCCGGCCGGTGGCGTCGAGCGCGCCGGAGGTGACGCCTTCGACGGCGAGCCCGTCCGGTCGCTCGACCAGGTTGAGGCCGATGGACTGGAGGTGGCGGACGATCTCCCGGTCCGGGTGCTCGGAGCGGAGGTCGACGCGGGCGACGGTGGTGCCGCGCGCGCGCCAGGCGATGGGGAGGAGGTAGCCGATGGAGGACCAGTCGCCGGGGATCGGCGGTAGTCCTGGGGTTGGGTTTCCGGACTCGACGGTGATCTCCGAGCCCTTGGAGCGGACCGAGAGCCCGGCCAGGCGCATCCAGCGGAGGGTGAGGTCGAGGTAGGGCTCGGAGGCGAGCGGACCGATGAGCGCGATCGTCCAGGCGCGGTTCTCGCGGCGGGCGAGGGCGCCCGCGGCCAGCGCGAGGGAGGAGGCGAACTGGGAGCTCTCCGAGGCGTCGATCTCGAAGCGCGGTTCGCCGGTGGTGCCGGCGCCGGTGATGTCGAGTGGCCAGGGATCGCCGGCGAGGCTGGTGCGGAAGCCGTGCGGGCCCAACGCTTTCACCAGCGCGCTGAGGAGCGGCGCGCGCGGGCGCTGGCCCAGACGCGGCGTGCCGATGAACCGCACGTGGGCGCGGGGGGTGATCGCGGCCTGGCCGAGGAGGAACCGGAACGGGGCACCGCCGTCGCGGCAGTCGACGGTCTGCTGCTCCGCCGCGGCGCGCGGGAGCTGCTGCAGGCCGCGCGAGAGGACGGCCAGGTCGTCCGGCCACCCGTCCGGTGGCAGCTCCAGGTTGGCGCCCAGGGCGTAGGAGAGGACCAGCGCGCGCTGCGCGTCGGACTTCGAGATCGAGGGGACCAGCGTGGCCGGCTGCAAGGGCCCGCTCGCGTCGACGAGGGCCACCGTCATGGCCGCGCCCCCTGTCTCCAGGCGTTGAGCAGCGGGCGCCAAGTCCGAACATCCACCGGGTGCGTCTCCGCATCGCCGATCCGCCGCAGCAGCACCATCCGCAGCGCCCCGGCGCGGCCCGCCTTCTTGTCCGCCTTCAGCAACTCCGCGACGGCCGGAACCGTCGCGCGCTCCAGCGCGGCCGCCAGCGCCTTCCGCCCGAGGATCCGCGGCCCCTCCATCAATCCCTGCTCTACCTCCTCCGCTTCCTTCGTCACCCCCATCACCCGCCCCACGTCCAGCGCGCACAGCATCCCCATCCCCACCGCGTCCCCGTGCGACACCCGGAACCGGGTCAGGCTCTCCAGCACGTGCCCGAACGTGTGACCGAAGTTGAGCACCCGCCGCGGCCCCTTCAGCTCGTATGGGTCGCCGCGGCACACCTCGTCCTTCAACCTCCGCGCGTCACGGATCATCCGCTCCAGCGGTGGCGCGCTCCGCCGGTACGATCGCCACAGCCCCGGCGCCAGGCACGCCACCATCTTCCACGCCTCGGTCGCGCCTTCCCTCAGCGCCCGCGCCGGCAGCGTGTCGAATAGCTCCGGGCAGATCCAGCACGCCTCCGGATAGTGGAACACGCCCGCCGCGTTCTTCACCGCCATCCCGCCGCGCGCCGCGGTGTGCACCGCCCCCTTCCCACCCACGCTGCTGTCCACCGCCGCCAGCACCGTCGTCGGCACGTGGATCAACCTCACGCCGCGCTTGAGCAGATGCGCCGCCACCGTGCACAGGTCGCCGATCGTCCCTCCCCCCACCGCCACCAGCGCCCCGCTCCTCGGCAGCCCCACCCCCGCCGCCAGCACCTTCGCCAGCGTCCCCAGCGTCTTCGCCCCTTCCCCCGCGCGCAGCGGCAGCACCACCCTCGCGCGCTTCCGGCACTGCCGGAGCACCCGCGGGTGGAGCGCCGCCACCCTCGCGTCGATCACCACCAGCGCGTCCTCCGGCATCCGCTCGGCCACCCGCTCGAACGGGGCCCAGACGTCGATCAGAGGGAGGAACGCTCCGGGCGCTCGTATCCGAGGTCCGCCCATGGGATCACGCCCTTCTCAGCGCCCGCGCCCGTTCGGCGGCCGTCTCGGGCGGGACCAGGCACCGGGGCCCGCGGCCGATCAGGTCCTCCCGGCCGGCCTCGCGGAGGGCCTCGCGGGCCAGCGGCCACTGCTCCGGGTTCCAGTACAGGAGCAGCGCCTTCTGCAGCTTCTTCTCCCGCAGGCCGGTGGCCGTGTAGACCGGCTCCAGCGTGAACGGGTCGTACCCCGAGTAATACATGCACGCCGCCATCGACATCGGCGTGGGGATGAAGTCCTGCACCTGGCGCGGCCGCTTGCCGTGCTGCTTCAGCCACTGCGCCAGCTCGATCATGTCCTCCAGCGTGGAGCCGGGGTGGCCGCTGATGAAGTACGGGATGTCGTACTGCTCCTTGCCCGCCTCGCGGCTGGCGCAGGCGAACATCTCCTGGAACCGCTGGAAGCTCTCGATCCCGGGCTTCTTCATCTTCTCCAGCACGCGGGGCGAGACGTGCTCCGGGGCCACCGAGAGCTGCCCGCCCACGTGGTGCTCCGCCAGCTCCTTCACGTACTCGGGCGACCGCTCCGCGAGGTCGGTGCGGATGCCGGAGGCGATGAACACGTGCTTGATCCCGGGCTCCTCTCGCACCTCCCGCATCAGCGACACCAGCTCGCCGTGGTCGGTCTCCAGGTTCTCGCAGATGCCGGGGTGCACGCAGGAGAGGCGCCGGCACTTGCTCTCGATCTCCGCGCTCTTGCACCGCATCCGGTACATGTTCGCCGTCGGCCCGCCCAGGTCGGTCACCGTGCCGCGGAAGTCGTCCATCCGGCGGAGCGCGCGGATCTCCCGGAGCACGCTCGCCGAGGAGCGGTTCTGGATGACGCGCCCCTCGTGCTCGGTGATGGAGCAGAAGGTGCAGCCGCCGAAGCAGCCGCGCATCAGCACCACCGAGTGCTTCACCGTCTCGTAGGCCGGGATCCCCTCCGAGTACATGGGGTGGGGGACGCGGTTGAACGGGAGGTCGTACAGCTCATCCATCGCCACGGACGCGCCGCCGGAGCCGGCGCCGTCCTCCAGCGGGTGCGCGGGCGGGTTGAAGTACACGCCCCGGTCGCCGTGGCGCTGCACCATCGGGCGCGCGTTGCCCGGGTTGGTCTCCACCTGGAAGGCGCGCGACATCCGCGCGAACGCCAGCTTGTCGGCGGAGACCTCCTCGAAGGAGGGGAGGACCACCACCTTCCGGTCCGCCGCCATCCGCGCCGGGTCCGCCTCGTGCCGCCGGACCTCGGCGTCCGGGATGGCGCGCGCCGTGCCGCGGATGTCGGTCAGCGCCGAGATCCCCTCGCCCCGGCGGAGGCGGTCGGCGATCTCCCACACCGGGCGTTCCCCCATCCCGAACACCAGCAGGTCCGCCTTGGCGTCGAGGAGGATGGAGCGCCGGAGCTTGTCCGCCCAGTAGTCGTAGTGCGCCAGCCGGCGGAGCGAGGCCTCGATCCCGCCGAGGACGACGGGCGCGTCCGGGTAGGCCTCGCGGCAGCGCTGGGCGTAGACGATGGTGGCGCGGTCCGGGCGGCAGCCGGTGCGCCCGCCCGGGCTGTATTGGTCCTCGCCGCGGTTCTTCTTCTGGGCGGTGAGGCGGTTCAGCATCGAGTCCAGGTTGCCCGCCGCCATGCCGAAGAACAGCCGGGGGCGGCCGAGCGCGCGGAACGGTTCCGCCGAGTGCCAGTCCGGTTGGGGGATGATCCCCACCCGGAAGCCTCGCCCCTCGAGGAAGCGCGCGATCAGCACCGGCCCGAACGCGGGGTGGTCCACGTACGCGTCGCCGGTGACGATGGCGATGTCCACCGCGTCCCAACCGCGCGCGTCGAGATCGGCGCGGCAGGTGGGCAGGAACGGGTGCGGGAACCGCGCCTGCATGAGCCCGCCCGTGCTCATGCCCGGTGCGGCCTCGCCAGCATGAGCTGCCACAGGTCCGCCAGCACCAGCGACGCCATCGCCTCGATCACCGGCACCGCGCGCGGGAGGATGCACGGGTCGTGGCGCCCCTCCTTGGCGTGCTCGCCCAGGGTGGACGGCGGCTTGAACAGCGACCGCACCACCACCGGCTCCCCGTTCGACAGCCCGCCCTGGATGCCTCCGTACGACGCCGAATCCGAGTGGAACGCCGACCCCGGCTGGTCCAGCCGCCCCAAGAGCTCCGGCGACCACACCACCCCGGACGCCGCCCCGATGGTCGCCACCGCGTCCGCCAGCCGCGACTTCAGCTTCCCGAACACCGGCTCCCCCAGCCCCACCGGCAGCCCCTCGATCCGCAGGTCGATGCTGCCGCCCAGCGAGTCGCCCGCCGCCTTCGCCTGCGAGATCCGCTCCGCCATCTGCGCCGCCACCGCCGGATCCGGGCAGCGCGTGGGGTGCGCGTCCACCTGCGAGCGCGTGAGCCCCGGCGCCGGCGCGGGCGCGACCAGCGGCCCCACCTGCGACACCCACGCCACCACCGACAACTCCGGCCGCTCCTGCGCCAGCCACGCCTCCGCCACCGCCCCGCCGATCACCCGGCACAGCGTCTCCCGCCCGCTCGTCCTCCCGCCGCCCCGGTGGTCGCGGTGCTGGAAGCGCGTCCGCCACACCGCGTCCGCGTGGCCCGGCCGGTCCACCGTCTTCAGCTTGTCGTAGTCCTTCGACCGCTGGTCCTGGTTCCTCACGATCGCCGCGATGGGCGTGCCCAGCGTCTTCCCCTCGAACACCCCGGAGAGGATCTCCACCTGGTCCGGCTCCGCCCGAGCCGTCGTCAGCGCCGACTGCCCGGGCCGCCGCCGGTCCAGCGCGCGCTGGACGTGCTCGCGCTCGAGGGGAACTCCAGCCGGGCACCCGTCGATCACCGCGCCCAGCGCCGGGCCGTGGCTCTCGCCGAACGTGGTGAGCCGGAACAGCTCGCCGAAGGTGTTCATCCGGACCGGGAGGCTACCTCAGCCTCAGCTCGGTGAACGCGTCCCGACCGTCCCCACGTACGCGTACGCCACCCCGAACGTCAGCGGGTGCGCCGACCTCGACGCGAACACCCCCGCCTCGTCCATCAGCGCCAGGAACTTCTCCCCGGCGGCGAAGGCGGCGGCGGTGCGCGGGAGGTACTCGTACGCCGCGCGCTGGCCGGTGACGAGCGCGCCCACGAACGGCATCACCGTCCGGCTGTAGAAGCGGAACAGCGCGCCGAACAGCCCGCCCGGCTGGCCGAACTCCAGCACCACCACCGTGCCGCCCGGCCTCACCACCCGCGCCATCTCCCGCAGACACTTCACCGGGTCGTCCACGTTGCGGATCCCGAAGGCGATGGTGGCCCCGTCGAACAGCGCGTCGCCGTAGGGCAGGGCGAGCGCGTCGGCCACCTCGAACTTCACGTCCAGCCCCAGCCGCTGCGCCTTCTTGGGCGCCTCCGCCAGCATCTCCTGGCAGAAGTCGGTGCCCACCACCCGACCCGCCGGGCCCACCGCGCGCTTGAGCGCGAACGCCAGGTCCCCCGTCCCGGTGGCGCAGTCCAGCACCGCCTGCCCCGGCTGCACGCCGGAGAGCTTCACCGCCCTCGAGCGCCAGCGCCGGTGGATGCCCAGCGACAGCACCTCGTTCGCCACGTCGTAGCGCGGGGCGATGGCGGAGAACATCTGCTGGACCTGGGTGCTCATCGCGCGCTCCCCAGCATCGGCTGCGGCACCCCGGACGGCTTCCAGAGGTGGCGCTCCACCGCCGCCAGCACCGCCGGCAGCCGCTTCATCAGGTCGTGGAACATGTCCGGCGTGAGCGCCTGGTGCCCGTCGCACAGCGCCTTCTCCGGCCACGGGTGGACCTCGATCAGCAGTCCGTCCGCGCCCGCCGCCGCCGCCGCCAGGCTCATCGGCACCACCAGCCGCTGGTCGCCGGTGGCGTGCGAGGGATCGACGATCACCGGCAGGTGCGAGCGCTCCTTCACCAGCGCCACCGCCGAGAGGTCGAGCGTGTTGCGCGTGTCCGGTTCGAAGGTGCGGACGCCGCGCTCGCAGAGAATGACCTCCTCGTTGCCGCCGTCCAGCAGGTACTCCGCCGCCAGCAGCCACTCCTGCACCGTGGCCGACAGCCCGCGCTTGAGCAGCACCGGCCGCCGCAGCCGGGAGAGCGCGCGCAGCAACGAGAAGTTCTGCATGTTCCGGGCGCCCACCTGGAGGACGTCCACGGACTCCGCCATCAGCGGGATCTGCGAGGCGTCCATCACCTCCGCGATCACCGGCAGCCCGTGCCGCCGCCCGGCCTCCACCAGGATGCGCAGGCCTGGCTCTCCCATCCCCTGGAACGCGTAGGGGGACGTGCGCGGCTTGAACACGCCGCCGCGGAGGACGTGCGCGCCCGCGTGACGCACCGCCGCCGCCGCCAGCTCCGTCTGCTCGGCGCCCTCCACCGCACAGGGGCCCGCCATCACCACGAACCCAGGGCCGCCCACCTCCACCCCGGACAGCTTCACGCGGGTACCTTCGGGGCGATTCGTCCGCAGCACCCGCTCTGGTCCGTGGTCCTTCACCGCACCCGCTCCGTTCATCGCCGAGGTGCCGTCCTGGAGTTCAAGGCGTTTTGAACTCCATGATGCATGTATAGCGTGAATCGCTTAGAAGACAACCGGAAGCGAGATGGACGCGCACCTGGAAACGGTACGGGCACGCACGCAGGAGGTGGCTCCGTGCGACCCGTTGGCGGCGCTGGGCTCCTTCGGTGAGCCGCCGGTGGCGTTCTTCGAATCTCCCTCGCGCGGAGAGAGCTGGGCGGGCTTCGGGACGGCCTGGGAGGCCACCGCCACCGACCGCGCCTCCACCTTGGCGCTGCTGCGCGCCATCAGCCGGACTGATGTGGTGCCCCAGGAGGAGGGGCCCCGGCCGCCCGGGCCGTTCGCCGGGGGAATGGCGTTCGACCTGTCGCGCGCGCCAGGCGTGGGATGGAGCGGCTTCCCGGTGGCCCGGTGGCGGCTGCCGAGGGTCGTGCTGTGGAGGAAGGAGGGGCGGTCGTTCGTCACCGCCTTCGCGCCTGTCCCAGAGCTGGAGGCGCAGCTGCGCGCGGCCGCCAGCGCGGCGGATCGGGCGCCGCGCGCGCTGAGCGGGGACGGGGCCGGGGCGGTGGGAGCGCTGAGGGAGGACCGCGCGGCCTGGGACAGGGCCATGGGCCAGGCGCTGGGGGCCATCCAGCGCGGTCAGGTCCAGAAGGTGGTGATGGCGAGGGCCATCGACGTGGAGTTGGCGGGGGGGCCGGTCGTCCAGTCGCTGCTGGCGCGCCTGAGGAGAGACAGCCCGGCGGCGCTCACCTTCTTCGTGCGCGGGGAGGACGGAGTGGCGTTCGTGGGCGCGACGCCGGAGACGCTCTGCCGCGTGGAGGGCCGGTCGCTGGCCACCGAGGCGCTGGCGGGGAGCGTGGCGCCGGAGGACGCGGCGCTGCTGCGGCGGGACAAGGAGTCGCGCGAGCACCGCGCGGTGGTGGATGCGATCCGCGACGCGCTGGCGCCGCTGTGCGAGTGGCTGGAGATCTCCGGGAAGGGGGAGGTGGTGAGCGTCCCCACGCTGGTGCACCGGCGGACGCCGATCGCCGGCACGCTGCGCGCGGGCGTGGGGGTGGCGGAGCTGGTGGAGGCGCTGCACCCGACGCCGGCCGTGGGAGGCGCGCCGCGCGAGGTAGCGCTGGCGCTGATCCGCGAGGCGGAGGGCCTGGACCGCGGGTGGTACGCGGGGCTGGTGGGGATGGTGGGGCCGGACGGCGGCGAGCTGCGCGTCGGGCTGCGGTCGGCGCTGATCCGCGGCGCGTCGGCGAGGTTGTTCGTGGGGGCAGGCGTGGTGCAGGGGTCCACCGCGGATGGAGAGTGGGAGGAGACGGCGGCCAAGGCGCGGACGGTGCTGCGCGCGCTGGGAGGTGGGGCCACCCATGGCTGAGACCCTCAACCAGCTCTGGGCGCGGGCCCTGGTGGAGGAGCTGGTGCGCGGGGGCGTGGAGCACGCCGTCGTGTGCCCGGGCTCGCGCTCGACGCCGCTGGCGCTGGCGTGCGCCGAGCAGGCGGGGCTGAAGACCTGGTCCGTCATCGACGAGCGGAGCGCGGCGTTCTTCGCGCTGGGCATCGGCAAGGCGTCCGGAAAGCCGGCGATGGTGGTCGCCACCTCCGGCACCGCAGGCGCGCATTTCTACCCGGCGGCGATCGAGGCCGGAATGAGCGGCGTGCCCATGGTGCTCGTCACCGCGGACCGACCGCCGGAGCTGCAGGGGTGGGGCGCGGCCCAGACCATTGACCAGCGCGCGCTGTTCGGCGCTCACGTGCGCCTGTGGCTGGACGTGGGAATCCCCGAGGCGTCCGTGCCGGTGCTCGTACAACTCCGCGCCCAGGTCGCCCGGGCGGTAGCGGCGGCGCGGCGTCCCCCCGCGGGCGCGGTGCACCTCAACGTTCCTTTCCGGGAACCACTCGCGCCCGTGCCGGAGTCCCGGGCGCTGGAGCTGGGATCCGCGCTCGCCGAGCAGGGTCGCGAGGGCGCGCCGTTGACGCGCATCGCGTGGTCGCCGCCGGCGCCGGATGGGGCCGTGGTGGCGGAGCTGGCCGCGCGGCTGGCCCGGACCGAGCGCGGGGTGATCGTCTGCGGCCCACGCGATCCGGACGATGGGCTGGCGGAGGCGGTGGTCGAGCTGGGGAAGACGCTGGGCTACCCGGTGCTGGCGGAGGCGGCGTCGGGTGTGCGCTACGGGCACTCCTCGGAGGTGATGGGCGCGTACGACGCCGTGCTGCGGAGCGAGCGCTTCGCCCGCGACCACCGCCCGGAGCTGGTGCTGAGGGTGGGCGGCGGGCTGACGCTGAAGGGGCCGCAGGCGTGGCTGGACCGGAGCGGCGCGTACACGGTGCAGCTCTCCGACAGCGGGGCGCTGGTGGATCCGCAGCACGCGGCGTCGCTGGTGTTGCAGGGGGACGCGGTGGCGGCGTGCCGGGCGCTGGTCCGCGGCGTCCCTCGCCCGCGCCCGCGCTCCAGCGAGTGGCTCCGCGACTTCCAGCGGGCGGAGGCGAAGGCGCGGGAG
>DASRBA010000345.1:0-23258 GCA_035637895.1 Myxococcaceae bacterium
CAGCCGCTGCTGCGGGCTGAGCGCCGACCAGTTGCGCTTCGAGAAGCCGGGCGGCGCGGGCTTGGGCCGGTTCCGCTCCGCCTCCTCATAGGCCTTCTTGCGCGCCTCCTCCTCCGCCTCCGCCTTCTTGCGGGCCTCCTCCTCGGCGGCCAGCCGCGCCGCCTCCTCCTCCTGGCGCCGCTTCTCCTCCTCGGCCTGCTTGCGGGCCTCCTCCTCGGCGGCCAGCCGCGCCGCCTCCTCCTCCGCGCGCTGCCGCTCCTCCTCCTCCTGGCGCCGCTTGTCCTCCTCCGCCTTGATCGCGGCCTCCTCCGCCGTCCGCCGCGCCGCCTCCTCCTCGTCCATGAACTGCATCCGGGTGACGCCGATCTCGATCACGTCCTCGTGGCGGAGGAGCCGCTCGTCCACCCACTTCCCGTTCACCCGGGTGCCGGAGTCCGAGGCCAGGTCGCGCAGGTACGTGCCGCGCGCGCCCATCACCAGCTCCAGGTGGCGGCGCGACACCGACGGGTCCACCAGCCGCATCTCGCACTGGTCGCCCCGGCCCACCACCATCTGCACGCCGGGGAAGGGCATCACCTTGCCCTTGTCGCCGTCCACCCCGTCCAGGACCATCAGCCGCCGCGGCGAGGCGACGCGGGTGGCGCGGTCCGGCGGCGGGCGCGCCTTGCCCTTGGGCGCCTCCGGGCGGGAGTCGGCGCGGGCGCGGGCGGCGGGGTAGTCGCGGCCGGTGCGGTAGGGCGCGTCGCCGCCGCCACCCACCCTCGCCTTCTGCATGCCGGAGCCGCGCTCGGCCCGCTCGACGGGGCGCTCGGCGCCGCGCTCCGGCTTCTCCACCCGCTCCAGGTTGCGCTCCGGCGGACGCTCGGCGCTGCGGCGGCCGGCCACGGGCTGCGGCTCGGTGATCGCGGCCTCCTCGTCCTTCTCCGGCTTCTCCTCCACCGCGGGGCGCCGCTCGGAGACGCGGGCGTACTCCAGCGCGCGCGCCTCGAAGTCCCCGTCGCTGTCGCTGCTGGCGTCCGGGTCCACCGCGCGCTGGGGCTTGGGCGTGAGCGCGGGGGTCCTCGCCTTGGCCGGCGACTTCTTCCCGGTGTCGACCTGCGTCTCCTCGTCCTGCTCCTCCAGCAGGCCCAGGCGCCGGTCCACCTCCAGCCGCTCGGGGAAGAGGATCTCCACCAGCGAGGCGATCTCGTCCGGGCCGGCGAACCAGCCGTTGCGCTCCGCGGCCTGGTCGATGGCGCGCTTGAGCTGGGCGGCGGTGGAGTAGCGGTCCTCGGGCGCGCGGGCCAGCGCCCCCATCACCACGGCGTCCAGGTCCGAGGGCACCTCCGAGACGGCGGAGGGCGGCTCGATCTGGCACTGCACCGCGGCGATGTGCGTGCCCGCCTCGGTGCCGCGCTGCAGCGGGCGCACGCCGGAGAGCAGCTCGTAGAGCACCAGCCCGGCGGAGAAGATGTCCGCGCGGTGGTCCACCGGCTTGCCGCCGGCGTGCTCCGGGGACATGTACGCGAACTTGCCCTTGATGGCGCCCGGCTCCGTGGTGGAGATGAGGTCGGCCGCCTTGGCGATGCCGAAGTCCACCAGCTTCACCGACCCGTCGAGCCCCAGCAGGATGTTCTGGGGCGAGATGTCGCGGTGCACCACCTTGAGCGGCCGCCCGGACTCGTCGGTGCGCGAGTGGGCGTACGCCAACGCGGCGCAGCACTCGCTCATGATCCGCATCGAGACCGGGTGGGAGATCCACTGGCCGGCCTTCCACGCCTGGCGCATCAGCTGGCCCAGGTCCTCGCCGCGGACGTACTCCATGGCGATGTAGAAGGTGCCGTCCGCCTCGCCCAGGTCGAGGATGCGGGCGATGTTCGGGTGGTTGAGCCGCGCCGCCACCCGCGCCTCGTTGAGCAGCATCTGCACGAAGGACGGGTCGCTGGAGAGGTGCGGGAGGATCCACTTCACCACCAGCGGCTCCTGCGCCCCGGAGCGGCGGCGCGCCAGCCAGACCTCGCTCATCCCGCCGGTGGCGAGCTTCTTGACGAGCTGGTAGGCGCCAAAGGACTTGGGGGGCAACGGGCCGGGGATTCTACCCGCTCTCTCTCGGAGGGCCGCGCGTTCCCAACTAGAGTACGGGTCTGGCGGGTATTCCCAGGTCCGGAACGTGCCGAGGCCACCCAAGAACAAGAGATCGGACGCGCCTTCCTTCCAGCGCTTCCCGGCGATGCTCCGAGTGGACTACCCCGGACCGGGGGGGCGGCCGGCGTTCGCCTACACCGCGCAGGTCAGCGCGGGCGACCTGGTGCTGCGCGCCACCAACCTGCCCGAGGGCGAGCCCTTCGAGCTGAGCCTGTCCCTGGGCACGCGGGAGAACGCGCTGGCCCTGCGGGCGACGGTGGTGGGGCCGGAGGGCGAGGGGACGGTGCTGGTGGCGCTGGAGCCGGACCAGCCGGAGGCGCTGGGCCAGCTCCGCGGGTTCATCGAGCGGCAGTACGTGAAGAAGCTGGAGGAGGCGGTGGCGCGCTCGCCCCGCTCGGCGGACAAGGCGCTGGAGCTGGCCGGGTACTACGCGGAGGTGTCTCGCCCGGCGGACGCGGCGGCGGTGCTGCGGCGGGCGTGGGACGCGGGGGAGCCGCAGCTCGCGGTGGCGGAGGCGCTGGGCGAGGCGCTCCGGGAGCAGCTGGAGCAGTCGCCGGAGCAGGCGGAGCTGGTGGAGGAGCTGGAGTGGCTGGTGGAGAAGGCCAAGCCGCTCGGGCGGAGCGAGCGGTTGCGCGCCGCCGCCACCCAGCTCACCGAGCTGCGTCAGCAGGCCCACCGGCGCCGCGTGGAGGAGGAGCAGCGCGTCGCGGAGCAGTCGCGGAAGGTGCAGGAGGACAAGATCGCCAAGCTCCGCGAGAAGCTGACCGCGGAGGCGGAGGCCGCGGCGAAGGCGGCCTTCGCGCGCCGCGCCTCCGAGCGGGAGCGGGAGCTCCAGGCGCAGCTCGCCGAGGCGGAGAAGGCGGAGACGGAGGCGAAGAAGGCGCAGAAGCGCGCCCAGGCGGAGGCGGAGGCGATCAAAGCGGCGGCCGCCGAGGACCGCGCCCAGCTGGAGAAGCTGCAGCAGAAGCTCGCCTCACGCAGGAGAAGGCGGCCGAGGAGCGGAAGGAGCGGGAGGCGGCCCGCAAGGAGCTGGAGGCGCAGGTCCAGAAGGCGCAGGCCGGGGAGTCGGAGGCGCGGCGCGCGGCGAAGAAGGCGGCCGCGGAGGTGGAGGAGGCGCGGGCCGCCGGCGCCGAGGAGCGCGCGCAGCTGGAGAAGCTGCAGCAGAAGACCGCCGCGCTCCAGGAGAAGGGGGCCGAGGAGCGGAAGGAGCGGGAGGCCAGGCTCCAGGCGTTGGCGGAGTCGGAGGCCGAGGCGCGGCGACTGGCGAAGAAGGCCCAGGCCGAGGCGGAGGGGGCGCGCGCGGCGGCGGAGGCGGACCGGGGGCAGGTGGAGAAGCTGCAGGCCCGGCTGGAGGCGCAGCAGCAGAAGGCGGCCGCGGCGCAGAAGGAGTGGGAGGAGGCGCGCAAGGCGCTGGAGGCGAAGCTGCGGGACCTGCAGGCGGCGGAGGGCGAGGCGCGGCGGTCGGCCCGGAGCGCGGAGGCGGACCTGACGTCGGCGCTGGAGGCTTCGTCGGCGGAGCAGGCCCAGGCGGAGAAGGCCCAGCAGAAGCTGGAGGCGAAGGTCCAGCGCGCCCAGGAGGAGCGGCGGGCGCTGGAGGAGGCCGCCGCGGCGGTGAAGGTGGAGCGGGACGCGGCGCAGGCGGAGGCGAAGGAGGCGCGCGACCAGCTCGCCCAGGAGCGGCGGCGCGCGTCGAGCGCCGAGTCCCGGCTCCAGAAGCAGGCGGAGGAGGCGGCGGCGGATGCCAAGGCGAGGGCCGAGCTGGAGCGGCAGGTCAAGGTGGCGGAGGCGGAGCACGCGCGGCGGCTGAAGGAGGCGCGGGCGGAGGCGGACGCGCAGCTGGCGCAGGTGGCGGCGGCGCGGGCGGAGCTGGAGGGGGCGCACGCGGCGCGGCTCCGGGAGGCGCACGAGGAGGCGGAGGCGGCGCGCGCCGCGCTGGAGGCGGAGCACCAGCAGCACCTGGCCGCGGCGAAGGCGTCGCACGAGCGCGCGCTGCGCGAGAGGGTGGAGCGGGCGAGCGCGGAGATGGCGGCGCTCCGGGCCGAGCAGGAGTGGGCGCTGAAGGAAGGCTCGGACGGCTCGGCGCGGGAGCTGGCGTTCCTGAAGGCCGAGCTGGAGAAGCGGACGGCGGCGGCGCGGGCGGAGGCGGAGGCGGCCGCCGCCGAGCGCGAGGAGGCGCGGCGCTCGGCGCGGGCGGCCGCGACCGCCGAGGCGGAGCGGCAGCTCGCGGCGGCGCGGGCGGAGCACGAGGCCCAGGTCCAGGAGCTCCGGGCCGAGGCGGCGGCGGAGCTGGAGCGCCGGCTCCAGGCGGCGGGGGCGGAGCATGCCCGGGACCTGCGCGGGGTGATGGAGGAGGCGGCGGCGGAGCTGGAGCGGCAAGCCCAGGCGAAGGACACGGAGCACGCCCGGAGCCTGCGCGCGGCCAAGGCGGAGGCGGACGCGGAGCTGGAGCGGCGGCTGCAGGGCATCGCCTCCGACCGCGCGGCGAGCGCCCAGGAGCTCGCGTCCGCGCGCGCCGCGCTGGAGGCGGAGCACATGGCCCAGCTCCGGGCCGCTCGCGCCGAGGCGGAGGAGGAGCTGGAGAGGCAAGCCCAGGCGAAGGACGAGGACCGGGCGGCGCTGGAGCAGCGGCACGCCGAGCAGATCGCCCAGGCCCGCGCCGACGCGAAGGCGGAGGTGGAGTGGCTGGCCGAGGTGAGGGACGCCGAGCGCGCCGCGTTCGACCAGAAGCACGGGGAGCAGATCTCCGCCCTGCGCGCGGAGCACCGGGCCGAGCTGGACCGGCAGGTCGAGGCCAGGGACGCCGAGCGCCTCGCGCTGGAGCAGGGCTTCGCCGCGAGCCGGGCGGACCTCGAGCAGCGGCTCCAGGCGCAGGGGGAGGAGCACGCCGCCCAGCTCCGCAGCGCCCACGCGGAAGCCGCCGCGGAGCTGGAGCGCCGCCTCCGGGAGCGCGACGAGGACCACGCCCGGAAGCTCCAGTCGGCGCAGTCGGAGCTGCAGGCGCGCGACGCGGAGCTGGCGAAGGTGAAGGAGGAGCACCTCCGGCGTTCGCGGGAGGCGGGGGCCGCCGCGGCCGCCGCGCGCGAGGCGGTGCAGGCGGAGCTCGAGCTGCGGCTCCAGGAGATGGAGCAGGAGCACGAGCAGCGGCTGCGCGTGGCGAGAGGGGAGGCGGACGCGGAGGTGGAGCGCCGGCTCCAGAAGATGGTCGACGAGCGCGCCGCGGCCGAGCAGGCCAACCAGGTCCGCGCGTCCCGCGAGCACGCCGCGATGCAGGAGGCGCGGTCCGTCACGGAGGAGCTCCGCGGGCGCGTCAAGTCGCTGGAGGAGCGGCTGAAGGCGCGCGAGGAGGAGCTCCAGGCGCAGGCCGACAAGGCGCGGGGCGAGCGCGAGGCGGTGGTGCAGCAGCTCCAGGCGCTGGAGCAGGAGGCGGAGTCGCAGGTCCGGACCTCCACGCGCGAGCTGGCCGACGCGCGGCGGGCGCTGGAGCGCGAGCGGCTGGAGGTGGAGCAGCTGAAGGAGGCCGCGTCGGAGGAGCGGGCGGCGCAGGCCCAGCGAGAGCTGGAGGTGGGTCAGCAGATCGACGCGCTGAAGGCGCGGCTGGTGGAGGTGGAGGGCGCGGAGCGGACGGCGATCGAGAAGACGTGGCGGCTGCAGACGGAGCTGGAGCAGCTCAAGGCCGCGCAGGAGGAGCTGCGCGCCGCCTCGGAGAAGGACCTCCGGCGGACGGAGGGGCTGGCCGAGGTGATGGTGGACCTGGAGCGAGCCCGCGAGGAGCAGGCCGCCCAGGCGCGGCAGCTCCAGTCCTCGCTGGAGGCCGCGAGGCTGGAGACGGAGGCCGTGCGCCGCGCCCTGCTGGACCAGCAGGGGCAGGCGGAGGAGGACCGGCAGACGGTGGAGCGGCAGCGGTCGCAGGCGGCGAACGCCACCGCGGCCCTGGAGCGGGTGCGGCAGGAGTACGAGGTCCGGTTGCTGGAGGCGAACTCCGCGGAGGCGGAGGCGCGCGAGGCGGCCCGGCGCGCGCGCGAGGAGCTGCTGGAGCTGCGCAACGCGCTGGAGGACCAGCGGGCGGCGCTGGAGGTGCAGCAGCACGCCCTGGAGCGCCAGAAGCGGATGATGATGGAGGAGCGCCAGGCGTTCGAGGCGCTGCGCGAGGAGACCGAGCGGAGGTTCCGCGTCGCCGTCACCGGCACCCCCAGCGAGCTGGAGATCCTGCTCGCCGCGGAGGTGGAGCGCGGGCACACCCCTGCCCCGCCCGCCCCCAGACATCGTCCGCCGGCGCCGCTCCCTGCCACGCCTCCGCCGAGCCCCGCCGCCCTGCACACCCCTTCCCCGAAGGGCCGGACCATCTGGAACGAGGACGAGCCGGAAGAGGACATCGCCGCCGCGATCAACAAGATCGAACGCGAGTGATTGGAAGGGCCAGTCCGCTCGGGCAGAGTGCCGCGCATCGTTCGACCCGGGAACAGGACGCGCCGCGCGGGCGTGGCGGCGGTGGTGACGCTGGCGGCGCTGGCGGTGGGCCTGCGTGCCCTCACATGGAGCGGCGCGGTGCGGGACCGGGTGCGCCGGCGCCTCTCGGAGGAGCTGACGTCGCGGTTCCCGGGCGCCACCCTCGGCGACCGGCTGGAGATCGGCTGGCTGGGTGACGTCGCCTTCGGCCCGGTGGAGGTCCCCGGGCGCTTCTCCGCGGACGAGATCCGGATTCACCCCCGGTACCGCGCGTTGCTCTCGGGCCGTGCGGAGCCGGAGCTCGTCTCCGTCCACGAGGTGCACCTGTCGCTCGACGCGCTCCGGCAGCGCCCGGCGGCGGCCCCGACGACCCAAGCACCATCACCTCGCCCCGCGGCCGTGACCGTGCAGGTGGACCGGCTCCTCGTCTATCGACCAGAGGCGGGCCGCGCCTCCGCCGACCCGGCCTCCGCTCCGCCCGCGGCGCCCCCTGGAGGCGAGGAGTTGCTCATCGCCCCCATCTCCCTCCGGGCCACCGTGCGCCGCGGGGAGGACGGGGCGATCGCGGCGTGGGCGTGGGCGACCTTCGCGGACGGGGGCACGGCGCGCGCCTGGCTGGAGTACGAGAAGGACCGGAAGGCGGCGCTCTCGCTGGAGCTGCGCCGCGTGGGGACGGGGGCGATGGCGCAGGAGCAGCTGTGGCGGGTGCCGGCGGGGACGCTGCAGGGCGGGTTCTCGCTGGACGCGCGGGTGGCGTCCGAGGACGGGCTGTCCACGATCACCGCCGAGTGGACGCTGAAGGCGGAGGACGTCGTCCTCGCGGGGCCGAAGCTCGCGGTCCGCCCGCTGGGGCCGGTGAATGGCGGGTTCCAGGGGAAGGCGCGGCTGGACCTCCGCGACCGGCATCTGGAGGTGGGGCCGGCGGAGCTGTGGCTGGGGACCGGCGGGAGCGCCCGCGCCTCGTTCACCGCGGACCTCCGGCAGGGCGACGCGCCGTCGAAAGCGGAGCTGCGCGCGGCGCAGGTGTCCTTCCACGACCTGGTGGAGGCGCTCCCGGAGGAGCTGCGCCCGGTGGATGAGGCGCCCCCGTGCGGCGGGCCGCTCTCGGGGTTCATCACCGCGCAGGGTCCGCTGGCGCGCCCGGCCGAGTGGGAGGTGAATGGAAAGCTGGACGTGTCCCAGGTCCGCCTCGCCTACAAGGCGCCGAAGCCGTTCCTGCTCGACGCGTTCGAGTACAAGGCGGCGGCGCGGACGATGTGGATCGGCCCGGACAGCCCGACCTTCGTGCCCATCCGCGAGCTCCCCGCGTACGTCCCTCGGGCGATCACCATCAGCGAGGACGCCAGCTTCTTCGCCCACCGCGGCTTCGACCTGGACGAGATCCGCAACAGCATCATGCGGTCGCTGCGCACCGGCACCCGCCTGCGCGGCGCCTCCACCATCACCCAGCAGCTGACGAAGAACCTCTTCCTCAGTCCCGAGCGGACGTACGCGCGCAAGATGCGCGAGGCGCTGATCACCATCGCGCTGGAGGCGACCGTCCCCAAGGAGCGGCTGCTGGAGGTGTACTTGAACCTGATCGAGTGGGGCCCGGACGTGTACGGCATCGGCGAGGCGGCGCAGCACTACTTCGGCGTCGACGCCCGCCAGCTCACGGCGAAGCAGGCGGCGTTCCTGGGCACCATCATCCCCAACCCGGTGAAGTACCACTTCCTCTTCGCCCAGGGCGCGCTCACGCCGATCTGGGATCAGCACGTGGCGGACGTGCTGGTGGCGATGCGCGAGAACGAGTACCTCGACGACGCCGCGTACCAGGCGGCGATGGCGGAGCCGATCGCGTTCCGGCGGGACGAGGAGCCGACCTCGGGCGGCGGCGCGCGCTGATCAGTACACGCGCCAGGCCAGCTCGACGGCGAAGTAGTTCGCCGCGCCGAGGTCGCCGAGGATGAAGTGGTACTGCGCCGCGGCCCGGAACCACCCGAGGTCGACGCCGACCTGCGGCATGATCCCCGGACCTGTCCCGGTGAGCGAGGACGAGCCGCCGGCGACGCCTCCCGCCAGCAGCACCGCCGCGTAGTACCCGAGCCCGACCCCGATGAACGGCTTCACCTCTCCGGGCAGGAGCAGCACCTCCCCCTTGAGCATCGCCGCGCCGCACATCCGGAGCAGCAGCCGCGCCTGGTTCACGTTCGAGGCGTCCAGGCCCACCATCGCCGCGCCGTCCACCCGCACGCCGACGGCGAAGTAGTCCCAGACGATCGCCTTCGGCTCGAACACCCCGCCGATCCCGTACGCGTTCAGCTCCCCGGGCGCGAAGGCGCCGATCACCCCCGAGTACGCGCGCACGTGCCCCAGCGGCGAGTCGTACGCCGGTTGCTGCGCGGACGCCGCCACCGGAGAGAGGAACAAGAGAACCGCGATCCACGGCAGCCAGCGGGAGGGCTCGCGCACGGACCGCAGCTTATTCAAGGTCCCCGCTACCGCGCCTTCACCGGGTGCTGCGCCAGCCACCCGAAGGCGAACCGCGCCACGTCATCCGTGGCCTCGGGCCCGGTCCCCGTCATCACCGGGATGCCGTCCTTGTTCACCAGCTCCGTGAAGTTGGGGTTGGCGAAGGCCTTGGCCACCCCCACCGCGTCCACCGTGGCGCCGATCTGCCGCAGCCCCTGGTGCGCGTCGTACGTCGGGATGAACTCCGGCAGCACGTAGCCGGCGGCGGTGGAGACGGCGTCCAGCTGCGGCGAGAAGCCGGTCGCGCGAGACCCCTCCAGCAGCTTCCCCAGCGCCGGCGTGGCGTGGCACACCGCGGTGACCACCTTCCCCGCCTGGTGCATCGCCAGCCCGGCGCGCTCGACGTCCTTGTTCCCCACCAGGTCCTGGTTCGACCCGTGCCCGCCCGCCACGTGCAGCGCGGCGAACTGCGAAGGGTCGAAGTCGGCGATCGGCCGCGGCGACTGGAACGCCTCCAGGATCGCCTGCCCCTGCGGGGACCCGGGCCCGTTCTCCTTCGCCGTCCCGAACCCGAACTTGTACCCGAGCGTGTTCTGCAGCAGCGAGCTCGCGTCCGGCGACGGCGGCAGCCCGTCCACCGTGTAGATCACCGGCGTGTACCCGTGGTCCAGCGCCTCCTTCACGTACCCCTCCACCTCCCGCCAGTGATACCCGCCCACCGGGTGGTCGGCGCTCCCGTCCAACTGCTTCCCCCAGTTCCCGGAGCTCACCACGATGGCCACCGTCCTGGTCGGGTCCAGCGGCGGGCGCGGGTCCTTGGCGGACGCCGCGAACACCGGCTTCAGCGTCTCGGTCAGGTCCTTCCCCGTCTGCTGCTTGAAGGTGTCCGACAGCAGTTGCCGCTCCTCGCCGCCCGCTCGCGACAGCAGCCCGTAGATCTCTTTCCGCCCCTCCGGCGTCGACGCCGGCGCGCCCGCGGTGAGCTGGGCGATCCGCTGCGCGTTCTCCGCCACCTGCGGCCCGTGCAGCATCGCGTACGCCGCCTTCAGATCCTCAGCCTTCAGCCCGGACAGCTTGGGCACCAGGTTGTGTGCCTCGAAGACGGCAGCCGGGTCGACGGCGAAGCCGCGCATGTCGTACTCGAGGTCTCGCCCGTAGTGGTCCGCGTACGCCTTCGTCAGCGCCGCGTTCGACGCCGCCGTCCCGCCTTGCAGCAGCGACTTCGCGTGCGACCCATCCCCTTCGGCGAACGCGGTGTGCAGACCGATGGCGTCGCCCAGCAGGGCCTTGCCGTCCAGGTACGCGGCGGCGCGCTCGCGATCGGGGCGGCTGAGACCCCACTCGCCGTTCATCCGCGCCGCCGGGTCCTGGCCGTACTGCTGCCGGTAGACCTCCCGGAAGCGGCCGGCGTCCTCCGGCGGGAGCTTGCGCAGCGCACCCAGGAGGTCGTCGGAGCGCACGCCCAGGCCCTTCATCGAGCGATCCACCTCACCGGCGAGCGACTGGAGCTGGTCCTGGCTCAGGCCGGGCGGGAGCCGTCCAGGGGCCGTCTTGGCCGGGCCGGCATCGGAGGCGGTGGTGCTCGGCGCGGCGGGGGCCGGAGCTTCACGCCCCGTCACGGAGGCGAACGACCGGGCCGAGCCCGGATTGAACGGGGCGGGCGCGGGGGCCTGGGTCTCGGCAGTCGCCGTCGCCGCGGGAGGCGCGAGCGCCGGCGAGGGGGTCGGAACCGGAGCAGGAGTGGGGGCGGATTCGATGCGGGCCATGGGCGGCGCGCACTCTAACGGCCCCACCGCTCAGACCCCATGCGAGCGGGTAGTCGCATTTCCGCGCTCTGTCAGGACATTTCTCAGTTAGCAACAAAGTAGGAGATCATCCGAGAATACTTACACTGGGGCAGTGAATAGAAACTCGGCACCCGCGGGCGGGTACTTCAGGCGTTCGCCTGGGGGAACGTCTTTGAGGACCGCCCGCGGGCGTGCCTTTCTCTCCACCCCTCTTCACCACGACGCGATCGCCCCGAGGAACGCCGCTCAACCGGGACAACCCTGTCGCGGTTCACGACCGCACCTCGGCCGGCAAACCGGGTGATCTCCGCGAGTTACCGCGTGAGGAGCCCTGGCACCAGGAGTGCTTTCTAGCGGACTCAAGCAGCACGCATACCTGTGTGTGGGGTCCCATTGGGGGGCCCTCGACGCCCACCATCCTTGCCGGCCCAAGGGTGGTGGGCGGTACATTTTGCGGGTGAGGGTTTCTGCTGCTGCGTCAGGTCGCTCTGATCGCTCCTAGCGCGGGTACTCCGACCCCGTGGCGATGTACTGCTTCAGGGGCGCCACCACCGCCTTCGGCAGCGAGTCGAGGATCAGCCACACCGCGCCGGCGGTGACCAGGGTCCCCGCGCCGAGCGTGATCAACCCGCTGTTGCACATCCCGCTGTCGAGCCCTGTCCCGGTCGCTCTCGAGCACCCCACGCCCGCCAGCGAGATCCCCGTGATGACCGCCGTCCCGCCGAGCGAGGCGAAGGTCGCGCCCGCGGCCAGCTCGCCCTTCATCGTGGGGCGGGCCTGGAGCTGCACCGCCCCTTCGCGGGCGGCGGGGAAGAGGTTGGGCACCGCCACCTCGTCCGGAGGCCGGAACCAGTCGTGGTCGCGCGTGCGGAGGAAGATCGGGTGCGACGGGTCGAGGAAGCGCTTGCACGGCGTGGTGCAGATCACCTCGTCGTCCACGTAGACGTCCCAGCGGCTGTCGGCGTGGGCGGAGAGCAGCTCCACGGCGACCGTGCTCCCGCGCGGCATGGGGGCCTGTTGCGCATACGGCGCACCCGGGACCGGCTGCTGCGGTGCGTACTGAGGCTGAGGCATCGCCGCCGGGGCAGGCACGGGCGCCGGCGCGTACTGAGGCGCCGGCGCGGGAGCGGCCATCGGAGGAGGCATCGGCGCCATGGCGACGGCCGGCGCGGCGCGCCTGGGGATCGCCCACAGGAACGCCTGGATGGGCGAGCGGCAGCTCTGGGGCGGGGCCTGCTCGCTGCTCTGTCCACAGGTGTCCGGCTGCCCCGCGGATCGGACGACCTTGGTGTCGTGCCCGATCTTCCCGCCGCCGCCCACCACCCAGGTGTTGACGCCGCCGCCCACCGACCCTCCTCCCGAGGTGGACATCACGAACGCGCCCACCGAGAGCGCGCCGATGACGTGGGTGGCGCGCGCGCACTCCCCGTCCATCGGGATGTCCGACGGCTGCAGCCCATCCAGCCGGAGCTGGCCGGAGACGCTGGTCTGCACGTTCAGCTTCCCCCACCGCTGGAGGTCCGCCTCCAGGCCGACCGCGCCGATGGGGAGCTTGGCGTAGAGGGAGTCCTCGTCGTTGATCTCGAACGAGTCGGAGGTCGGGCTGACCGCGTACCAGTAGTACTTCCCGCCCAGCCGGCAGTTGTAGAGCACCTGCATGTTGCAGCCGGAGAACGCCACCGCCACCGCGCCGCCGCGGCTGAGGATCTCCAGGTTCGCCTTCTCCGTGGCGGGGAGCTCGGTGAGCAGCGGCGCCCCCTGCGCCATCGCCTGCCGGCACTTGTTGGGGTTGTCCGGCTGCATGGAGCTGGGGAGGCTCTCTTCCGGGATGGGCGGTGGCCCGACCACCCGGTGCATCCGGCACCCCCCCAGCGCGAGGACGGCGAGCACAACGGACAGCAGGGGACGGATCGGCAAGGGGCAGGAGCGCATACGCCGCGGATGATAGCCCCGCGCGCCGGGGTGCGTCCGACTCGCGTTCCCGGAGTGGCGGGTATTCGGCGCCCCGGCTACCTGGACCGCTTCCCCGCCGAGGGCGTCATGCCTCCGGCTCGTCCCACGGCCACTTCGTGGGGCGCGGCATCCGCCCGAAGATGACGTCCTCGATCACCTGGGCCACGCCCTGCGCCGCGACGTTGTCCGGCGCCGCCACCGTGGCCTTCGAGGCGAAGAAGCGCGCCCGGCCCACCTCCCCCGCCAGCAGCAGCGCCAGCGCGTGGTTGGAGAGGAGCCCGGCGTCGTCCGGCTTCAGCCCCAGCACCTTCCCGGAGACCTGCACCGCCTCCGCGCCGCGGCCGTTGATGCAGCACTGCAGGACCAGCTCCCGCCCCACGTCCACGTGGTTGGGGTTGATCGCCCACGCGCGGCAGAACGCCTCGTAGGCCTGGTCCTTGTATCCGGCGACGCGGGCCGCCATCCCCAGGAACCAGTACGCCGACCAGTTGTTGGGGCTCAGGTCCAGCGCGCGCGTGAGGAGGCGGCGGCCGCGCTCGATGTCGTCCAGGTCCACCGGCTTGCCCGGGGTGATCCCGTTCACCAGCGGCAGGTAGGGGCGGAGGATCTGGCAGCCTTCGCGGTAGAGCTCGTCGTGTAACTGGGCCTGGAGCGAGGGTGGTTCGGGCGGCACGGGATGGAGCATCGCAGTTTCTCAGCGCCTGAGGGGCCCCGGAATTGAGGTGCAATATGGCCTGACAAGACCTGGATGGTGGAGGCGCGGAGAATTTCGCAATCCCCATGCGCCTCTCCAACCCCACCGCCAACGCCCTCTCCCCCGCGGCCCCGTCCGCGTCTCCCCGGGCCGCCACCGCGACCGCGAAGCAGCCCGCGGCGCAGGCCCCCACCGCCTCCAGCGCGCTCCGCCGCGCGGACACCTTCGCCCCGGCCAAGGGCCCGGTCGACCGCAACATCCCGCTCGAGCCGCAGGACCAGGGCCAGACCAACTCCTGCGGCACCACGTCGATGGCGATGATCGAGAGCTACTTCGGTCACCCGATGACGCACGAGCAGATCGACCCGGACATCCGGGCCTTCAACTTCGGGACCGCGCCGGACGACATCGCCGACTACGCCAACTCCCACAACCTCCGCGCCTCGGTGAAGAACGAGGGCTCGCTGGAGGACCTGGCGAAGAACGTGGACAACGGCATCCCCACCATGGTGCTCACCGACGCGCCGGGGAACGCCCCGGATCCGAAGAACGGCGAGAACCACTACGTCGTGGTCACCGGCTACCAGCGCGACGCCTCCGGGAAGATCACCAAGGTCGACGTGGCCGACCCCTGGGGCGTCAAGCGCGAGATGGACGCCAAGGACTTCGACTCCCGCTGGGCCAACGGCAACCAGCTGGGGATCTCCACCGGCGACTCGCGGATGATGATCTCCTTCGCGCCCAGGAGCGGCACCGTCACCGGCACCGACGGCGTCACCCGCAACGCCAAGGACATCCCGCTGCCGCAGGACAGCGCGGGCTCGTACCTGGACGGCATCGCCTTCCGGAGCGTGGAGCGCCGCGCCTCCGACCTCGCCGGCGGCGTCCAGCACGGCGACGTGGGCAAGATCGCCGGCGGCCTCTACGGCCTGGTCACCAACGTGCCGGAGCTGGCGATGCAGAAGCTGGCCGAGTGGTCCCACATCCCCGGCCTGCAGCGCATCCCCGAGGCGTTCGCCGCGGTGAACGACAAGATCGCCGGCGGGATCAAGGCCGCCGGCGAGTGGGTGCAGGGAGCGGTGGGCACCGTCGCCAGCGGCATCGGCTCCGCGGCGAAGTCGGTCGCCCACTTCTTCGGCTTCTAGCCGGTTACTCGACCCACCAGGTCTCGGCCAGCACCTCCACGCCCGCGACCTGGTCGACGAAGAAGCGGATGGTGTGCCCGCTCCACGGGTCGTTCGCGTACTCGATGTAGCAGCCGAAGAACGACTTGCCCGCGGTCACGGACTGGAGGTTCGCCAGGCCCGCCGTCCCGTCGACGTCCGGGTTGATGAAGTAGTTGGCGTAGGTCACCGTGTACGACGCCGCGTTGTAGACCTCGGTCGCGTCGGCGAGGTTCGGGCGGATCTCGGCGCCGTTGGGCAGCAGCGCCGGGTCCACGCCGAAGCAGGTCATCCCGCTCAGCCGGTAGGCGTAGTTCGCGTTCTGAAGCTCCTCGTACCAGTTGAAGTGGCGGAGCAGCCGCGCCTGCGGGTGCGCCCCGTTGATCGCGGCGGCGAGCTGCTCGAACGGCCGGCTCAGCGTGGCCGCGTTGCGGAGGTTGTGCATGCTCACCGGGCCGATGCCGGAGGCGTTGGAGATCTGCGCCACCGTGGTGAAGGGCCGGGCGCCGAGCAGGTTCACCGCGCCGTTCCAGGCGTACGGCAGGATGTCGTGCATCTCCTGGTCGCTGATCGAGTCCACCAGCGAGACGATCGCCGCCGCGTCATCCGCGGACACCAGCAGGTTGTCGTAGACGCCCACGCAGGTGGAGGCGTTGATGAAGCCCTGGGCGATCGAGGCCGCGTAGAGCTGCTGCAGGCGGGTGGCCGCCACCTGGTCCACCGCCACCAGGGCCGCCAGCGACGCCATCGGCCGCGCGGCGATGATGTTGTTCGCCACGTTGCTGGGCACGTACAGGTGCAGCGTGTCGTAGGAGGCGGTGTTGACGAAGGTCATGTACCCGGCGCACTCGGGCGCCACGTCCACGTCCGTGGCCGTCAGCGGGGCCTGGGCCTGGGCCAGCCGTTCCGGATCTCCACAGGCGGCCAGACCTGCGGCGAGGACCACCGTTGCGAGCACTCCGCGCATCCCACATCTCCTTGGCAAGTTCCCGAAGGGGCTTCGGGAAAGGGGGCGGCTCTATAAAGTTCTGCTGACACGAAATCAACCCCCCTAGGATGATCGAATGTTCGAACCGCCGGCGCAGTACGACGTGGTGATCGTAGGTGGGAGACCGGCGGGCTCCTCGCTGGCGGCGCGGCTGGGCGCGCGCGGTCACAAGGTGCTGGTGGTGGACCGGGCCACCTTCCCCTGCGTCCCGGCCGTGCCCTCGTCGCCGACCGTTCACCCCGGCGCGATGAAGCTGCTGGACGAGTTGGGCATCGAGGAGCGGCAGTACGCGGACCCGCACGCGAAGATCGTCATCTTCGGGTTCCAGTTCGCCGAATACTTCCGCGTCCTGATGACGATGCCCAAGGTGTTCGGGCGCGACTACTTCTACGGCGTCGACCGGCGGCGCTTCGACGAGCTGCTGTGGAAGAGCCTGGACCGCTACCCCAGCGTGGAGCGGCGCGACGGCTTCCCCATCACCGGCGTGCTGCGCGACTCGAGCGGGAAGGTGACCGGCGTGGTGGGCGGGCCCAACGACCGCGGCGAGCGCATCACCGCCCGCTGCGTGGTGGGCGCGGACGGGCGCTGGAGCCGCGTCGCGCGCGAGGTCGGCGCGGAGGTGGTGGAGGAGGACGCGGTGCACGTGAGCACCGTGCACTACGCCGACTGGAGGAACGTCGCCCCGGTCGAGCCGGGCGTCCACGCCGGGCACATCTACACCACCGGCCGCGGCGCGGACGTGCTCATGCTCCCCATGCCGGACGGGCTGATCTCGGTGAACACGCACCTCCGGGCGGACCGCGTCGACGACCGCAAGGACCCGAAGTCGCACTATCTCGACACGCTGCGCTCCATGCCCAGCGTGTGGCGGCGGCTGGCGGGCGCGGAGCAGGTCAACCGCATCCACGGCATCCGCCGCATCGGCAACGGGTACCGCGAGGGCAGCGGGCCCGGCTGGGTCCTGGTGGGCGACGCGCTCCACTTCAAGGACCCGGTGGACGCGCAGGGCATCTACGACGCGCTGATCGAAGCCAAGCTGCTGGACGAGGCGCTGGGGACGTGGCTCTCCGGCGCGAAGGGGTGGGACGAGGCGATGGCGGGCTACGCGAAGCGGGTGAAGGAGGAGACGCACGCCATGTTCCTCGCCACCTGCGGCCGGCTGAAGCGCGAGCTGTACGACGAGCCCCCGGTGCCGATCATCAAGACCCTGATCCGCTGGTCGATGACGGACCGGAAGTACCAGGTGCGCTTCCTGGAGTTCCTCGCCCGCGGCATCCCGGCGGAGGGCGCGATCACGCCGGGGTTGATGGCCGGGGCCGCCCTCCGGGGAATCGGGCGCGACCTCAAGCGCCAGCTGCGGCTCGCTCCAGCGTCTTGATGTCGATCTTCACCATCTGCATCATGGCCTTCATCGCCCGGTCGGACTTCGCCTTGTCCTTGGACATCAGCAGCTTGGGCAGCTGGTCCGGGATGATCTGCCAGGAGACGCCGAACTTGTCGGTGACCCAGCCGCACTGGATCTCCTTGCCGCCGCCCTTGAGCAGCTTGCGCCAGAGGGCGTCCGTCTCCTTCTGGTCCTTGCAGTGCACGTAGAGCGAGATGGCCATCGAGTGCGGGAAGTCCGCGCCGCCGTTGAGCGCCATGAAATCCTGCCCCTCCAGCTTGAACTCCATCATCAGCACCGAGCCCTTCTTGCCCGGCCCGGCGTCGCCGTGGCGCATGATGCTGGTGATCTTCGACCGCTTGAACACGGAGACGTAGAACTTCACCGCCTGTTCGGCGTTTCCGTTGAACCACAGGCACGGGGCGATCTTCTGCATGGGGTGGGGCTCCTGGTGTGACGGCTGGGTGGTCTTCCCCCTTTACCGTCATCCGCTCCGGCCGGGAACGCGTCTATGCTGGCGGGCCATGTCCGCACTCACCCTTCCCGTCAACGAGATGAGCTCCTTCGATCTGCCCCCGGTCTGCCTGATCACCGGCGAGCGCACCGGGGTCTCCTTCCGCAAGGTGAAGTTCGCCTGGTACCCGCGCTGGATTCCGGCCCTGATCTTCGTGCCCTTCGGCGGCCTGCTGCTGGCGGCGATCGTGGCGATGATCCTCACCAAGAAGGCGGCCGGGGAGCTGCCCTTCACCGACGCCGGGTGGTCGAAGTGGCGGCTGGCCAAGATCATGGTCGGCCTCGACGTCCTGTGGGTCATCTTCGCGATGTTCGCGGGGATCGGCCTCTTGGCGGCGGCGGAGGGCAGCGCTGGAGGAACCGCCGCGGGGGTGCTGGCCCTGGCCTCGATGGTGGCGGTGCCCGTCGTCATCTACTTCCTCTTCCAGCGGAAGAAGATGATCACCCCCACGCGCATCACCGACACAGAGCTCACCATCAACGTCCCCAACGAGGAGGCGGCCATGGCCATCCGCCAGCACCTCACCGGCGGCCGGGTGGTGCAGGCCCAGCCGATGGCGGTCCGCGCGCGGTGAGCGCGCTGGCTCCGGCCGGGTCGAACTGCGCGACCCGGACGCATCCCCCGGCGCCCGCCACCTGGACGTGCCAGCGCTGCGGCGCCTTCATGTGCGAGGCGTGCGAGCGCCGGACGCGCCCGGACGCGCTCCCCATGTGCCCCAATTGCTGGGGCCTGCGCGAGCAGCGGGTGGCGGCCGCGCCGAAGGGGACGCGACTGGAGAACGCCGGCCTGTGGCTGGGCGGGCTCTCGTTCCTGTGCCTGCCGCCCATCGTGCTGGCCTCGCTGGTGGTCAACCTGATGGTCGTCTCGCGCTCGGCGCCGGGACATCGGAACAAGGGCCTGATCGGGCTGGGGCTGACCATCGGTGGAGTGGTGGTCACGATCACGGTGTTCGCCCTCGTGATTTCCATCGGCTCGTGATGACGTGGGGCCATGCGCCCCGTCTTGCCGACCCGCCTGGCCGCGCTGCTCGGCCTGCTGCTCGCGCTGTCGCAGGGGCAGGGGCAGGGGCAGGGGCAGCCTCCGGCGCCGGTGGCGGCCTGCACGACGAAAGCGCAGGAGATCGGCGCCGCGTACGACGAGCGCGCGTCGGGGATCGCGCGCGAGCACGCGCTGGCCATCGCGGAGGTGGCGTGCGGGATGGGCGAGGTGATCGCCTTCCGCCCGGTGAACCCGGCGGCGGCGGCGTGGATCGCCAAGGGGTACGCGACGAAGGGGATCACCGTCCACGGGAAGACCTCCGACAAGCCGCTCATCCAGGGGCTGATCCCGGTGGACCAGCACCTGAGCAAGCTCAGCGACGAGAAGCGCGTCGAGCACTTCAACGAGGAGAACCTCGGGAGCCTGCACCACCATGACGGCGGTGGGCGGCGCGACATCATCCAGGGGATGGTGCACCTGGATCCGGTGTCACATCCGGACCGCGTGGTGTGTCGCACCGCCCGAGGTTCTCTCCAGCAGGCGGACCTGACGGACGAGGCGGTGCGCGCGTTCTACGAGCGCTCGTACTCGGAGCAGGCCCCCATCCACCTCGACGCGGCGACCGCGCGCGGTGAGGCGTGCGAGGTGGTCACGGTGATCGCACAACCGCGGCCGGACGCTCCGCTGATCAAGGCCAGCCCGTTCACGGCCGACTACGACGTGCTGCTCCTCGCCTCGAAGGCGGAGGTGAAGCGCGGAGCGTACGCGTCGGACCCGTCGTTCGGGAATGGGTGGGAGCGCGACCGCGACGTGGTCGCCTGCCTCAACGCCACCCTCGCCGCGCACGGCCAGAAGGCCCGGCTCATCAACCACGGGTCGGACCAGTACAACCCGGCCGCCGAGCCGATGGAGCGCGACGGAGCCACCAACTCCGCCAACCTGCCGGCGCTGCTCTTCCCGCCGTGCCGGCCTCCGGTGGTGGTGAAGGACCGGCGGGAGCTGGAGCAGGCGCTGGCCGGGCTCGCGCGGCAGGGCTACTGCGCGGCGGTGAATCCGGCGTGGGGCGTGAAGGCGCCCGAGGTGCCGGCCTCATGCCCGGCCGCCGGGCGTCCCGCGGGGAAGTGAGGTTGTCCGCCTCCGGCCTCGGCCGCGTTACCCGGCGTCTGGGGGCGGCCAGATCCACCCATTGCATCGGACGGCCATCCAGGAGATGAGACGTCGGCCCACCATTTGCTACCCGTTCTCCAATGCCCCCCGCACTGCTGCTGTCGCTGTTCCTCGCCGGCCAGCCTTCACTCGAGGAACGGGCGCTCTCGGCATACCAGCGCCATGACTACGCCGCCGCGTGGCAGCTCTACCGCGCGGCCACCAGGGCGCACCCGGAGAACGCCGGGCTGTGGGCCGACCTCGGGCTGTGCCTGTACCACCTGGACAAGGCGAAGCAGGGCGAAGCGGCGGACGCGGAGCGGCGAGCGATCGCGGCGGCCAAGGGAGATGCCGGGCGCGAGGTGCGACTCCGCGCGTACTACAACCTCGACCTGATCCAGGGCGCGCTCGATCTTCCCCTCGCCATGGGGCACCTCGACGAGACGTGTCAGCCGAGGACGGACGCGAGGTGTCCCGGCGCGACCCTCCAGGTGTGCGCGGGCGAGCGCTACATGGGAGGGAACGGCACGGGAGAGACCGTCACCTACCTGGGCTTCCGCTCCGATGCGGGCGCGAGCGAGGGCGAGGGGCCGAGCCTGGAGCTGCACACGGACGTGAGCGATTTCTTGATCTCGAGCCGGATCTGTAGCCCGAGCGATGCGCAGGGTCCGTGCGACAAGTGGATCGCCGAGTTGCCGCGCGAGGCGAAGCGCCGCTTCGATCGCTGGGTCGCCGCGTGCGTGCGCGACGGCGCGAAACGGGACGCTCCACCGGACGAGGGCAGCTGCGCCCAGAGCATCTGCGCGGACATGGCCGAAGGCGCCGACGCGGATGCGTCCCACGCCGCCGTGCAGAAGCTGTTCGTCGCGAAGTACGAGGAGTGCAACGAGCAGCGGCGCGCGGAGGAAGAGCGAATCAGGGACGACATGCGCTCCAAGGTCGAACAGTGCCGCGTCGTCCACGTCGACGTGTGCACCCGCCTGGTGGGGATGGTCTGCGAGCGCGACGGGAAGCGCGCGGCCGAGGAGAAGGTCATCCCCTGAGCATCTCCTTCAACATCCCCAGCCCCACGGTTCGCTCGATCGATCTGGCCCGAGGCGCGCTCACCGGGCGATGCTATGACGCCCGGAGCCCTGGAGGGTCCTGATGGTCACGCTCGCCTCGGTCCTCGCCACGGTCGCGCTCCTCGCCAACCATCCGCCCCGGTTCGAGGGCGCCCAGGAACGGCGAGCGAGCACGGGCGAAGAGATCAAGGAATTCTTCACCGCCACCGATCCCGACGGGGATCCCCTCAAGTACCGCGCCGAAGGGCTCCCGCCGGGCGCTGAATTCGACGCCGGGGACGCTCGCCTGCGCTGGCGCCCGCGCGACGACCAGACGGGCCGGTACGAGCTCCGCGTCTTCGCCTCCGACGGAGCGGAGGAGGTGGGCCGCGCCTTCACGCTGGAGGTCGTCGAGGAGTGGACGTCGTTCCTGCTCCCCGGCGCGCGGTACGGGGTGTTCCTCCCGGTGGCGACAGACGAGGTGGGCGTGCTGCACGGCGTCTCGCTGGAGCTGGCGGTGACCGCGTGGATCCACCGGAACGAGAACCGCGGCCCCAGCCACGGCCGGGTCTACCTCCGGGCGGACCTGCTCTCCTCGACCGCGCCGGGCGTGCCGCTGGGGCTGATCTACGCCGCCGGGTTCGACCTCTCGTTCGAGCGGAACCCGCGGCGGCACTGGTTGATCCCGTTCTATGCCGTGGAGGCCGGCGGCGTGGTGCACCCGTCGTACGGCCACTTCTTCCAGGCCACCGCGCTCGTCGGGGCGCACCTGTGGACGAGCCGCAACGTCTTCCTCGACGTGAGCGCGGGATACCTCGTCGCGCCGGGAGCGCTGCAGCTCTTCCGCGGATGGCGCGCGTCCGCGGGCGCGAACGTCACGTTCTGGTAGTCAGCCTCAGCCCTTCTTCTGCCAGCTCCGGTCGAAGTCCAGCTCCAGCGCGTCCGGGTCCACCGGCCCCGGAGTCGGAGCCGGCGCGGGCGCTGCCGATGCAGCAGGCGCGGGCGGCCTCGGGCGTGATGGGCGGGGAGCGGCGGCGGGCGGAGGCTCGGAGGAGCCGGGCAATGGCAGGGTGATGGTCTCCACCGGTTCGAAGCGCACGACCTCGTCCGCGTGCGCCAGTCCGCGCCGCACGCTCCAGGTCACCAGCAGCGCGAAGGCCACGACGCCCACGACCGCCGAGCCGGGGCCCAGGCCCTTGCCGGTGAACCCCGGGATCACCACCAGGCCGAACGTCACGACGAACGACCACAGGAAGGCGGACCTGATCCCGAGCCAGACCACGCCGCCCGCGCGCTTCCCGCACTTCGGGCAACGCGCGCGTTCGATCATCCTCCTCGCGGCGGAGACCGCGGAGCTGAAGGCGTCGATGTTCGCGCCCTCCTGTGCCGACTCCCTGCCGAGCCCGTAATACGTCCTGCCGTACCCGCGCCCCCGAGCGACGACGCCCGCGCGGGACTTGAAGCCGCAGTGCGGACAGGTGGCGGCCTCGCTCCAGTCGAGCTGCGTGGTCGACCTGTAGACGGTCCTCACGACGGGGACGTGCATGCGTCGACTCTACTCCACGCCGTCCGCTCGATCAGCGGAGGAGGCCGATGGACTGGAGGCCCTGGATGATCCCGAGGATGGAGGTCTTCGGGATCAACGAATAGGCGCCGGGGTTGTACTCGGTGGCGAGCTGATACAGCGGCGACGCGCGGAGGTCGGAAATCCGTTGCATCAGCTGGGTGGCGCCCTGGCGCTGCGCGGGCGACATGCCGGCCACGTTGGGCGCCGGCGTGCCGGCGTCGGAGACGAAGCCGGCGACGAAGACGGGCTCGAGGAGATCGATGTCGCGGCCGTCGGCGTGCTTGCCGGCTTCGGCCTCGGCGCCGTACGCGCGGGCCTTCCAGAGTTGCTGGCCAGTGACGATCCCGGTGGAGCTGGCGGCGAAGTCGGCCATGGAGCCGCCGCCGGCGACCCAGGCGTCGGGGTCGAGGGTCTCGTGGTAGATGTTCCCGGCCTGGGCCTTGGCGACCATGGCGAGGTCGCCGCCGGCGACGTACCCGGCCGCCACGAAGAAGTTGGTGTGGAACGCCTGATTGTCCGTGTGGTCGCTGTAGCCGTCGTAGAACGTGCCGCCGCCGTGGGTGTGGTCGAGGCCCATCTGGGCGAAGTTGTTTCCACCCGGGTCGTTGGCGGCGATGTCGCGCATGTACTGGACGGTCTTCGTCTGGCCGGAGTCGACCTGGGAGAGGTGATCGATCTGGCCGGGGCCGTTGAGGACGTAGGTGGCGATCGCCACCGCGCGGTCCATGCGTTCGGAGGGACCGGCGCTGGGGTACTGCTGGCGGACGAGCTCGACCGCGCGCTGGTGGGCGATGGTCATCAGCTGCGCCGCGTCCGCGCCGTTGTTGGAGGCGGCGACCACCTCCGACTTCACCTGCGCGGCGATCGCCGAGTCCTTCGCCCCGGTGTTGGCGGGCTGGGCCTTGGCCGTGGCGGCGACGGGAGTGAACGTGTCCTGGTGCGTCGCGGCCGTCGAGGTGGGCTTGGGAGTCGGCTTCGGGGTCGGGGTTGGGGTTGAGGTAGAAGTGGACTTGGCAGGGG